>VGVY01000037.1 GCA_016873835.1 Ignavibacteria bacterium
ATTTCTTATACTCTGCAAAACCTTCTTTTACTAACAAATCATTTACATTTATTTCATTATTAGATGAATCCAATAAAATAATTTCTCCAAGGTAACGACCGTACTTTTCATCTTTATCTTTGATAGTCTCAAGAAGAATTTCTTTGCCAAGAATTTTATTGCGCAAAAAATCTCTGGATAGAATACCCTTTTCCTTTTCGGATCCTCTCACTTCAGGAGCATTAATTCTATTGAGACGGATTTTTTCGCCTCTTGTCCACACATGAAGTCCGAGATCAATATCAACTGTGCAAGTATCACCATCATAGACTTCAGTAACAGTTGCTTTATAATGATATAAGTTTTTTTCCATTTTAACCTCACATTTATTTTGTTAATTTGATGTTGCGTTAACAAGAATATTTTCTGAACTTAATAAAAATAATGAACTTAGCGAGAAACTTTCTAATAATAATTTTATTGTGTTATAGTTCTTCAACTATCTCTTCGCAAATTAAACCTTTAGGTTTTGGCGGCATGGTTGGAATTGGAGAAATAAAAGGAAATTCTCCATCTGTTACCAGTTTTGGCGGTTCATTGTTTTTCGATTTTCAACTTTGGTTTACCGAAGATGTTTCATTTAGAACCGGTTTTTTTTACGCAAGGAAAATTGAATACTTCCTACCGGAAAATAGAATGAGCAGATATTATCCATTTTTGAAATCCTACTTTTTAAAGGGCGTTCTAAACATTAACTTTTCAAAACTAATATTCGCTGAGAGCAGTGCTGGAATAATGATAATTAATGATAGAACATTTAGTGATATCAATATTTGGGAACCGGGAGTAAATTTTGGTTTAGTTAGCGGAATAGATTTTACTGACGACAATTTAAAAGGTTTTAAATTAGGTTTAGGATTAGATTCTGGGATTGCATTCACTAAAACTAGTGCAAGTTATTATCATATCAACTTGCAGCTGCAATATTTATTTTAACAAACATCAGTCTATAATTTTTTTCATTTCTTCATTTTATCAATATAAAGTGTTTTTAATAATTGATGTACAATTTTACTTAATTATAGTTTATATAAATCCCTCATTAATTCTTCGAACTGATGAAAATAAAGTGATTGTTCACCATCGCTCCAAGCTTTTTCAGGTTCAGGATGGAACTCAACCATAATTCCATGTGCCCCTATAACCTTCGCAGCTTTTGCTAATGGAACAACTTTGTCTCTCTGTCCAACTGCATGAGATGGATCAACTATTATTGGTAAATGTGTTAATTCCTTTAATACTGGAATAGCACTTAAATCAAGAGTATTCCTTGTTGCAGTTTCGAATGTCCTAATTCCGCGTTCACATAAAATAACTTGCCGGTTGCCATGAGATAAGATATATTCTGCTGCATTTAATAATTCATCAATTGAGGACATCATTCCGCGTTTTAATAAAACTGGTCGGTGTGATTTTCCAACTTCTTTAAGCAAAGCAAAGTTTTGCATGTTACGTGCACCAACTTGTAAAATATCAGCAGACTTAGCTACAGCCAGAACATGTTCGGTATCCAAAACTTCAGTTATTACTGGAAGGTCATATGATTTTCCAGCTTGAGACAAAAACTTGAGAGCATCATTACCTAAGCCTTGAAAACTATATGGAGAAGTGCGAGGTTTGAAACAACCGCCTCTTAAAATTTGCGCTCCATTTTCTTTTACTTCTAATGCACATTCCATAATTTGTTTTTCTGATTCAACTGCACATGGACCAGCAATTACAACAAAATTATTTCCTCCTATTTGAACATCTTTTACTTTTATAATGGTATCTTCATTTTTGTATTCTCTGCTTGCAAGTTTATAACTCTTCCCTTTTAATTTTGGAGTTGGTACATCAACATTAGATTTTTTTTCATGATTCTCATTTGCAGTCGAATATTCTTTATCAAAAAGAAGTTCTGAAAATTCGAGTTTTGTCTTCACCAAATCTTGAGAAGGATAACTTCCGAGTATTTTTAAAAAACGTGTAAAGTGTCCTAAATCATCAAGTGCTTTTTGAATTTTTTCATCGGATGTGTTCCCTTCAAAATCTAAATAAAACATCTCTTCCCACGGATTGCCAATAATTGGTCGTGATTCAAGTTTAGTCATATTCACATTATATTTTCTAAAAATATTCAATGCTTCAACCAAAGAACCAGGAGTATGCGAGGTTGCCATTACCAAAGAAGTTTTAGTTGGAATTCGCGGATCAACCGAAGTTGGTTTGCGAGAGGCAATTAAAAATCTCGTATAATTTTCAGATTGATTAGCAATATCAGTTTTCAAAATTTTTACTTTGAATAATTTTGCCGCTTCTTCACTTGCGATAGCTGCATAATACTGATTCCCAATTTCTTTGATTTTTTGAACTGACATAGCAGTATCCATAAAATATTCAACTGAGCAATTCGGAACGGTTTCTATAAATTTACTACACTGAGCGGCCGCTTGATGATGTGCATATATTTTTTTGATTTTAGAAAGCGGAATATTTTTCTTAGCAACGAGACAATGTTTAACCTGAAATTTCTCTTCACCAACTATAGAGAGAGATGTGTGCAATAAAACATCATATACTTCATTAATTCCGCCGGAAGTTGTATTTTCAATTGGAAGTATAGCATAGTCTGCATCACCTTTTTCACAACACTCAACTACATCTTCAAACCGCTTATTGGAGATGAATAATAAATCATAACCAGCTTGAGAAAAAAATTTTTGCGCTGCTAAATAACTATACGAACCCTCAATTCCTTGAATTGAGATTTGAATCCTCTTTTTATCGCCATCCTTTTCATTTAATAATTGCTGAACAAAATTTTGCTGCATCCTAACTGAATCATCAATAATTTCATGAAAAACTTTTGTTACAAAATGTGAATCGAGTCCAAATTTTTTTCCAACTTTACTAAGCCGATTAAGTAATTCAACTTCTCTTTTTTGATCTCTAATTTGATTCCCTTCAATTTCCTTTGCTTTAATAACTTCTTTGCTAAGTTTTCTTCTATTTGAAAGAAGCTCAATTATCTTAGAATCAACTTTATTTATTTTATTTCTTAATTTTTCTAACTCTGGTTTTTGCTTGCTCATTACTTTTATCTCTTTTTAATCTGGTTGACAAAAATAACAGAATATTTGATTATTTGAAGCGTTTTTAATCGAATTTCGTTGACATCCAAAGACTAATAATGTAATTTTGAAATGGATAAACAGCTCCATTTAAATAGAATCCGATAATGAAACTTCTCTTCATACATATCACTTCAGGAATAAATCAAACCCATATAGATATAAAATCTTTTGAGAAATTTGAATCATTACATTCATTCTTGATTCATTTTACAAAGTAAGAAATAAATTATCTTTAAATAGATTTCTCCTATTCAACATAGATTGTTTTAAATCAAAAATACTGGAGAATCTCATATGATTGCATTAATTGTAATTCTTACAATCATCGTTTTTATTATCGTTGATGTTGCACTCCGATTTGCTTTCAAAAAAAGAGAACAACTAAAAATCAAACGAGAACGTGAAAGAGCGCTAGACATAGGTTTGAAATTAGATTTTACTGTAGAAGCTGCATCATTAAAAAGAGTTCAAGTCGATCATCAAAAAGCGAGAATATTAGCTATTGATGATGAACCAATTATTTTGGATAGCTTTAGAAAAATTTTAGTTCTTGCTGGCTATTCAATTGACACTGTTGAAAATGGAAAAGAAGCATTAGGATTAATTCAAAAAGAGGAATATGATTTTGTATTTACAGATTTAAAAATGCCTGAGATGGATGGCATCGAAGTAACAAAAGCTGTAAAACATTTACGTCCAGATATTGATGTAATAGTAATAACTGGATATGCTACAATTGAATCTGCAGTTGAAACGATGAAATATGGTGCGGCAGATTATGTTCAGAAACCTTTTGCTGAGGATGAATTAATAGAATTCGTTAAGAATTCATTGATAAGACGCCATGATCGAATAGAAAGGCAGATGAAACCAACCATACGTTTAGTAACTCAAACTACAAAGGAATCAACTTCAAAACGCGAATTTAATGTGCCGGCTGGTGCTTTCCTTTCAAATAACCATACCTGGATTCAGATAGAATTGAACGGTAATGTCCGAGTGGGTGTAGATGATTTCATTAAAAAAATTATTGATAAGGTAGATGAGGTTGTCTTTCCAGACGTCAATCATTTTTATAATCAAGGCAACTTACTTTTTTCATTAAAAGCATTTGGTACTACGTTCGAATTTAAATCACCGATAACTGGGAAAATAGTATCAATAAATGAAGAATATTTAGAACACCCAGAATGGATTAGGTTTAGGCAATTTGAATTATGTTGGATTTGCATCATTGAACCATCCAACTTGAGTGAGGAAATTGTTAACCTAAAAATTGGTAAGAATACTATCGATTGGTATCAAAGTGAAATTAATAGATATACGCAAATCCTAATTAGCGCAGAAAATAACTTGAAGGATGAGAATAAAAAGAAAGAAAAAATTTGGAATGACTTTAAAAATTCATTCTTATAGAAAATTATGAGAGGTTATAATGGTAGCTAAATTTTATGTTGTATTAATTTTCGTGTTATTTACTAACATGACATATTTCAATAATAGTAATCCTAGTATAGAAAATAAAACAAACATTGATAATTCACATTATGAAATAATTCAAATTAATTTTATCCGTACTGATACATTAAAAAATCCTAAAGATATAATTTTCAATTCTTCTATTGGAGATGTAAACTTTTTTCATGAATACCATGTAAAGAATGTAGAGATAAAATGTGTTTTTTGCCATCATCAAATTAATGCAAACTCACTAAAAACCCCCCACCCAAATTATTTTAAGTCGGGATGGATCAATTGTGAAATCTGTCATACCTCAAATTCATCCTCAAAAACACAATACTTTAGTTGCAAAAAATGCCATCATACACAACCTACCAAAATTACTGATGAAACATTGAGTTCTAAAGTAGTAGTTCATAAAAAATGTTGGGAATGCCATGAAGTAAAGACTGGTAAAGAAGCAAGTGAGCGTTGTTATACTTGTCATACCAAAAAAAATATTTGAATTGAAAAAAAATATTCAGCCTTTTAAGGAGTAGATATGGATCGAAGAAATTTTTTAAAAACTGCAGCAGCCATTTCTGTTGCACTGCCAAATGGAAAAACTAAAGCTGAAAATCAGAATGTGGAAAAGGAATTTTATGGAGTTCTAGTTGATACTACAAGATGTATTGGATGTCGATCATGTGAAGTAGCTTGCTCATTAGAGCATAATCTTTTTGTACCAGATATAACAAAAGACAATGCTTTCAATTCAATTAGGGATACAAGTGAAAAACAATGGACCGTTGTAAATTGCTATGATACTGCAAAAGGGAAAGTATATGTAAAAAAACAATGTATGCATTGCTGGCAGCCGGCATGCAGTGCAGCTTGTCTTACAAATGCAATGTTTAAAACTACTGATGGACCCGTAATATGGAGAGAAAATAAATGCATGGGCTGTAGATATTGCATGGTTTCATGCCCATTTGATATTCCAAAATTTGAATACCATGAATGGAATCCTAAAATTCAAAAATGCAAAATGTGTTATGAGCGAATTATTGATGGGAAAAAACCAGCTTGTGTAGATGCTTGTCCAATGGACGCTTTAATGTTTGGAAGTAAAAGAGAATTATTGGAGATTGCACGATATAGAGTATACAGCCATCCTGAAAAATATGAACCAAAAATTTATGGTGAGTATGAAGTCGGCGGAACCGGATGGTTATACCTTTCCCCCGTACCGTTTGATCAAATTGGATTTAGAACAGACCTTGGAAATACTCCATACCCAGAATATACTAGAGAATTTCTTTACGCTGTCCCATTAGTGTTGTTTGGAGTTCCAGCATTACTTTTAGGACTTAATATGTTGACAGAACGAAAAAATGAAATAGGAAAAACGGAGGAGTTGAATCATGAATAATTCACAGTCAATTCAATCCGAAATAAAAAGATTTTTGAAATTCTTTTTTCAAGAACTAAAACCACAAGGGAAATGGCTAACACCATTTAATATTATAACTATTCCAATAATTATAGTGGGATTAATAATCTTATATTTTCGCTTCACTGAAGGTTTAGGTTCTGTTACTAACTTATCACAGAAATATCCGTGGGGTTTTTGGATAGGGTTTGATGTAGTTACTGGAGTTGCTTTTGCTGGAGGAGCTTACATAATAACATTTGTTGTATATGTAATGAGAGTTGAAAAATATCATTCAATAGTGCGAGTTACAGTTTTAAATGGTTTGCTTGCCTATATTTTTTATGCCGGCGCATTAGTGCTTGATTTAGGAAAACCATGGAATATTATAAATCCAATTATTGGAAATTCCTTTGGATACAATTCGGTTCTGTTTTTAGTTTCATGGCATTTCCTATTGTACATGATTGCTGAATTTATTGAATTCTCTCCAGTTATCGCTGAATGGGCTAAATTTGAAAAGTTGAGAAAAATTTTGAACTCATTAACATTAGCCACAGTAATTTTTGGTATAACACTTTCAACACTTCATCAATCCGGACTTGGTGCTTTATTTCTAATGGCAAAGCCAAAAATTCACCCACTCTGGTATACTGAATTTATTCCAATATTATTTCTTGTCTCTTCCATTTTTGCTGGCTTATCAATGATAATTTTTGAGGGAACAATTAGTCATAAAGTGTTCAAGAAATTGATTGACCCGAAGCATCACCATTCATTTAACGAAATAATATTTGGATTAGCAAAAGGTGCAGCAATTTCAATGTTTGTTTATTATTTCTTTAAAGCATTAATTTTTGTTCATGGTAAGCATTGGGATTTATTGAATGATTTTTGGGGTGGTTGGTTTCTTTTAGAAGTAATTGGTTTGGTTCTAATTCCATGTTTCATGTTTGCATATAGTGTAAGAAATAAATCATTAGGAATTATTCGTGTTGCTTCTATACTAAGTTTAATAGGTATTATACTTAATCGCTTGAACATATCAGTAATTACTTTTAATTGGAATGTTGTAGATAAATATATTCCATCATGGCAAGAAATAGTAGTTACACTTATGGTTATTTCTTGTGAGCTGTGGGTATTCCGTTGGATTGTAACAAGAATGCCAGTATTTGAAAAAAACAAAAATTATTGAGGTTTGAGATGGAATCTTATACATATCTAAATATATTCGAAACAAAGGGCCTAGAGTACTTATTGTTAATGTGTTTCTTAGTATTATTTGTTTTTCTAATTAGGTATTTATCAACTGATAAAGAGAAAAAATAATTTTAATAAATTAATTAAGCTGAATGAAACGGTTTGGAGAAATAGGTTTTTATAGAAGGATTGCACTTAAATTAATTTTTGCAGTCGGTTTTACTTCGATTATTATAATTGGCGTTTATTCTTACTTCAATATAAAATCCCAAAGTGATGTTCTCCTTACAGAAGTTGAAAGACATGCGAATCAATTGAGTGAAACTGTTAAAAATAGTACTCGCTATAGCATGCTATTTAATCAGAGAGAACATATTCAAGAGACGATAAACACAATCGGGAAAGATCAATCAATTTATGATGTAAGAATTCTGAACAAAGAAGGAGAAATTATTTATTCGGCTCGCAAAGATGACATTGGCAAAATGTTAGATAAAGAAGCAGAAAGTTGCTATGCATGTCATGCTGAAAATAAACCGCTTGAAAGACTGGCTATAAAAGATCGAATGAGAATTTACAAACTGAACCCTGATTCAACTCGATTAATGGGCATAATTAATCCAATCTATAATGAGTTAAGCTGCTCAGTTGCACCGTGTCACGCACATCCTCAAGATGCTACTGTTCTTGGATTATTAGATGTAAGTTTATCACTTGCAGAAGTTGACAAACAGATAAATTACAATCGAATCAGAGAACTTTTATTCGCAATTGTTTCTATCACAGCATTAGCTTTTATTATTGGATTTTTTGTGAAGAGACTTGTTGATGTACCGGTAAAGGAACTAGTAAAAGCAACAAATGAAGTTGCTGTTGGGAATGTTAACTATGTTATAAAAGATCTTGGGAATAATGAGCTGGGTTATTTAGCTAAATCTTTCAATAATATGATTCAGAAATTGGAAGAAATTCGTTTACAATTAGTTCATGCAGATAAAATGGCTTCGCTTGGCAGACTAGCTGCCGGTGTTGCGCATGAAATAAATAATCCATTAACCGGCGTTTTAACCTACAGCAGCTTTTTATTAAAAAGAACGAAAGATAATCCCCAACTTCAAGAAGATCTTAATGTAATAGTCCGTGAAACTATGAGAAGTCGCGAAATAATAAAAGGACTTCTTGATTTTGCAAGACAATCTACTCCCAAAAAATCTTCTATAGATATTAATGAGGTTATTTCAAGAGCTCTGGCTATTATTAATAATCAATTAAAATTAAGCAGAATTAATTTGGAAAAAGATTTTGATTCAAGTCTTCCAAAAGTAATTGCTGATGCTAATCAGCTGCAGCAAGTGATTATCAACCTCCTTCTTAATTCTATTGATGCGATTGGTTTAAAAAGCGGAACAATTAAAATTAAAACATCTCATTTATGCATATCGCCAAAAGGAATTACACAAATCAAAAAAGCAGCTTGTCCAAAAAATCACAATCTGCTTGATAGTGAATACAAGTTCAGCGGATTACCATCTATTAAGTTGAAGATCAAAACAGAGGAAAACAAGGGTTTTGTTCATATCGATCCTATTTATGGAAGCGACAAAAGATATTTTGGAATTCCAATTGATAAAAAAAGTACAATTAATCTTAGTTGTTCGATTTGCGATTTCTCGCTAATTGATAAAAGCGAAACTTGTCAAGTCTGCAGCGGACCAGTTTATAAATTGATTGTGCCTGGTCAGGGTTATGTTGAAGGATGTGCCTCTTTCAAAGATGATTGGCAAAAATGGGATTTTATAGACAGTAGCGGAGATAAAAAATTTATTGTTATTGAAGTCTCTGACAACGGCTGCGGTATTTCAAATGAGAATTTATATAAAATATTTGAACCTTTTTTTTCTACCAAAGGACAGAGAGGAACCGGACTTGGACTTTCAATTGTATGGGGAATAGTTGATAATCATAATGGATTAATAAACGTACAGAGCGAAGTTAATAAGGGAACTACTTTTACAATTAGAATTCCGGAAGGCTGATGGACTATAAAGATATCTTAATCATCGATGATGAAAAAGTTGTTATCGATTCAATTATAAAAATTAGCGAACTCAATAACTACAGTATTGATTACGATGAGGATGCAATTTCTGGCCTCGCAAAGTTGAGGGTGAATAGATTCAAACTGATTATTTGTGATATAATGCTGTATGAAATGGATGGCTTCCAATTTATCGCTGAGCTTCAAAAACTAAATATTGAAACTCCAGTAGTTATGACAACTGGCTATTCAACATTAGAAAATGCTGTAAAGTCGCTTTCACTAGGCGCAATAGATTTTATTCCCAAACCATTTACATTTGATGAAGTTGCCAGTGTAATTAAAAGATGTATTAAATACTACGAGATTTTGGAAGAAGAAAAAAAATCGGAAGACAAATTAGTTTATGTTCCATGCCCAACAAAATATTTTAGATTAGGGTATTCATGCTGGGTAAACAAAGATTATGATGGATCGGTTCTATTGGGCGCAACTGACTTATTTATCAAAAGTTTGACTTCCTTAAAAACAATAGAATTTATGGAACCAGATGAAACAGTTAATCAAGGCTCATCAATAATAAAATTTTTTACTGATGATGGCTCAGTTCATAATCTATTTTCTGCTTTAAGCGGAAGAATAATAGAAAGGAATGAAAATTTAATTTCAAATAAATATTTATTAGAAAAAGATCCCTACTTCAAAGGATGGTTATACAGAATTTTACCGAGTGAGTTAGAGCATGAAATGAATATGCTTATTTCATGTAGTTCCGATAGATAGATTTAACATAACTTAAGGAGATTAATAATGCCGCTTTTTATTTTATCAATTATCGTTTTTATAATAGCTGATATAATTATTAGATATGCAATCAAAAATTTTAACGAAAAAAAATCACGAAAATATCGAGAAGCTATTTTAGCTGAAAGTGTTAAATACGATTTCAGCAAGGAAGCAATTTCTCTAAAACGAGTTGAGGTACCCGAACCAAAAGCAAAGATTTTGTGTGTTGATGATGAAGATGTAATATTAGATAGTTTTAGAAAGATTCTAGTGCTGGATGGTTATTCTGTTGATACTGTTACTTCTGGTGCTGAAGCAATTAATCTAATTAAATCCCTTCATTATGATTTTATTTTCACAGACTTGAAGATGCCCGAAATGGATGGAGTTGAAGTAACAAAAGTTGCAAAACATTTACGTCCGGATATTGATGTTATTATAATTACTGGATACGCAACTGTTGAAACAGCAGTAAGTTGTATGAAATTTGGAGCTATGGATTACGTTCAAAAACCGTTTACTGAGGATGAACTGTTAGAGTTTACAAAAAATGCTTTGATAAAACGTCAAGACAGAATTCATAAACAGTTGAAGCCAAGAGTTCACATTGCCCAATTACAAGAAAGTGAAAAATTAAGTGTTGGAGAATTTGCTATACCAGGCGGGGTATTTATTTCTGAAGGACATTGTTGGGCATCAATCACCCAAGATGGAACTGTTAAAGTTGGAATGGATGATTTTGCTAAAAAGTTAATTGGGAAAATTGATTTCTTAGATCTACCAAACCTTGGGATGACGATTGAAAAAGGACAGCCTTTATTTACTATAAAGCAAGGAACTCGTTCAACTCATTTCTTATCCCCAATAAGCGGCATGGTGCGAAACATAAACCACGAACTAATTGAAAATTTAGAAGCTTTAGATTTCACTCCATATCTTAAAAACTGGATTTGTTCATTAGATGCTGAAAAACTTGAAACTGAAATACAAAATTTAAAAATTGGTAAAAATGCAGTGACATTTTATCAGGATGAGATTGAAAACTATATTAATAAACTTAAAGAACTCAATCTTTACGATAAAAATGAATCTCAAATTTTCTGGGGTCAGCTTGAAAAATTTAACGATAAAGATTGGTATTCTATAACAAGTTCATTTTTCAAAAAAAATGTATAACAGATAAAATGAAGGTTTGCAAAATCAAATATTATTACATTAAAATTTGACAAAGTGACTTTAACTAAATATTTTTTGAAAAGATATAAATGTCCATTATCCCATTTCGGATTATTTGCGGACTCGCAACAGACTTTGGAATAATTCTTCATCAAGAATACGAACAGTATGAATAAATTAAAATTTTCTCTTGCCTTCTTTGTTTTGAGCATTCTTACTTTTGCTCAAAGTGAAGAAAATCAGCTTTGCTTCGATTGTCATAGTGACAATACATTAACAGTAGAAAGAAATGGCAAAAAAATTTCTCTATTTGTTAATGAGAAACCATTCAACAATTCTGTGCATAGTAAAATTAAGTGTATTGACTGCCACGCTGACATAAATCCAGATGATATTCCCCACCCAGAAATTCTAAAGAAAGTGAATTGTGCGAAATGTCATGAAACTGCTGTAATGCATTATGATAGAAGCCTTCACGGAGATGCGCACAGAAAAGGAAAATTTTTGGCTCCTAGTTGTGAATCATGTCATGGCAAACATGATATACTGGCATCAAAAAATTCAAGATCAAAAACTTATGTGATGAACATACCTACACTTTGTGGTAAATGTCACAAAGAAGGAACTCCAGTTTCTAAACTTGTTTCTGTTCGCGAACACCAAGCACTTGATGATTATTCTGAATCTATCCATGGTGAAGGATTATTCAAAAGAGGATTAATTGTAACTGCAGTTTGCACAAGCTGTCATACGTCGCACGATATTCTTCCTCATGAAAATCCGCTTTCTTCAATCAATAAAAACAATATTGCTACTACTTGCACACAATGTCATCGAAAAATTGAAGAAGTCCATACTAAGGTAATAAGTGGGAGGCTTTGGGAAAAAGAACCGCATAAAGTTCCAAACTGTATTGATTGTCATCAACCGCATAAAATTAGAAGGGTATTTTATACTGAAAGTTATCCAGATGATTTGTGTATGAAATGCCATAGTCAAGAAAATTTATATAAAATTGTTGACGGCAAGAAAAAATCTTTATTCGTTAATTACGATCAATTCAAAACATCTGTTCATACAGATAACGCTTGTTTCAAATGTCATACAAATGTTAACTTTTCAAAAAAACCGGTTTGTTTGAATAGTGGAAAAGTTGATTGTTCTATGTGCCATTCTGCTGCTACAGAAGATTATCAAATTAGTATTCATGGAACTGAGCATAATAAAGGAAATGAACACGCACCATATTGCACAGACTGCCATGAAACACATAACATGAAATCAAAAGTGCAGAAAAACTCACCTACATTTGCAAGAAATGTTCCTGAGTTATGCGCTAAATGTCATAGAACTGGAATGAATATCGCAGCTTCAATTGATGCAAGTAAAAAAGGAATTGTTTCGGAATATGTTGAAAGCATTCATGGAAAAGGACTGCTTCAAAGCGGATTAATGGTAACAGCAACTTGTGTTGACTGTCATTCAAGTCATCGAGAATTACCAAGAAAGGATCCACGTTCCACAGTATTTTCTGCAAATATTGCCACAACTTGTGCTCAGTGTCATCTTGGTATTTATGAAGAATTTCGAAATAGCATACATAGCCCGGAAATTTCAGATACAGATAAAAAATTGCCGGTATGTAACGATTGTCATTTTTCTCATGAAATTGGAAGAACAGATCAAGGAGATTTCAGAAAACAAATTCTAAATCAGTGTGGTAATTGTCATGAAGAGGTGACAACTACTTATTTTGATACATTCCACGGAAAAGTATCAAAGTTAGGTGCTCAAGGTGCTGCTAAGTGTTCCGATTGTCATGGCTCACATATGATTTTGCCGACTTCCAATCCAGAATCAAAATTAAGCAGAGCTAATATTGTTGAAACATGCAAAAGTTGTCATCCTAATTCGAATAAAAAATTTGTTGGATATCTTACGCATGCAACACATCACAATCGAGAAAAGTATCCTTATCTGTTTTACACTTTTTGGTTTATGACAATATTGCTTTCAGTTACGTTCTTATTTTTTGGAACGCATACACTTTTATGGCTGCCACGGGCATTACGCGAAAAAAGGTTAAAGAAACAAAAACATAGTAAATAGGCATTTTAGATGAATAATGAATTTCAGTATAATGGCGGGAAAAAGTATTATGAAAGATTTGATGCTTACTCTCGTTTTTTACATATACTAGTTATAATTAGTTTTTTAACTTTAGCAATTACCGGTATGGTAATAAAATTTTCTGATTCGTCTGTATTTCAAACTTTGTCTGATATAATGGGCGGATATGAAGTGACTGGTGCTTTGCATAGGTTTGCTGCGGTTATAACATTTACCTATTTCTTTCTGCATATTGGTTATTTAATTCGTAAAAGAAGAAAGAGAAAATCTTCCTTTAAAGAGATGTTAACTGGTGAAAGTTCTATTGTCCCTAATAAGAATGACTGGTATGAATTTAAAGCTACAATGAAATGGTTTTTGGGGAAAGGACCAAGACCAGTTTACGGTAGATGGACCTATTGGGAAAAGTTTGATTATTTCGCTGTTTTTTGGGGCGTTGCTATTATTGGTTCAAGCGGATTAATATTATGGTTCCCCGAATTCTTTACTCAATTGGGAATTCCTGGTGAAATGATAAATATTGCGACAATTATTCATAGCGATGAAGCGCTTTTAGCAACTGGATTTATTTTTACAATTCATTTTTTTAATACTCATTTTAGACCTGATAAATTTCCGATGGATACAGTAATTTTCACCGGAAAGGTAGAATTGGAAGAATTAAAAGAAGACCGTGCAAGAGAATTTGAACTAATTGAAACTGATGAACGATATAAAGAACGTGTTTCTAATGTTGCTCCTTCAACTTTCTTAATTAGAGCTGCCAAAATTTTTGGTTTTACTGCTCTTACAATTGGAATCCTTATTATTATTTTAATTTTATATTCTATGATATTCGTCTACCAATAACTTATAAATAGAACATAAATCATGAAAAAAATACTAATACTCATTTCTCTGTTTTTTACAGTATCAACCTCAACATCCATTGCACAAGATTTTAATTGTTTAGATTGTCATGAAAATAAAATTGAGAAATCAGTTCACGAATCTATAATTGAATGCCAAGATTGTCATTCCGATGTTAAAGATGAAGAACATATAGAGAAAAAACCGAGAACTGTTAATTGCGGTTCATGTCATGAAGAATATACCGGTTTAGTTAATGCTGATATTCATCATAGACTAAAAATCAAGAATCCGCCTAATTGTAAAACATGTCACGGAAGCCACAATGTTTCAACACCTCCATCAGACAATCGGCTAAAAGTAAAAGAGGTTTGTAGTAAATGTCATACATCTGCAATTTTAGCTAATCCTTATCATGCTAAAGCAATTGGAAATAAACAGTGCTATGCATGCCACAAGGATGTTGATACAAGAATAACATTGCCTTCTTCAGTTCATAAAAACTTACAATGTGCAGATTGCCACAATTATATTTCACATAATATTAATGCACATTCAAAGGAAATAAAATCAGAACAAATTGCAGATTGTTATTTATGCCACACAGATATTGCTAAGGTGCATCGTGAAAGTATTCATGGCATTTCTTTAAAGGAAGGAATTTATGAAGCGGCAAAATGTTGGGATTGCCATGGTTCACATGATATTAAAAAGGTGAATAGTCCTTCAAGTAAAGTTTTTCCAAAAAATCTTGCGCAAACTTGTGGCAACTGTCATGATAATCCGGAAATAATTAAAAAATATAAAATCGCAATTCCCAACCCCGGTGTCAGGTATTCAAATTCTGTTCATGGAAAGTTAGTTGAGGGAGGAAGACTTGAAGCAGCAAATTGCATTTTGTGTCATGGGGCTCATGATATAAAAAACAAAGTCCAGCATGGATCAAAAATTTCTACAAATAATATCCCGGAGCTTTGCGGAAAATGTCATCCAAAAGCTGCTGAAGAGTATCAACAATCAATTCATTGGATAAGAGCTAAAAAAGGATTTACTGAATCACCAGTTTGTGATTACTGCCATAGCGAACACTCAATACATGCTGTTAATATTTTAGGAAAACGTGAGGAAGCGAAAAAATTACAAGAAGAAACTTGTATGGTGTGTCATGAAAATCCTCGTATAGCAGCACGTTTTGGTAAAAGCGGAATTGAAGCATCGCGTTATCAAGACAGCTACCATGGAATGGCTGTAATGCGAGGCGATAAAGATGCTGCAATGTGCATTGACTGCCATGGAGTTCATAAAATATTACCAAAGGATTATTCAGAATCTTCTGTTAGTCCCGAAAATGTGACAGCTACATGCAAAAAGTGCCACACCAATGCTACACAAACATTTTCTAGAAGTTATTCGCACAAAACTCAACAAGATGAAGCTGCATACGTTGAAAATATAGTTGATGTAATTTATTTCTGGTTTATTATAATTGTTATTGGCGGTATGGCTCTGCACAATGCACTAATCTTTGTTTATGAAATTAAAAAGAAGAAAAATAAAAATATTAAACACATCAAAATCCCGAGATTTACCCAAAACGAAGTTATTCAACATTATTTATTGTTAATTTCATTTATAGTACTTGCTATTACCGGATTTGCATTGAAATATCATCAAAGCTGGTGGGCAAATCTTCTTTTCAATTTAGGAATGACTGAAACCGCACGTCAATATATTCACCGAGGCGCTGCGGTTGTAATGATGGTTACTGGAGTTTATCATATTGGGTATTTACTTTTTACTTCAAGAGGAAGAGATGTGTTGTCCAATCTATTACCAAAGTTAAGTGACTTCGTTGAATTTAGAGAGAACATGCTTTACTATCTTGGAATTAGCAAGCAAAAACCAAAATTTGATAAATATGACTATACAGAGAAAGCAGAATATTGGGCTTTAATATGGGGCACAATTGTAATGGGGATCACTGGTTTAATTCTATGGTTCCCCACTCTTGTTGGAGATTGGGCGCCAACATGGTTAATTAAAGTAAGTGAATTAGTACATTTTTATGAAGCGGTTTTAGCATCTCTTGCAATAATTATTTGGCATTGGTTCTTTGTTATTTTTCATCCTCATGAATATCCAATGAGCTTAACTTGGATAGATGGGAAAATGACTTTAGAAAATTATCGTCATCATCATGAAAAACATTTTCGAAAAGTTGTATTGCAGTGGATTGAGTATAAAAGCGGTAAAAGAGAATTCAAAAAATTGAGTAATTCTGTCATTTTGTTTACGAAAACATTGGAACAAAATGGCTTAGATCCAGATAAAATAATTAACTCGGAAATTGAAAAAGATCCTGAATTGAACGATTGGATTGAAAAGGAATTAGCAAAAGAAGTGGAACAGAATTAAGATAAATTGAATAATAAAAGGACATAATTGCCTTTTAATTCGAATTAGACTATTTTTATATAGAGTTCGATATTTCTAATTGCGTTTAAATAACATACAATGGGAGGATTTTCCATGAAAAAACAATTTGCATTTATTATCATTTTAGCTGTTTTTACATATTTACTGCCCACCAACCTTGATGCACAACCTTATGGATATGAAGGTGTTCAAGTGTGCGGAACGTGCCATAAAACCGAAAAACAAGGTGAACAGTTGAAAATTTGGCAAGAAAGCAAACATGCAAGTGCTTTCAAAACATTACAAACCAAAGAAGCAGAGGAAGTTGCAATAAAGCTATACAATAAAAAAGCAGTTGAAGCAGAAGAATGCTTGAAATGTCATGCAAGTGGAAACGGAATTGATGCTAAATTAATCGGTGCAAAATTTAAAGTTGATGAAGGAGTTCAATGCGAAACTTGCCATGGACCCGGCTCAGCTTACAAATCCTTAAAAGTAATGAAGAGTAAAGAAGAATCTGTAAAAAATGGCTTAATGGTTTGGAAAGATAAAACTGAAATAGAAAAATCATGCAAATCTTGCCATAACGAAGAAAGCCCTACTTATGTAGATTTTAAATTTGATGAAATGTGGGAAAAAATTGGCCATCCAGTTCCGAAAAAATAATTTTATGGACATAAAATGAAAAAAATAATTTTTTGTCTTGTATTTTCACTGCCGATAATTTTACTTTCACAGAATCTCAACGGCAGATTCTCTTCTTCCTTTTACACCTTTGAACGTTTTAATTCCCCAACAGTATCTGAATCTTTTATAAGAACTTTTCAATCGCTGAATTTAAATTTTAATTACGATAAAATTTCAATACGAACTCGATTTAATTTTGAAACAAATATTGGCAATTCACTTGATAGTGATTCAAGGCTGAGATTTTACAATTTATATCTTGAAGCAAGAGATATTGTACAATTTGCAACAATAAAATTGGGAAGACAGCCTCTTTTTTCTACAGTTGCCGGCGGTTTATTTGATGGTGTTAATCTTAAGTTAAAACATTCAGGATTCTCATTAACTGGTTATTATGGCGGAAATGTTCCACCTTATCAAAAATTAGAGTTTACTGAAGATTTTAAAAATGATTACGTATTCGGTGGAAAGTTTGAAATGACTGCTTTAGAGAATTTTAGGTTAGCTGTTAGTTATATTGATAAAAACTTCAAGTCGCAAAATTATAATGCATTACGTCTTGATAATGATTATGATCCAATCACTGTACTTATTCAGCAAAAATCAAATCAGTATAAATTTGTTTCTGGAGAATTATCATATGCATTAAATGATCTGTTTGAAATAAATAGTCGATATGAATATGATTTGAATTACTCAGTTACATCCAAAATTGAATTTGACGGTCGTGCTAATGTAACGGATAATCTGGGATTTAATGTTTACTACAATTATAGAGAACCGCGTGTTAGATACAACTCAATCTTTTCTATTTTTAATTTTGGAGCAACCCAAGAAATTGAAGGTGGAGTTGATTATACATTCGGAAAATTCTACTCTTTGATTGGAAAGTTTGGCTATGTAAAGTTTGAAGAAGAAAACTCAACTCGATTAACAATTGGCGCTTCTTCTAATTTTGGTAGTTTTAGCTATAGAAAAAATTTAGGATTTACTGGTGAACTTGATGCAGTATCATTATACTTTGCTCATTCATTGTTTGATGGAGTTGTTACTCCTTCTGCTGGTATTTCTTATACCAATTACAAACTTGACGAAGAATCTGAAGCAAATAATATTTTAGCAATTTTAGGTGGTATTAATTTAAGACCATTAACAAATCTTTCGTTCGATTTTCAAGGACAATTTTTTGATAATAAGATTTATAAAAATGATATGCGTCTTTTGTTAAAAGTAAACTACTTGTTCAATACAAATTTTTAGACTACTATGAAAATTAAACATTTTTATACTGCATTCGCATTAATTACTGTTTCATTTCTTTTCATTGCGGCAGTTAATTCAAATGAAAACAATGTCAGTAAAACAAATAAGGATATTATAAAGTTTTCGCATATTAAGCATACAGAAATGGTTGAATGTGCTTCATGCCATACATTGGTCTCTGAAAGCATTTCACTGAAAGATCGTTTGTTACCTGAAAAATCTGTTTGCGCCACTTGTCATGATGTTGAAGATACAGACAATTGCAATTTCTGTCATTATGAAGATGTCAACGAACCCTTGATCCAAAAGGAATCAGAATTAATTTATAATCACAAGATGCATGTTGCAGATCAAAAACTAGATTGTACAAAATGTCACAAAGGATTAGATAAAGTTGAATATAGCTTTGAAGCTGCCGAAGCTTTTCCAAAAATGAATGTGTGCTACTCATGTCATAATGATGTCAGTATTGCAACAAATAATTGCGAATCTTGTCACTCGTCTACTGTAAATTTAATTCCTCAAGATCATCAAAGAGTTGGATTTTTCAAATCTCATAGGTTTAAAGCAGAGTCTATGAATTCTGATTGCGAGATGTGTCACAACAATACATTTTGCGAGACTTGCCATGCTTCAACAACCATGATAACTGAAAAAAACACTGCAAGAGATTTTATTACTCCTTTTTCTCCACATAAGTTTGTTGATAATACAAAGCAGCAAAGTATTAATCGTATTCACGATTTGAATTACAGATTTACTCATGGTATCGATGCAAAATCAAAATCGATGGAATGTTCTACTTGTCATCAAACAGAAACTTTTTGTGCAGAATGTCATAATACAAGCGGCGGTGATTACGCAATGGAAGGATTTGTTCCGATGAATCACAAAGCCCCAAATTTTATTACTATAGGAATTGGCTCCGGCGGTGGTGAACATGCAAAATTAGCAAAACGCGATATTGAAAATTGCGCTGCTTGCCATGATGTTCAAGGTGCAGATGCCAATTGCATAATGTGCCATACTGACCCAGATGGAATCAGAGGAACTAACCCAAAAACTCATATCAATAATTTTATGAGAAGTGTTAAAGAGGGCGACTGGCACAGCGATTTTAATTCCGTATGCTATTCTTGTCATCGGGATGCAAATGCTCGACCAGGTGGAATAAAAGGAATTGGTTTTTGTAGTTATTGTCATAATAAATAAATTTAATCTATCAGGCTGAATATGAAATATTTCAAAATTTATTTCTTTTTCATTATTGCGTTAGGATTGATAATTAGTTCATGTTCAGATCTTCAGGATGATATTTCACAACCGGCTGAAGTTAGTGTTCATAGCAGTCAATCACTTGTAAAATCATCTCCAGATTTTCATGGAAAACAATTAGTTAATAAAAAAATGGATGATTGTAAAAGATGTCATCAATCTGATTTTTCTGGTGGAATTGCTGGTGTGAGTTGCAGCTCTGCAAATTGCCATCCAACAATTTCTGTACATAATGAAAATCAGTTTAATCCAAGTTCTCAACAATTTCATGGAAAGTATTTCAAAGCATTTAATAAAACAATGAATGCATGTTCACAATGTCACGGAACTACATGGGCTGGAAGCAGCATTAGTCCATCTTGCAGCCAATGTCATTCAACTATTACTGTTCACACTTCTAATATAATGAATCCAAGTTCTTCACAGTTTCATGGCAAATATATCACCGGGTTGAATTGGAATATGGCTCAATGTAGAACTTGTCATGGTTCAAACTATAGCGGAGGATTCTCTAGTCCTACATGCAACACATGTCACAATAAACCAGGCGGACCTGAATCATGCAACACATGTCACGGTGATTTTGGAAATGCGAGTAGAATTGCACCTCCAAGAGCGCTTAACAATGCTATCTTGACAAGCGACCCAGCAGTTGGTGCTCATAGTAAGCATCTATTTGAACTTACACTAAGTGCGAATACTGCATGTAATGAATGCCACTCAGTTCCTACTAATATTACTGCCGCTGGTCATTTCGATAGTACTCCAAAGGCAGAAGTGAAATTTGGAACTTTGGCCAGTGGAGTTGGAACAGCATCTTATAACTTTACTGATAATACTTGCAGTAATACATATTGCCACGGAAGTTTTGAATTTAACAGATCAGCTTCACAATATCCATTTGCTTATGTAGCAGATAAAATGACTGGTAATAATTATAAACCAGTTTGGAATAAAGTTGATGGCTCACAAGGTATTTGTGGGTCTTGCCATGGATTACCTCCAGCCGGACATTTGGCATCAACTTTATCAGCTTGTGCTACTTGTCATCAGGGTGTAATTAATACAGCTGG
>VGVY01000038.1 GCA_016873835.1 Ignavibacteria bacterium
CTCTTTACTTCTTCACCAACTTTTTGAATATCACCTTTAATGTTTGATACAGTGAGAAGATAAATTCCGTGCTTCGAAGCAAAGGATTGAGATATAAAAGCCAATACAAATAAAACAAATAGTTTCTTTATCATATTTTATCCAGTTTATTTTAAGTAAAAATAATTTGAGCACCGGTAGATTTTTCGTAGAACTCGCCAACAGTTATAACGCCATCCACTTGCGGACAAAAATCTTTTTGTGTTAAATGAAACATATCAACTGTTGCTTTACAGCCATATATTTCGCAACCAGCATCATGAATCATTTCTAAGAATTCTCTAACTGGAGGAATATCAATTTTTTCCATCTCTTTTTTCATCATCCAAGTTGCAAACCAAGACATTCCTGGGATTGCACCCATCCAAGTTGGTAAACCTGGGCCCATTGCATCTGGGACGCACATTGCTGGATTTCCCACTGTTGCAACTTTTAGTTTATCCATTTTCTTTTCAACAACTGCGTGAAGCCCAAAAAAAGTGAAAAATAATTGTGCATCAATACCTTCCATACGAGCACCGTTAGCCATTATAAGACCTGGATAAACACCTTCGAGCGAGCCTCGAGAAACTACGATTGATACTTTTTTAATTGGTTCAGCCATTTTACTCTCCTATAATTAAATACAACCTTTTGGTTTTGGTAATCCAGCAATTCTAGCTGCTTTTTTTGCCGGCCCTTTTGGGAATAAAGCATAGAGTTCTTTTGTGTCAACACCACTTTCTTTAGTTAATTTTCTAATTGATGGTGCATCGCCTTTTTCTGTGAACTCCTTTCTCATGTAATTGATTACTGCCCAATGCCGGTCATTTAAAGATTCGATTCCTTCTTCAACAGCAAGAGCTTTTGCCACTTCTTCATTCCATTCATTCAAGTTCACTAAATTGCCGTCTGCATCAAGTTCCAGCATTTTGCCAGCGTATTCTTTGGAGGCCATAAATTTCTCCTTAATTAATGTTTGATGAATTAATTACTTGTTTATTTTCATTTTGTTCAGAAATATTTTTTAGAAACTGAATAGCGAAAGCTATTCCTCTTTTTACTTCCGGTTTATTTAATTCCTTTATCATTTTTAAATATGACACCTCTTTGGAAACTTCTATATCAAGATTTTTATAAACACTAACTGCATTGTTTACTGCATGAAGCATATCGGGTTGGGTAAGATTTTTAACTGTATTCAAAATAGTAACAATATTATCTCCTAATGCTTTAACATCATTTTTATTAAAAGAGGTAACAACATTATCGATAATGTTTTGGGCTTCTTTAAAAAACTCGAAATAACCCTTACGGTCAAATTCATCCAATGTTGCCATAAAATCTATACTGTATTCTCGTATAAGTGGTGAAGCATCTTTTAGAAAATCCTTTGCGCTTTCTAACTGTTGAATCACTTTACTTATCGTATTTACATTCCTAAGCATGTATTTGCCAAAATGTAAAATATCTTTTGTGTTAACATGGTCATGTATTTGATCAAGCTCTTCAACAGCTGTTTCATAAAAATCTTTGCCAACTCTCATTAAATCATCTTTCAAATCTTCCATTTCTCTTCTATGGCGTCTTTGAAGTTCAATTTCTTCAAGAATAATATCTAATTTTGAATTAAGCTCATCAATTTGAGTTTGTAATTTTTTTTCTTCCATTTATAACCTCTTGCCAGCCATTGACATGTTTGCTTCAATAGGAAGTTCAACTCCTTTGAGTAAAAAATTCCAATACATCCATCGGAACATAATTTTGCCGTAGTGATTCATTTTTGTTTCTTCAAGAAGTGAGAATGGTCCTACTCCTGGTAATGGGAATTTTCCTGGAAGAGGTTCAGTATCATAGTTAAAATCAATAAGGATTCCTTTTCCAAATCCTGACTCAATAAAGCAGTTTGCGTGCCCATCAAATTTTGCTTTTGGTTCTAATCCTTCAATTACATCCATAAAATTTTCTAGAAGGATATCTGCTTGAAAGTGAGCAACTGAACCAGCTTTTGAGCTTGGAAGATTTGTTGCATCTCCAATTACAAAAATGTTTTTATAACCTTCAGCTATTAATGTTTCTTTATCAGTTGGTATAAAGTTTAATTCGTCTCCTATTCCGCTGCGAGCAATACATTCGTCACCTTTGTTTGTCGGAATTGTAACTAGAACATCAAATTCAACTTCTTGTTCATCCCAAGAAATTATTTTCTTTGTTTCATTATCAACACGAGCAATGTTAAAATCGCTTGTCAGCTTAATATTTTTCTTATTTAGAAAATCTCCAAGAATAGAAGAAGCGCGTGGTTTTGTAAATGCACCGGGCAGTGGAGTTACAAAATGAATTTCAACTTTATTCCTAATCCCTCTTTCGGTAAAATACCAATCAGCTAAAAATGCGAATTCAAGTGGTGCAACTGGACATTTAATCGGCATTTCCGAAATATTGATTACTAATTTGCCTCCTTCCCAATGCTTAAAGAAATTTGCTAATGCACATGCACCTTCAATTGTATAAAAATCAAAAATATTTTTGTGCCATAAATCCTCTTTCATACCTTCCGTTTCTGTTGGATCAATTTTGGCACCAGTAGCAACTATCAAATAATCATATCCAAGAATTTGTCCGCTTTTCAATAGAACTCTGTTTTCATTTGGTTCTATTTTTTCAATTTCTGATTTTATAACATTAGTTCCTGATGGAAAAAAATCCCGCTTCGGTTTTACCACATCTTTACACGTGTAAATTCCAAAAGGTATAAATAAAAATCCCGGTTGATAGTAATGGGTCTCGTGCTGATCAACAATTGTTATTTGCCACTCATCTTTATTTAAAATTGGATGAAGTTTGTTTAACATCATTGTGCCAGCAGTACCAGCACCAAGTATCACAAGCTTTTTCACTGTAGTTCCTAATAGTTGAATAAAAAATTTTAATGAATAAGTTCTTTCAATTTTTCTTTAATGCTTTGGCAATTCCCGAATGAAGAGTAGACTTCACATTCTCGACAATTTTTATTTTCACAGACATTATTTTTATGCTTAAGCATCCAGCATGGTTTAGAATATCCAATGTATGCTTTGCATTCAATCCTCTCTTTTATAGGACAATTAATTATCCCCCAACAAGGAATAAGAGAAAGCATCTTCCTAATACCATCTATTCCCATTTTATCTTCTGTAATTGCTTTTCTAATGCATCTAATTCTTTCTAAATCCTTTTCGGAATAGAGTCTTTGGTTGCTTTCTTTTTTGAATGGTATTATTAATCCTTCTCTTTCATACATTCTTAAAGTATGAACTGATATATGTAACAATTTTGCAGCATTGCTAATTGTATAGACGGGAATTTCATTTGTTATCGGGGTGTACATTTTATCACCTAAAAATTGATACTCATGAATATCAACTTTTCTGCCAAATACAAATGTTAGGTTTTATTTCAAAATGAATCTTTATTTAATGCAGAGTTACCAATACTAAGAATGAAATAAGGTAGCGTTTCTGGATTTGGGAAATAAAAGAGGATATGTCTTTAGAAATTTACAACTGAGAATCTTAATTTATATAATTTTCTCAATTGCATATTCCCAATCTTTTGGTGTGTTTATATTAAAAAAAAGATCTTTCATATAAAAAATTTTTTCTTCAACATCTACAATTTCAGCACCTACTCTTTCAATGAAATTCCATAAACTAACTGCTGATTTTTTAATATCCCTATTATTCAACTTTGCTTCGTGATTAGCTCGTAAAATTTGTTCGGCAAGATTTAAGATTCGCTTGCTATATATACCAAACAAGTATTGAATTCTACCTTCGGCAATAGGTAATACAATTTCTTCAGTTGTATCAAACTTGATTAAATAATTGATAATATCTGGAATAATAAAAGGCATGTCGCAAGGCACTACAAAAATTTTATCAGTCTTTGCATATGTAAGAGCCGAATGAATTCCGCTGAGTGGTCCAAACCCTTTTATTAAGTCTTCTATTTTCTCAACATTAATAAAGCTATATAATTTAGGTTCATTAGTGCTTATAATTATTTTATCAAAAGAACTACTTAAAATATTATATATGTGTTCGATCAAAAAAATATTGTCAATTTTCAAGAGTGATTTATTGAAATCCATCCTACTGCTTTTTCCGCCAGACAATATTACACCCGTGATATTTGATTCAATTTTTTTCTTATTCATTTTTTTTATAAATAAGTATTAAAAAAAAGGGACGTAAAAAACGTCCCTTAGATATAATAAAGGCAAAATTTTATTCTGTCGGTTTTGCAACGGGTTTATATAGAACTGCAGTTAGTGCTCCAAGTATAACGTACACAATAAATCCATAAACAAACCATTGGAATGTCAATGAATATGGAAGTGGATACACTACATATTGAGCATAAGCAGCTGTGAATTGAACAAACAATCCCATGTACACACCGTAACGCACACCTTCCATCAGTCCTTTGTTTTCATATCCCTTCGCAAAAATGAATACAAAGAAAAACGACCATATTAAGTCTGCTACCCACATTACCCACATTTTACTTTCCATTTCTTCCATGGGTCTAAATACTTTAGCAATATCTTCCATGGCGTAAGTTGAGGAAAGCAAAACATTATGGATTAAATAGCCAAGTACTTCCAATACAATAAAAACAACAAAAGCTGTGATGAGTAATTTTTTGGTGTTCATATAAAACCTCCAATATTAGTTAGAAATTTTTAAACTCAGCAAGAGGGCTAGTGGAAACTAATAAGTCAGATTTGAAAAGGCAACAAAAATTTTAATTCGGCTATATATGTCTCCAAATAATCTCACTCTTATCAAGATCATCATTATCTAATGCCCCTTTAGTCAATACTCTTTGAATATCTCCTTTTGAAACGTGTGCGGTTTCATCTAATTTTTCGATCAATTCACGAATATAACCACGGATAATATAAAAGCTGCCAAGGTCAAAATAATTGTTGACTATTGTCATGTGCTCAACAACCTGATGGAAATCCATCTTTTCAAAAAGTTCTTTTTTCCATGCAATAAAACTCCAAAAAACTTTTTTAGTAATATAGAGTGCGTAGTTAATTTCGGTAAGAGGAAATCCTTCGTTAAATCTTTCAGCACCAACCTTCTCAAAATATTTTTCTGCTTCATCGTTTGAAGCTCCGCTTTCAAGCCACTTAATTAAATTTACAAAAACTGTCTCTTCACGGGCAATTACCTTGCTTTCATCAAGTTTTTGATAAGTATGCATGAATTCTGATTTTTTAACTTGATCAAAGTATGCTCTAGCAAGAGTGCTAGTATTATTCTGCACATATTTTATTATCATCGAAAAGTCCATGCATCCTCCATAGATGTTGATAAAAGTTACTTTAACCTTTGTTAAATATCAAAATATTTTTAAGATGTTGCTACATATAAGAGATAAAATATCAGTTGAAAGTGTAAGTTTTTTCAAGCCAATATTCTACAACTTCGCCATCAAAAAAAACTGGCTGCCATTTTGATTTATAGATTACTTTAATAACATTCTCAAGACATTTCTTATCAGAAGATAAATCGCTCAAAACAAAATGCTGAATTACACTTCCATTTATTCCAATCAATAGTTTCAGTTTAATAATCCCTTCAGCACCATTTACTTTTTCGGGTAGAACCTCTAGAATTTGTCTAGGTACAAATGATAAAGAAGAAGCTTCGATTATTCCATCTGAAACTGATTTACTTGAAAGTTTAGTACTGCTTGGCATATCTGTAAAAAGAGAAACATTTTTGGTATCAATGTCATCCAAAATAAAGTCATCAATCGGTTTAAGAATATTTGAAATTTGATGTGATAATGGATTGGAAGGTTGAGCACCTTTAGAAAAATTAGTTTGAGGGATTTCTATAACGTTTATAGAAAGTTCATTAAACACGACTTTCCTGACATTTGTTTTTTTAATTTGAGGAAAAAATTGAAATAATAAAATTATAACAAGAAGACTAATTATTAACGATACTTTATTATTTCGCGGGTAATAATATTTATCAATTTTATAGAACATTCCAATTATGAAAAGTTTAAATAAGTGTTCCAAATTTTATATAACTCGTAAGTGGCTCTAACATCTTCGCTGCAATAAACAGCAATTTCTTTAACATGCCCAGCTTTATATAATTCTCTTACATCCATACCAGTTATGCCTTTTACTTTTGGAGATTTTATACCAAATGCCTGGCAGTAAAAATCCAAATTAAATTTTCTAGTAGCTCCATAAAAAGTAAGCTGATCTAATAAATCAATGTGCTCCTTTGAATCATATCTATATTTCATAAAATTTTTACTTGGTTTTAATTCTAGCATTGCAGAACGAATCATTAAAAATGGAATGTCAAAATTTCTTCCATTAAATGTAATTATTCGATCGGATTTTGAAGCATACTGCCAAAAATATTTGAGCATTTTTATTTCGCTCATTGGTTTATATTTTATTTCCTTCTCTTCAATGATAATATCCTCATCAATTTCGCTTTCATAGAGTACCATGATCTTCTCTGTTTCAGTATTCATCATACCTATAGCAACTACTTTGGCAGTCAGCGGGTAAAGACTTAAATATCTTTTTGAATCTTCAACAATTAATTCTTTTTTTGCTGGATCAATTTCATGCTCTGCATATCTTAATAGGTATTCTTGTTGGGTTTCAGAAAGAGATTCAAATGCAGAACCTACTGTTTCAATATCAACAATCAAGTTCATTATTTTGCTTTTTTAATTATGCTCTTAAGTGAATCTAATAAATTTTTTTTCGAAATTATACTGACAAAAAGAATGCTTTGAATAATATATTAATCTAAGAGTAAAAATCACATTTTTGAGGCTAAATAAAGGTTAAAAATGGAAAAGAAAAATAGAGCCCAGTTTATTGATATGCTAAAAGGTTTGGCACTTCTTGTTATGATAGAAGTTCACGTTGTAAATGCATTTATAAATTCAGAGATGCGTGGTGAATGGTGGTTTTCATATCTAAACTTTATAAATGGACTTGTTGCGCCGGCTTTTACTTTTTCATCCGGAATGGTTTTCGTTCTTTCGCTTCAAAAAGGAATAGATGAATTAAGAAAATTTGGTTCGAAATTTTGGAAAAAACTTGGACGACTGTTTTTAGTATTTGTTGCTGGCTATTCAATTCATATGTCTTTTCTTTCTCTAAGGAAATTATCAAATTCAAAATACCCACATATGATGACCGAATTTCTTCGCGTAGATATTCTTCAATGTATTGCGGTTGGATTAATACTACTTTTACTTTTACGGATAATTATTAAGTCTGATAAAGCATTTTATCTCTCTATTTTTTTAATTGATTTGTTTGTACTTGCTTTCGGTCCAATTGCCTGGAATACAGATTTTGCACAATTTATTCCATTAGGTATTGCAAATTATTTCAACAAAATGCACGGCTCCCTATTTCCACTTTTCCCTTGGCTCGCATTCATATTAACTGGCGCTCTTGTAGGGAAATATTATATCAATGCAAAAGAAAAAATTGGCGATAAAAAATTATCTCAACAATTTATTGTATATGGTATAATTATGTTCTTAGGAAGCGTATTACTGTTAAATGTTTTGCTTCCTGAGTCAGTTGTGGCAATCAAACCAAATTTTATTTTCTTTACAGAAAGACTTGGTATTCTTTTAGCATTGCTTGGAATTTTCTGGTTTTATATTAATCGATTTGAAAATTATAATTCATTCATTTTAGATGTAAGCCGCGAATCACTTTTAGTATATTGGCTTCATCTAAAATTTCTTTATAAAAAGTTTTGGGATGGAAAAAGTATGATTGATTTAATAGGAAAAGAATTAGGGATTATTGAGTGTTTATTAATTACCGTAATTTTAGTAACAGTGATGATTTGGTTTGCAAAATTTTGGGGTTATTTGAAGTTTAAATATCCAACTTATACTTCGCGTGGAGTTTTTGCAGTTGTAACAATTTGTATAATAATATTTTTTGTTTCATGAATTCTTTTTGATGACATTTACTTTTGATTCATAAATATAAACAGCATCAAAAAATTCTTGTGGTAACTGCATTGGCTCCTTGGTCATTTTATTAATATGAACAACTACGCCGCTTCCTTTAGCAATAATTTTTTTGTTATTATTTTTTTCAACTAAGTGCAAAAAACCAAAGCTCGAATTCTTAATAAAATCAATTTTTGTATAGACAATTAATTCATCGTCTAACTGAGCAGATTCAAAATAATCACAGTCATTGTGAACCATTATAAAAAAAGAATTCCCTTCCAATACCACCTTGAGATTGTAATTCTTTTTTAAGTCTTGAATATATTTTATTCGTGCATCTTCAAAATAATTGAAATAGACTGCGTTGTTGCAAACACCAAGCATATCTACTTCGTGAAATTTTACTGTTTCTGAAATTTGATGTTTGAATTCTAATTTTTCCAAGGAACCCCCTTTTTTAAAAGTAAGATCAAGAGTAGGAACAAATACAAGATCAAGATAATATATTTGAAATAATTTTTGTCGCTTCTTCTATCTCTTGTTTTGAAACATCCATGTGTGTAACTGCTCTAATCTCTCCAACTTTACCTGAGCCAAGTAATAGACCTTTTTCCTTCGCTTTCTTTTGAAATTCAGTTGATGTTATATTCCGGGGTGTAAACATTACAATATTCGTTTCAACAAGTTCTAAATCGATTTTAACATTCTTTATTTCGGCTAATCTTTCTGCGAATAATTTTGCATTAATATGATCATCTTTTAGTCGTTCAATATTATTTTTAAGTGCAAACAAACCAGCAGCAGCAATTATACCTACTTGCCTCATCCCTCCTCCCCAAGCTTTGCGTAATCGGTATGCTTCTTTGACGAACTCTTTTGATCCGGCAATTATTGACCCAATTGGTGCGCCAAGTCCTTTTGATAAACAACAAGATACTGAATCAAAGTACAATGCATATTTAGATGGAGCAATTCCAGTTTCAACAGATGCATTCCAAATTCTTGCACCATCAAGATGAAATTTTAAATTATATTTTTTCGTAAGATTAGAAAGTGATTTTATATTATCGATTGGATTTATAGTTCCGCCAGCACGATTATGAGTATTTTCAACTTCTATTAATTTTGTACGAGGCATATAATAAGCTTCAATAGGACGAATCATCGGCTCAATTTGATTAGCTGTAAAAATACCTTTTTTATCTCCATCAACAATGTTTAACTGCAAACCACTTAATGCTGCTGGTGAACCAGATTCGTACTGAAATATGTGTGCGTTCCTTTCACAAATTACTTCATCACCGTGATTAGTTTGAACATGTAAGCAGATTTGATTGCCCATTAATCCAGTTGGCACAAATAAAGCTGCTTCCTTTCCAAGCAAATTGGCTGCGTATTCTTCAAGACTATTGGTTGTTGGGTCTTCTTTATAAACATCATCACCAACTTCAGCATCATAAATTGCTTTCCGCATTCCATTAGATGGCTTTGTTACAGTATCACTTCTTAAATCAATAATTTTTTTCATTCTGTTATATTTTTATTTGAGTGAGTGTTTTTTAAATAATTTACAATAATAATAAAGCGTAATAATAAAAATGGAAATGAAAGAGGATATTAAAGGAATAGTTAGTGGAAACTTTGAATAAAATGTCATTCTGTTTTCAATTGGTGCATCTACAACTAGAATATCTCGTTCAAAAAGTTTTGTTGATTGCAAAGTTCTCCCAAGTGGATCAATCAAACAACTAACTCCCCCATTCGCAGACCTTACAACGGATCTTCTATTTTCTATCGCACGTATAGCAGAAATTTCTTTATGCTGAAATGGTCCGCTAGAATATCCATACCAACTATCATTTGTAACTACTGCAATTAAATTTGCACCTTTCTGAACAAAGCCAGCAACAAAATCTGGATAAATTGATTCAATACACACAACACCGGCAATATTTAATTCAATTCCTTCGATTAAATTAAAAACTGTTTGCTCTTTACCAACATTCCAGCTAGAAATTCCAACTTGCCATTTAATTAAATCACCTAAGAATGGTAAATGTTCTACAAAAGGGACATGTTCACCAAATGGAACAAGTTTTATTTTACCGTATTTTTGAACTGTTCTAGATTGAGGGGAAAATAATAAAATAGAATTGTAAGAAACATATTTGGTTTTTGAAATCTTCGAAACTTTTGCATCTGACGGAGCTTCTTTTTCATCAAAGAAAAACTGTACGTCAGGCATTCCAGTTAAAACAAAAACATCATTTGAATCTGAAAACTCATGAATGCGCTGTACTTCGTACGGATAATTACCGGAAAATAAATAAACTGGCAATGCTGATTCAGGCCAGACAATTACCTTTGCATTTTTCTTGACGGCTTCGCTAGACATATTCAGATAAAGATCCAACTGTTCATTTACATTACCAGCTTCCCATTTATCCCACGGATTAAAATTGGGTTGAATTAATCCAACTTTAACTTTTTCTTCAGAAACTTTATAAGTTTTTATTCTAATGAACCCATATATGATTGGAATAAAAAAAAGCCCAAGTGCAAATGCAAAATATGTCTTCCTCAATTTTCTTGAGCTAGATATTTCATTTATAAATAAAAAAGTAAAAAGATTAATAAATAAAATGATCAAAGAAATACCATAGGCGCCAACAATATCTGCAATCTGGATAAACAAATTAAATTTAGGAAGACTGTTAGAAAGTGTTAGCCAGGGAAAACGAAGGTCAGTCAAACTGTAAGCAAATTCAAATGAAACCCAAAAAAAAGGGAAAATAAAAAAAGCTGCATTTTTACCAATTGATTTTTTCGCAAAGTAAAATAATGTTGACGGAATTAAATAAAGAGCTGGATTTACAAACATCAGTAAGATCCCAGATATCATTAAAAAAGGATCAGCTTCTTTTGTCCAACTACCCACCCAATACAAAGTAATTAAAGTAAAAACAAATGCTGTTAAATATGTTATCCGGTTAATTTCTGTTAATGTTTCTCTCTTATTTAACACATACAAATAAGGAATGAGGGCAAAGAAAATCAAATATGGAAACGGCAGAGGCGGAAAAGCAATTCCGATGAAAATTCCGCTAGTTAGTGCGAGAATTCTTTCTTTTTTTCTCTGTTTTTTATCTTGAGGAGTAAGTACTGATTTATATTTGTTGAACAGTTTCATTTTTTACTTTTGACATTACGATAATATTTGTAAATAAAAAATCCAATCACCAAAATCATTATCACTAAAACAATATTTGAATAAGTTGTTAAGTACTTATCAATTAAATCTATATTGTTCCCTAAGAAAACTCCAAGTAAAATTAAAAGCGTGTTCCATAATAAAGAACTTATGAAAGCCATAAAAAATGTCTTTGTTCTTGATAAATGATGCACTCCGGAAAAGAAACTAATTACAGCTCTTGTACCTGGCAAAAATCGATTTATGAGAATCAATTTATATCCATATTTTAAAAACCACGCATCAGTTTTTTCTAGCTCTTCTTTTTTAATAAATTTTAATTTCCCCGATCTAATTACTTTATCACCTAAATACTCGCCAATGAAATACATAAAAATAAATCCAAGTCCACTAGCTGCACTTGTTAAAATTAGAACTGGTATAAAGCCAACTGTTGTATTAGCAACAAGGGTAGCACCGATAACTAAAATTATATCACTTGGAGAAGGTGGAAAAACATTTTCTACAAATGCCGAAATAAATAAAACAACATAAATCAAAGTTGGATCGAGTGTGCCTATATAAGAAATGATATCGTGGAGCATTAATTTTCTTTTTTGGAAAGTAATACTATAGCATAAGCTGCCGCGCCTTCTTTTCTGCCAATAAATCCCAGATGTTCAGAAGTAGTAGCTTTTATTGAAACTTGATCAATACCGATATTTAATACTTCTGAAATTATTTTTCTCATAGAATCAAAATGCGGGGATAGTTTTGGAGATTCAATAACGACAGTTGAATCTAAATTTCCAACAACATAACCTAACTCATAAATCAATTTGTTTACTTCTTTAAGCATAGATTTGCTATCAGCATCTTTATATTTTGAATCAGTATTCGGAAAATGTTTGCCAATATCACCTAATGCTAATGCACCAAGCATTGCATCACAAATTGCATGTAGTAGTACATCTGCATCAGAATGACCGAGCAAACCATAATCATGTTTTATTTCAAGTCCGCCGATAAACATTTTTCGATTGCTTGAAAAAGCGTGAACATCGTAACCAAATCCTATTTTTATTTTATTATTCAATACCTTACTTCGAAAATTTCAAACTCATTTTTGAATTCAGTCCACTTAATGGCTGCATTTTTAACATTTGCAAATCGGGGTCCAACTCTTAAAGTATTATATAATTCTTCTATTAAATATTTTTCGCCTTCAACAACTGTTAAAACTTCTCCGCCTGATAAATTTTTTACAAAACCTTTCAATCCAACCCTATTAGCTTCACGTACAACAAAATATCTGAATCCAACTCCTTGAACCAATCCATTTACAAAAATTTCTGCTCTATACATTATTAATTTTTACTTCCGTTAAAAAAATTATCAAGCACTTCAGTTGCAACTAAACCGAAAAAAATCAGAACACAACCAGCCAGACCAAAATTAGTAATTTTTTCACTGAGTAAAAAGAAAGCGAAGATTGCTGCAAAAATAGGCTCGAAGGAGTATATTATTCCAGCTTTTGTAGGACTTACTACTTTCTGATATTTAGTTTGAATTCCAAAATTCACACATGTTGCAAATATAGCAGTATATAATAAGCCCGTAACTAAATCTGATGTAAAAATAAATTTATATCCTTCAACATTTGATACATGCAAAATCAAAGAAGCAAAAAAACTCAAAACAGTAACAGTAATTAACTGCATAAAAAATAAATTCCAGAAATCGTATTTTGGAGAAATTATATCAATATAAACAACATGAAGCGCAAAACTTGCTGCACATAATAGCGTAAGCCAATCTCCAAAATTAAAACTGTCTCCTAATTCAAATAAAAAATTAGATAAAGAAGAACCACCGCTCGATAAAAAAATCAATCCGATAAAAACTAAAACAGTCCCAATCTGAGCTCCTTTCGTTGGAAATTTTTTTTCAATTACTGTTTGAAAAAATGGGATCATTACTACAAGTGTTCCAGTAATAAATCCTGATTTTGTAGCTGATGTAAATCTCAATCCATTTGTTTGAAATAGAAATCCGCAAAAGAGTATGAATCCTAAAAAAATACCGGGAAGAACTGCTTTTTTTTCAATGCGATATTTCTTTGTCCAAAAAAAGATTGCAACAATTATTGCTGCTATTCCAAACCTTATCGAAACAAAAAGTTGTGAGGAAATATCATTCAACGATTCTTTTACAAGTGGAAATGTGCCGCCCCAAATGATTGTCATTATTAATAATGCAGCTTCGCCAAAATATTTTTGTGAGAGCTTAAGATCTTCCTTATTTGTCATCAGGATTATAACCGTAGTTTTTTAGAAGAATTTTATTAGTTCTCCATTTTTCTTTTACCTTAACGAAAAGTTCTAAGTAAACTTCGCGCTGTAAAAATTCTTCTACGCTTTTACGTGCTGCCTTGCCAAGAATTTTTATTGCATCTCCCTTGTTGCCTAGGATAATTGGTTTTTGTGTCTCTCTTTCAATAACTATTTGTGCTTTTATAAAATTTTTTCCCTTTTCTCTTTCTTTGAATTCCTCAATTATTACTTCGGTGCTGTAAGGAATTTCATCGCGATATTGCTCAAAAATTTTTTCGCGGATAATTTCAGAGACAAAAAACCTTTCATTTTCATCGCTTAATTGGTCATCCGGAAAGTATTTTGGATGTTCAGGAAGAAATTCGATTATTGCATTTATAATGGAAGATAAATTAAATCCATTTGATGCAGAGATCGGAATGATTTTATCAAAAATATTCTTTTCAGAAATATTTGAAATTATTTTTTCAACCGTTAACTGATTTGATAAATCAATTTTGTTTAAAAGTAAAATTTTCTTTTTTCGCTTTTTTAATATCTTATTTACAGTAGTGTCCGCAATTAATTTTGTGCCATCCTTATCAGACTCAACATCAATAATAAATAAGAGAACATCCGCGTCAGCTACAGAACGATTAACAAACTGCATCATAGACTCTTGCAGCATATATTCTGGATGTAAAATACCCGGAGTATCTAAAAAAATAATCTGATAATTCTCATGAGATAATATTCCAAGAATTTTTTTTCTAGTTGTTTGAGGCTTGTTTGTAACTATTGATAGTTTACTGCCAATAAGACTATTCATTAATGTTGATTTGCCAACATTAGGTTTTCCAATTATAGTTACATATCCAGATTTAATTATCATTTTATTAAAAATTATTTTCGATGTGAAAATATCTAAGTGGGGACTTAAAGACAAACTATAATTACTTGACAGTTCTGTTTATGTAGTAGGGAACTTATTTAGTTTGTTCCTAAAATTTTTATGTGACTCTAAGAAAAAATAACCGCTTATAAGCAAGATTATAGTTAAGAACAAACCAATTTTTAATATATTATCATTTGATAGAAACAAATGAAAACTTGACATTATTTCATTTAAATATTGAGTTCCATCTTTAAGAAAAGAAATTTTATCTGCTTGCTTTTGACTCTTTTCTGCAGTTACAAATGCTACAGCGCTTACCAAAAGAACACCAACAACCAATACACTAACAACCGAAATAAAAAAATAACTCACTCTGGGAATAATAATTTTTGATTGAGCTATAACAAGTTTTATTATTCTATTTGTAAATCCTTCAGGAGCCGGAATAACTTCAATATCATGTAGTGATGAATCAACTTTTTTGAGCGCAGTTAATCTATTCAATACATTTGAATCAACTTTTAAAGCTTCAGCAACTTCTATTATAGAATTGCTATCCAACTGATTATCTATATAATCATTTAAAAATTCATCAGATATTTTTTTCATAACATTTCCTCCTGATAATTATGCTTAAGAAGTAAATCTCTTAAAGCATTTCTAGATCTATGAAGTAAAACTTTTGTGTTAACGAGAGATGTTCCCATAACCTGACTAATCTCATTTAAGGATAATCCATCAACATAAAATAAAATTGTAACCAGTGCATTCTTTAATGGAAGCTTATCAACTAATTTTAATACATACTGACGCGCATTTTCAGCAGTTGAATAAATTTCATCATCATATTTACCTATTTCAAATTCATCATCAATTGAAGTCATCGCATGTTCAATCTTTCTTTTCTTCGAGGCTATTGTTGTTAATGCCGAGTTATAGACTATTTTGTAAAACCACGTTGAAAACTTTGCATCTTGTCTAAAATTCTTAAGTGATTTATAAGCTTTCAAAAAACTATCTTGAAGAACTTCCTCTGCATCCATTTCGTTTTTGAGCATTCTCCTCAATAATGAAAATGCTTTATCTTTGTACCTATCCACAATTAATGCGAAATCGGCTGCATTACCTCGATTTATTGATTCAATTATTTCTATATCAGATAAATGTTTCATCTTGGTGTATTAGACTTAAATTGTGTCCTTAAGGTTACAAACAATATATAAAAATATTTGTAACTATTTTCAGATGAACAGAGTCTTAAGTAACAAATATGGATGATCAAATAACATTTATTAAAAAACTTATGAATGAATGTAACCTATTAAAAATGAAATTAGTCATAAGAAATAGAAATAAAGGAGGTCTATTATGGAAGGTGTAATTGCTGTGTTTATTCCGATTGTTACTGTATTAGTAATTGGAATTGTAGTAGTAACTGGAATTTATTTCCAATCAAAAGAAAAACAATTAATGATCGAAAAAGGACTTTCGTATGAACAGATGACCGAGTTCATTAAATCAAAAAGAGATCCTTTTCTTTCTCTAAAAATTGGAATTGTAATCCTCTTCTTTGGAGTAGGTTTAGGTATAGGACTACTTATTGAAAGATTTACTGGGGTTGAAGAGTGGATTCCATTCCTAATAATTTCAATGATTGGACTTGGATTTATTACTGCATTTTTTGCTGCAAAAAAATTGAGTAACAAATAAAATTTTCACGTATAAAGCCGCTCAATTAAATTTGAAGCGGCTTTTCTTATAATCACTTAAGCTAATTCATGTTCTTCAAGCCATCTTTGTACGTCCAAAGCAGCCATGCACCCAGTACCGGCAGCAGTAATTGCTTGGCGGTAAGTTTTATCAGCAACATCACCAGCAGCAAAAACACCTTCAATACTTGTATAAGTTGAACCAGGCTTTACTTTTAAATATCCGGTTTCATCCATATCAAGCTGCCCTTTGAAAATATCTGTATTCGGTTTATGGCCAATTGCAACAAATATTCCATCAGTTTTTACTTCAAACGTTGAGCCGTCTTTTGTATTCTGAAGAAGTGCGCCGGTAACAGATTTTTTACCATTCTCATTTTTTCCCAATACTTCTTTTACAACTGCATTTGTAATGAATTTTATTTTGGGATTTTTTTGAGCGCGTTCAACCATAATTTTTGAAGCTCTGAATTCATCTCTTCTGTGAATAATTGTTACTTCTTCTGCAAATCTAGTGAGATAGGTTGCTTCTTCCATTGCAGTATCACCGCCGCCTACAACAAGTACTTTTAAACCTTTGTAAAAAAATCCGTCACACGTGGCACATGCTGAAACTCCGTAACCCATAAAAGTTTGTTCACTCTCTATTCCAATTAATTTTGCTGATGCGCCAGTTGAAATTATCACTGCATCTGAAGTATAAACCTCTTTATCAACTTTAATTGTAAAAGGTCTTTTTGAAAAATCAACTTCTGTAACAATCTTGAATTCAGGTTTGGCTCCAAACCTCATTACTTGTTTACGCATGATGTCCATTAACTCCGGTCCTTGAATTCCATGCTCAAAACCCGGGAAATTTTCAACTTCAGTTGTAATTGTTAATTGTCCACCCGGCTGCAATCCTTCAAAAACAATTGGGTTTAGATTTGCTCTTGCAGCATATAATGCAGCCGTTAAACCAGCTGGCCCAGACCCAATGATAATTAATTTATGATGATTGTTCATTCGTATCTCCAATTTTTGCTTTATTACAAATTTAATTAATAATTAGATAGAATAATATCTGTAAGGATTCAAAACACTTATTTAAAAAAAAGAAAGGAAAATATTGATTACTAATGATGAATCTATTGGATTAGTTTTTTAAAAGAAAATTTGCATTCCGCTGCAAACCTTTCAGTTTTGCTCTTTTAATTGGGCTAACTTCATATTTAGAGGAAAATTCATCGCTATTCATTTCTAATACATTATTTAGTTTAATTTCTGACTCGATTGATTCAAATTCTCTAATACTAGATTGCACTGAAAATTTTTGGTTCCATGGACAAACATCCTGACATATATCGCAGCCAAATATCCACCCGTCAAATTTCTCTTGAAACTCTTTGGAAATGTCCCCCTTATTTTCAATGGTTAAAAATGAAATGCATCTATTTGAATCGACGACATAATCTTTAACAATTGCATCTGTAGGACAAGCATCAATACAAGCAGTGCAATTGCCGCAAAAATTTTTTATAGTAGAATTATTCTCAAACTCCCAATTTGTAATGATGGTTGCAATAAAAAACCAACTTCCAATTTCTCTGGAAATAATGTTCGAATGCTTTCCCATCCAGCCAATACCTGATTTTACTGCCCAAACTTTATCCATTATGGGACCAGTATCAACATAACTTATTGATTCAAATTCAGGCTCAATTTTTTTTAAATCCTCTTCCAACAGTTTAAGTTTATCCCAGATGATTAGGTGATAATCTTTTCCCCAAGCATAACGGGATATTTTGCCAAATCCATTTTCTGTTGTGTGCTTTTTATTCGTATAGTAATTTAGAGCAAGCGAGATAACACTTTTAGCTGAAGGAAATATTTTGTTAACATCTTTTCTTTTTTCAATATTGCGTTTCATATAATCCATAGTAGCATGAAAACCATTTGAAATCCATTTTTCTAAATTTTTAACTTCATCAGATAAATTTTCTGCTCTTGAAAATCCAATCAGGTTAAATCCGATTTCCTTTGCTTTTTCAATCACAATTTGATTCGTAAGAGACATTTTACCACAATTTTTCTTACTTAATTACCAATTAAATTCTTTTTTTGAAATTTTTATGTAAATATCTCCATCTACAATTTTTACTGGATATGTTGTTAATCCTTTTCTAATTGGAGAAATATTTCCAGTCTGCAAATCGAAACTCCAACCGTGAACTGGACAAAATAATTTTCTATCTTCAACAAATCCTTCATGCATTAAATGAGTTTTCTGGTGCGGGCAAATATTGCTAAAAGCATATACATTCCCTTCAACCTTGAAAACTGCAATTTCTTCATCATCAACAAATATTCGTTTCCCAGATTTTTCCTTTAATTCAGAATAACTGCAAGCATATTGATAATTATCTTCTGTCAATCGGTAACTCAGTGAAAACATCTTTTAAAATAAACCCTTTGTTGGTGTCAGTTATTGTTGCTGCAACAACCTTTGGATCATGCTCAAAAAATAAATACCAATTCTCATTTAATGCATTGGAATAAAGTTTTTTCTTTTCTTCAATTGTAACGAGCGGCTGCAAGTCATAACCCATTACATATGGTAGTGGAATGTGAGTTGAAGTGGGAAGAAGATCTCCGCAATAAACAAGTGTTTTTGATGAATCAGAAATTTTTATCATCTGCTGTGAAAAAGTATGTCCGTTTAATACGATTAACTCAATTTCATTATCAAATTCATCCTCTTCGAGAAGTTTCAAAACTCCAGCTTCTTGCAGCGGAAAAAACCTATTTTGAATGAAGCTTGCTCTATCTTTTTCAACCGGTTTAATTGCCCATTCAAAATGTTTTCTCTGTATATAATAAGTTGCATTTTGAAAAGTTGGTATCCATTTTCCCTCAACATAGGAAGTTGAACCGCCAGTATGATCAAAGTGAAGATGGGTTAATATTACATCTGTAATATCATATGCAGATAAATTTTCTTTTTTCAAAGCTGTTATAATTGGTTTATCAGGTTGTTCAATTTTATAAATTTGCTTAAACTTTTCATCCCAATTGTCTCCAAGCCCGGTATCGATTAATATTTTTCTTTTCCCAGCATCAAGCAAAAGAGTTCTTGCGCCTAATGTAATTCTGTTCTGTTCATCTGACGGATTGTATTTTTGCCAAAGTGGTTTCGGCACAACTCCAAACATTGCGCCGCCATCTAATCCGAACATTCCCGTTTGAATTGCTTTTAGTTCATACTTGCCAATTTTCATTATGCTTCTTTTCTTTTTTATTTATAGATTTTAATGCATGAAATTTAAAAACAAACTTGCTAAAATCATATGAAACCAGTAAAGAATTCCCGATTAATATTTATTGTATTCACTACAATTTTCTTCATTTTCTCTCTTTTATTTATTTCTTGTACTGAAAAAATTGAAAAGTCTGCATATGAAACAGAGTTAAAGGTTATGTCGTTCAATATTAGATACGGCACTGCAGATGATGGAGAAAATAGTTGGCAGTTCCGAAAAAACTTAGTGTTTGATGTTATTCGTGAAAGTTATCCTGATATTTTAGGAGTACAAGAGGCGCTCGATTTTCAAATAAATGAATTAATTGATGAACTCCCTTGGTATAGTTTTGCCGGTGTTGGCAGAGATGATGGAAAGACAAAAGGCGAATACTCAGCGGTGTTCTTTTCGAAAGACAGATTTATTTTAGACACAACAGAAACTTTCTGGTTTTCGGAAACACCAAATATTCCTGGTACTAAAACTTGGGAAAGCAATTTCCCTCGAATTTGTTCATGGGTCCGGTTGTATGATAAGTTTTCAAAGAAAGTAATGTATGTTTATAATGTTCATTATGATCATCAATCTCAAATATCCCGCGAGAAAAGCACTGAAATGCTAATAGCAAAAATTGAAACTAATAAAAAATTTTTTCCGGTAATTCTAATGGGAGATTTTAATTGCAGTGAAAGTAATACAGCAGTTAAGAAAATTCTTGACTCTGGATTTACAGATTCCTATCGCGATTTGAATGAAAGAACTGACGACGAAGGTACATTCAATAATTTTACTGGTAAAAAAAATGGAGATAAAATTGATTTTATATTTGTGAACGATAAATTTATTCCAGTAAGCGCAAATATTGATCACTTAAACAAAGGGGGTAAATATCCATCAGATCATTTTCCGGTAAAGGCAATAATCAAATATAAATGACTATTTCATTAATATAAACTTTTTTGTTTCGGAAAATGTACCGCATTCAAGTTTATAAAAGTACGTGCCGCTTGGTAAATTAATTCCATTAAAATTTATTGCATAAAATCCACTTTCTTGGAAATCATTTACTAATTCCTCTACTTTCCTCCCAAGTAAATCATAAACTGTTAATGTAACTTGTCCGGAGACTGGAAGTTGATAACTAATAGTTGTAAATGGATTAAACGGATTTGGATAATTCTGCTCCAATTGAAATTTATTAATTTCATCAAGCATTACAATAATTTCGCTTGAAAAATCATAAGTTCCATCAAAATCGATCTGTCTGAGTTTATATTTAAATTCTTTTCCACCAAGTGGCTGATCAATAAAAGAATAATTTTTTTCTGAATTACAATTTCCAAATCCATTTACAAATCCAATTTTTTGCCAAGCATTTTTACAATCGGAACGTAAGATTTCAAATCCATAATTGTTTATTTCAGTTGCAGTAGTCCAATTGAGAT
>VGVY01000039.1 GCA_016873835.1 Ignavibacteria bacterium
AACAGATTGCGAGAATAAATAAAAATCGGCTATATCTTTTCATTACATCCCTCTATTTCTTTTACAATTGTAAAAAGAGATTTATTTAATAACAAAATAAAAAGAAGGTAAGTTTAATTCCACAAGCAGTCTCGTCTTATAAAATTTACTCTCCTTTAAATAGTATTTTGCCATTAACAATAGTATATAACACTTTTGCAGAAAGAATTTCGTCATCGCTACACGTAAGAAGATTTTTTGATAGCACAACAATGTCTGCAAGCATGCCGGGAGTTATTGACCCTTTAATATTTTCTTCGAAGGCTGCATAAGCACCATTAATTGTATAGGATTTTAATGCTTCTTCGCGGCTCAATTTCTGATTAGGATAAAATTCTGCGCCATTAGATAATTTACGCGTCACGGTAGAATAAAAACATTTTAATGGATCAACGTCTTCTACTGGCGCATCTGTTCCATTGCAAATTACCGCGCCGCTGTTGATTAATTTCTTCCAAACATATGCGCTTTCTTCAGAACGTGCATCGCCAAGCCGTTCGGGAACGAACATTGCATCAGAAGTACAATGTACTCCTTGCATCGCTGCAATAACTCCAAGATTTGCAAACCTTGGAATATCTGCTGCGGAGATATGCTGTGCGTGCTCAATAGACCAGCGTAAATATTTTTTATCGGGATTTTTTTTGAATGTTTCTTCGTAAATATTTAATACTTCTCTGTTTCCTTTATCGCCAATTGCATGTATTCTCATTTGAAAACCATTTGCAATTGCAAGCGCAGAAATTTCTTTCAAAATATTTAAAGGCGTTACATTCGAACCAGAATGTGTTTGAAGATCGGCATATGGTTCCAAAAGCCATGCTCCTCTTGAGCCAAGGGCTCCGTCAACATATTGTTTAATTGATCGAACAGTTAAATGATTATTTCCATAACCTATTAACAAATAATCTTTCAGTTTCTCCCTCATTGCTTTCAGGGATTCTCCGACCATAATGTTCAACCGAACCGGTATTTTGTTAGAATCAACAAGTTCTTTCATTATATCTATTATTTCAAAAGTTTCTCCGGCATCATGAAAAGAAGTAATTCCTTTTATTATACATTCCTCTGAGGCAAGCATTATTTGTTTAACGTAGTCTGCTTTAATTTCTGCAGATGTTCTATTCCTAAAAAATCTTTCGTACAACACTGCGATTAAATTTTCGGCGTTTTCTTCAAACACTCCTATTGGACTACCAAGAGAGTCCCGAATAATTGTTCCGCCGATTGGATCTTTCGTTTTATCCGTAATGTTTGCCAATTTCATAGAATAAGCATTCGCAAAAACGGCATGTCCGCTTGCATGTGAAAGCATTACCGGATTATTCGGTGATGCTTTGCTTAATTCGTTGTGAGTGGGATAGCCATTTATATTTGGTTCTGGTGTGGGATCGAATTTTTCTTGGTGCCATCCTCTGCCCAAAATCCATTCACCCGGCCTAGCTTCTTCACATGCTTTTGCAACAAGTGCAATAACTTCATCCCAATTCTTAGCTTCGCGTAAATCTAGAATTTGTTTTGCTTTACCCAGGCCAAGAAAATGTGCGTGACTCTCAATAAATCCCGGCATTACAAATTTTCCTTGTAAATCAATTACTTCGGTTTTGTCTCCAATATAAGATTTTGCATTATTGGAAGACCCCACAAATGAAATTTTTCCGTTTTTAATTGCAATTGCTTCGGCTGTTGGATTCGCTTCATCAACGGTCGCAACTACTCCTTTAAATAAAACTAAATCAGCTGCTTCTTTCACTTCAACACCTCCACATGAAATAATTATTGAACAAAAAAAGGTTGCGACAAGGATTATAAAGAGGCTTATTTTTTTAATTGTCTTTTTCATGTTATATCTCAAAATGAATTTTACTTTCGATTAACTAATACTACTCCGCCTATAATAATAACTCCGCTTATCAGCATTAACAAGGTGATTGATTCATGCAAAAGCAGCCAGGCAATAAAAACCGTAACGAATGGTTCAATATATAAAAACGCTCCAACTTTTGTGGAGGGCATTTCTTTAAGTGCTTCTGCCCATAATACATATGCTGAGCCTGAACAAAAAATTCCAAGAAATAGTACTCCGGTCCAGCCTCCTAAAGAAAGATTAACTACATCAAAATAATTTTTCTCATTCAATGTAAATGGTGCGATTATTATAGACATCATGATGAACAGAAAAAGAATCGTCATCATCGGAGGGTAATTAACAGTTACTTTTTTGTTTGTAAGCGAATAAACACTCCAGGTAAAAGCACTGCCGAGGACTAAAAAATCTCCTTTGTTTGACAAAAAACCAAGTGATGAGATTTCCCCTTTGCTGATTAATATTATTAATCCAATAAATGCTATAATTATTCCAAAGGTTTGTGTAGAAGAGATTTTTTCCTTAAAAAAAATAATCCCAAGAAGAGCCATAAAGACTGGTGTAATTCCGATTATCCATCCCGTGTTTGAAGCGGAAGTATATTGCAAGCCAGTTACTTGTATCCACAAATGTAAGACAGCAATTAACGATAGAATAAAAATACCGCCGTGATCTTTTAAATTTACCGTAAAGTTTCTTTTTCTCTTAATCGCAATTACAAGTAGAAACAAAATTCCAAGTATTTGTCTTAGAAAGATGATTGCAAGCGGCTCTAGCTCATTCAGCGCATGTTTGGTAGCAATAAATGATGCGCCCCAAAATATAACTGCTAGTAGGGGCTTCCAGACTAACTTAATTTGTGTATTCAAATAAATTTTATACTTTAATTTATTTCTTTGATTCCTTGTGCATCAACGAATAAAACTTCTCCTATTTTATCATACCCTTCAAAAAATTCTATGCCTTCATGTTTCAAATATTCGCCATGGAACCCATTATTGTCAGCCCAGCATCGGAAGACTGGATATTAACCAAATCTTTAAATGTTTGTCCGTTCTTCAATTCTAGAACTTCAATATTTTTTTCAGTTACCGGCAGTCTGCCCAATCGGACAAGTTCTTTAAGTTTACGTGTTTCATCTTGAACGCTTTCTGGCTTACATAGACTAAAAATAATGATAAAGACATAAACAATCATTCCGCTTATTGTTGCAGTAATTGTTCCGAGAGGAATAGATTTGGAGGGGTCTTTTAAATCACCGGACAAACCAACTCTGGCAGTCATTCCAGTAAGTGCCGGAAAAACAATAGCAACCAAAATATAAAGTGAAAACCGTTTCCACTGATAACGCGTTTTCAGATCATCAATCTTTGCTGTGAAGACTTTAACAATAATTCTATATATAATCCATAACGCTAAAACTAATATTAAAGTAGAAATTAACTGGGACTGTAAGTATTTTGAGATTCCAAAGTAATTATAAATAAACTCTTCCATCCTATTGACCAAGCAATTAATAGAACATATCTTTGTATAAAATATACAAAATTCAACAAAGCATTTTTACTTGAATCAATTTTATTTGATTATTTCAATAATGGATTTATCATTTTAAGAGTATAAATAATGAGCTTATCAATTAAAGAAGCGACATCAAAAAAGGAGCTGAAGACATTTATTGAATTTCCATTTAAGCTCTATTCAAAAAATGAATATTGGGTTCCGCCGCTACTCTTCGATGAATTGAAAAACTTGAACAGAGAAAAAAATCCGGCATTTGAATTTTGCGATGCCTCATATTGGCTTGTATATAAAAACGGCGAAGTTGTTGGAAGGGCGGCTGGAATTATTAATAATAGATACAATGACAAAGTAGGAAAAAAATATGCCCGTTTTGGTTGGACTGATTTTGTAGATGACAAAGATGTTTCCGAGCTGATTTTTAATACGTTAGAAAATTGGGCGCGCGAAAAAGGATGTACTTCAGTTCATGGTCCGCTTGGATTTACTGATATGGACCCTGAAGGAATGCTTATTGAAGGATTTAATGAGCTTGGAACGATTGCTACAATTTATAATCATCCATATTATCAAACACACATTGAAAAACATGGCTACACTAAAGATATAGATTGGGTTGAATACGAGTTAGTACCGCCGACTGATATTCCAGAAAAAGTTGAAAGAATTGCAAATGCAGTTAAAGAACGGTATGGGTTAAAAATGTTGACTCCCAAAAAAGCAAAAGATCTTTTACCGTATGCTCACGAAATATTTGAGGTGCTGAATTCTGCATATTCAAATATTTATGGCTTTGTTCCTTTGACTGATAAACAAATCGATCTTTATGTAAAACAATATTTTGGTTTTATAAAACCCGACTTTGTGCCAGTAATTGTTGATAAAAATAACAAAGTAGTGGCGTTTGGAATTACAATGCCATCGCTTTCAAAAGCATTTCAAAAAGCAAAAGGAAAACTTCTTCCGTTCGGCTTTCTGTACGTTCTAAAAGCAATGAAAAAAAACGATCGTGTTGATCTATACCTTACTGGTGTACGTCCGGATTATCAAGACAAGGGCGTTAACGCAATAATGATGTACGAAATAAATAAAATATATATTCGCAATAACATTAAGAAGGTGGAGTCGAATCCAGAGCTTGAAACTAATGCAAAAGTTCAAGCGCAATGGAGGCACTACGAAGGGCGCCAACACAAACGGAGAAGATGCTATATTAAAGAATTGTAATTATTTGTTTGGTGTTCTGGTTATTTGCTGTCGGTGATCGGCGATTGGAGCTCAGAAAAATATTTTTTAGAATTGATTTTAATAATTGAAGAAAACTCTTTATTTAATTTCTCTCCGGAATAAATTACTTTCTCTAAAAACAATCCCGATGGCGGCGCTGTATATTTTGCTGGCGTTGGCGAGTTGTGCTCTAAAAAATATTTTATGTCTTTGCTTAACATTTTGCCTCTTCCAACTTCAACTAAAACACCAACCATTCTTCTAACTTGTTTCCATAAAAAATGCGACCCAATAATTCGTATTAAAATCAAATCTCCCTCTTCCTTTAAATGAATCGCTTCTATTAAAACTTTTGTTGATTTTTCTTCTTCATCTTTATCTGCGAAAGAAATAAAATCATGCATCCCTATAAAAACTTTTGATGCGTTCACCATTTTATTAAAATCGAGCTTGTCTTTAATCCACCACACAAAAGGTTTTCCAAAAGAAGTTCTGCGCCGCGATATTTGATATATATAACTTCTGCTTTTTGCATCATATCGAGCATGGAATTTGGGAGTCGCTTTTTCTACTTCTGTTATATTTATATCTGCCGGCAGCTCGTCAGTTAGTTTCATTTTTATAATTTCTGGTGCAAGCATTGTATTAACATCGAGATGCGCTATTTGTTCAAGTGCATGAGCTCCGGCATCAGTTCTTCCAGAGCCGTAGATTTCAATACGCTCGCCCTTAAATATTTTTTCTGAAGCTTCGTATAATTTGCCTTGAACAGATTTGCTGTTCTTTTGAATTTGCCAGCCGCTGTACCGCGTGCCTTCATATTCTATGTAGAGTTTAAAGCGCGCCATACTAATTATTTTTGTTTATAAGATTTACCACAACTTTTATCATCATCTCTTTTTCTTTCGGATTGCTTTCTGCAATCATAAGACACAAAGCAACAAGTGCGTTGTCGGCGATCCGTTTTTCACCAGTTGTTTTGTATAGAATTTGATTCTTATCTAAGAACCACAAAAATATTGATGCGGCTATTCTTTTATTGCCGTCAACAAAAGAGTGATTTTTTATGATGAAGTATAAAGGATTTGCTGCTTTCTCTTCGACGCTTGGGTATAACTCCTTGCATCCAAATGTCTGATAAATAGTTCTTATTGAGCTTTTAAAGGAATTATCTTTTTCTTTACCGAATAAATTTGATGAGCCAAATTTATATTTCAATTTATCAATTACACTCTTGGCTTTATTATAACTTATTTTAAATAGTTCTTCTTTAGTTGTGCCCTTAATTTTTAATGATTGATAATCATATTGATCTAAAAGATCTAATGCTCGCGTGTAATCCGATACAATTTTTAATATTCCTGAAAAAACATCTTGTTCTAATTGATATTTTTCTGCAACTGCCGAGAAGTTGTCAATTAATTTCTCAAGATCACGTAACCGTTCGGTTTGCTCTTTCAGCTTCTGCTCATTTAAAGCATAGCCCTTAATTAAATATTCTTTCAAAATTTTGTTTGCCCAGATTCTGAACTGAGTACCACGTTTGGATTTTACACGATAACCGACAGAGATAATAACATCTAAGCTGTAATAGTTGGTCTTATAGCGCTTTCCGTCAGAGGCAGTTGTCAAGTATTCCTTGACTACTGAATTTTTTAACAACTCTCCTTCCTTAAAAATATTATTTATATGTAAGCTGATGTTTTGTTTTGTGTTTTCAAATAATTTGACCATTTGGGCTTGTGTAAGCCAAACCGTTTCTTCTTCGAGTTTTACATCAAGCGCTAAACCGCCATTCGGGGCTTTGTAGAGAATTATTTCGCCTTTTGGTTTGTCATTTTTAACGCTTTTAGATTTCATCCTTTTATGTTCTCGTGTTCTATGTATAGTAAAGTCATTTCATTATACTTTCTTTATTAATTGAGATATGCTTCTTCATAATAAATAAGTATTTGAATCCTCTCAAATAGAAGTTAAATCTTCGCGCTCGGTTGTGCCATATACTAGTGTTGGATGTTTGATTATGTCTTGTAATGCAAACGACATCTATAGTTTCAAAATATTTTTCCAATCGCTGGTAAAGCAAAAATCCCGTTGGTGTAAATTTCTTTTTTACCCACTGATCTCCTATTAACCATGCCATCACTTTCTCTTCTTTCAAAATACGATGGATTTCTTTTGCAACTTTATCTAGTTCGTCAAAAAATAATGGGTCCTCACAAGATATTTTACCAATGCAATCTTTATTATCTGAATATTTTATGTTGTCTGAATAAGGGGAATCAATGAATACAAAATCTACTGAGTTATCAGAAAGAGGTATTTTTCTTGCATCATTTTTAATAACATCTTTTCGAACCACATTTAAATCATATCCAATTACTTTTCGATTAAGTTCTTTTGCGACATCAATGGTTGTTCCACTCCCACACATTGGATCTACAACTAAATCATTTTCTTTTGTATAACGTTGGAGTAAGTTCCAAATAACGAGTGCTGGTGTTACACCATTATATTTATTGTTGCCGTGGGGTTTATCACCATAATTTTGTGTTGGGAAATCCCAAAGAGTAGTCGATTCTAGAATTAATTCTTTTTGGGCTTTTGGCATAGCAAAGGAAATTCATTTTATAAGATTTTTAAGATCATCAATAAATTTGTCAAACATTTTTACTTTTTCACTTTCATCAATATCTGTTTCACTAAGAACATAACTACCATCTAAATCTACCTCAACAATTGCCCTACCTTTTTTCGTTGGCTTTTTAATTGTAAGCGTACCATCTTCATCTGGCGTAACAAAATAAACCTTAATATGTTGGGTTACTTTGTCAGATGCGAGTTTTATCTTCCAATAACCAGTTTGAGCAATACGTTCTCTTAGAGTTACTTTACTTGAAAGAACAGCAACAACGTTGGATGTTTCAGGATTGAATATTATAATATCAACATCGGGTAGATGCGAACCGTATTCCCCATAATCAATCAACAGATTTCTCTTTACTAATCCCAATTCTTTAGAAAGATTCCCGCCATTTGTCCTTTCAAGAGAATTACCATTTACTACATCAAGACCCAAACTTTTGACCTCATCAGTAATTATAAACTCAATTAACTTTTCAAGATTCTTTCCTTTGAATGCCCGCCAAGATTGTTCGTGGTCTGTTCCATTAAAATCTTTTTTGTGTTTAACTTTTGCTTCGCGAAGAAGATTTGAAATGTGGCGGTATGCTTCTTTACTATACTTTTCTTTTTTCTTATTATACATTGAAATGAGATCGGAAATTGTCATAATTTTTCCATTATTAAAATATATTCTGTTGGGTACGCTAATTTTAGTTCACTTTTAGTTGATTTAACAAACTGGCCGGAAGAAATATCTCTTGTAGATGGTAACATTTTTGATGGAATTTCACGATGAATAATATTGAATGTTCTAAAACCTATATTTTCAAATTGTTCTTGAAAAACTTCCGCATTTAATATTTTTACTCCTTTGAATTGGGTGTTGCCAATAACAATACAAGCTTTACCGCCTTTTTTTAGAACTCTTTTCATTTCATTAAATGACTCTAACATATCGGCGAAATAGTTTATGACTTCTCGCCCTTTTTTATTATTCCCCAATAAAGAGAATATTTCTTCTGCTAATGAACTCTTCAAATCAATTGATTCTCTTTCTTTATATGCACTACCAATGAATTTTTTCCGGAATTCTGAAAGTTCGTCTAAATAGCCAAACCACAAAGAAGGTAATTGATGTAAATCGGCATATTCATATGAAGTAACATAAGGAGGGCTCGTAACAATTAACGTTACTTCATTGTTTTTGCATGGAATTTTTCTTGAGTCTTCTAATTTTATTGTTCTATATTTGTTTATGTTTCGTTTAGTTTCGTCTGCTAGCAGATCATTAAATTCTCCGTGTTTCTTTATCATTTTTTGACTTTGCTTCAAAAAAAGTTTTAATGGCTCCGAAATTTCTTTACTGAAATCTCTCGTTGGCTTAACGCTTTTCTGTAGCCATATTGAACAAGATTTAAGTATTTGTGCGAATGCAAGTAAAAAGAAATCTCTTATATCATTGTGTTCTATTTGTTTAATTCTCTGAAGAATAATTAATAATTGTTCTTTCTCATTCTTTCTAAACCAATAATCTATTCTTTTGTTCAATTGTAATTCTTCAATCGCTTGTTTTAAATATTTACTATAATTTCCATTAAGGCGGGTTTCTAGATCGAATGCTAGCAATGTAAATACTTCCGAAAGGATAATATTATCTATGGGCGTCGTTTTTACTTTGCCAATCAGGTTTGCAATATTGTTTATATCTAAACCGACACCCCTCCTATTATTAATTATTGCTTCAACAATTGTGGTTCCACTTCCCATAAAAGGATCTACAACTATCTCATTTTCGTTGCTGTATTCAATAATTAGCCTTGAAGCAAGTTGAGGAATAAATTTTGCTGGGTATGTATAATAACCATGTGTTGCATAAGAAGTGTCTTTTACTGTCTTGTCTGAGAACGACCAGGTGTTGTCAATAGAAACTCTTGAGATATCTATTGTTTCAATTTCTTTTTGATTTTTCATTTTCTCTGACTGTTATTAGTAAAAATATTAAATCTTAACAATAAATAATACATGGAAAATGGTCTTATTACACAACTTCCGATTAATTGTTTTTTTTAGTGGCCCAATAAAATAATATTCAGTTACGGTATTAGCATGTTGTCTGGCATTGCATTGTCTGATGAATGAAATCTAATAAATATTTATCTCTGCTTGTGCGTTGCCATGTTTTTTTCTTTCACTACTATAATTTTTAAAAATTCATTTTTGTCATTAAACAATACTTTTGTGCCCTTCTTTACCCCGTATATCGCTCTAATGGATTTTGGTATTGTAATTTTACCGTCCTTATTTACTTTGTAATCTCGCATTTCTCCATGGTTTAAAAAGTTTGATAGTTAAAATAACGATACATATCTTAAAATCATATAATTATAAAAAGGCAATTAAAATGGGCAAAAAAGATCCGCGTGTTGATACTTACATTGCAAAGTCGCAAGAATTTGCAAAACCTATTTTAGAACATTTACGAGCGCTGGTTCATACGGCTTGTCCAGAAGTTGAAGAAACAATGAAATGGAGTTTTCCGCACTTTGATTATAAAGGGATGATGTGCAGTATGGCAGCATTCAAACAGCATTGTGCTTTCGGTTTTTGGAAAGCAGCTTTGATGAAAGATATAAAGCTTATCGAAAACGCTAAGTCAGAAACGGCTATGGGTCATTTAGGAAGAATTCTGTCGTTAAAAGATTTACCCGAGGATAAGACTCTTCTTTCTTACATAAAGGAAGCGAAAAAATTAAATGATGACGAAGTAAAGCTTTCAGCAAAGAAAATTGTAAAAGAAAAAAAAGAAATAGTTGTGCCCGAATACTTTTTAAAAGCTCTTAAGAAAAATAAATCCGCACAAAAAACTTTTGAGAATTTCAGTCCCTCACACAAACGCGAATATGTTGAATGGATTACAGAAGCAAAAACAAATGAGACAAAAAATAAAAGAATTGCAACCGCTATCGAATGGCTCGCCGTCGGAAAGCCTCGCAATTGGAAATATATTAAAAATAAAAAATAGCACACAGATCGAACTGATTTTAACTGATTAAAACAGATTTTAATTAATAAATTGATGTTGTTGGTAAGGTTGGGCAGTTATCGAAATCGAGCATTGCATTAAAAAGTTTTACAGAAATAAATTTATTAAGATCTTCCTTTTTCAATTCAAACTCGGTCATTATTCCGTCTTTTAAAAGCTGTGCTCTTTTGGTTCCCTTCAATATCGGTGTTGAAGGTGTAAACCATTTCTTTCCGTCATAAAAAGCAACATTTGTAAATGACGTGTCGGTAATAAAATTATTTTTAATTATTAGTATCTCTTCGTTTTCTTCGCAGAACGCTTTTTCTTTAAGCTCATCGAATATTCTTCTGTCGGAATATTTAAATTCGTACTCAATTTCATCACAAATAATCATTTTAAGTCTTTCTATTTTCTTCGATTCATATACTGAATATTTCACTTCTTCAATTTCTTTAGAATAATACACATTAACTTTAACAGCCTTATTGCCTTCAATTATCTGCATGGACAAAATATTTTCAAGTTTTATTTTGTCATTTCTATCAAACAATATTTTTCGCGCATTATTCATCCGCTCGTTGTGAAATGAAAGATCATAAAATTTGCCGTCACAATATTTAATAGTTTCAAATAATTGGCACATATACTTTATCAATTAGTTCTTGATATTCTTTTTCCGGCTGACTTTGAAAAGTTATTCCTCCGCCGCTTTTGAAATAGAATTTATCTTTAATCTTTTCAATAAATCGGATCATCACCGCGCTGTCAAGATTTTTGCCGTCGAATATTCCAAAGACACCAGTATAATAGCCCCTCTCATAATTTTCTGCATCTTTAATTATCTCGACTGTTTTCGTTTTCGGGGCTCCGCTTATTGAGCCGGCTGGCAAAAGACTAAATATTATCTCCCCTAACTTTGACTGATAATCACTGGGAAGCCGTCCGCTAATTATTGAGCTTACTTGCAATAAATTTTTTTGATTGGTTGTAATTTTTTCAACGTACCGAAATTTTTCTACCAAAACTTCTGTTGAAACAATACTCAAATCATTTCGAATTAAGTCTACAATTGTAGTGTGCTCGGCTAATTCTTTTTTATCAGAGAGTATTATTTTTTCAGCATCCGGAATGGAGGCGTCAATAGTTCCCTTCATTGGAAAAGAAAAAATTTTCCCATCTTCAATTTTTACAAAACACTCGGGAGAAAAAACTATAAACTGATTTTTATAGAACAGTTTATATTTTGCTTTGCTAAGAAAGAATAGTTCTTCAAGCGAAACATTCACTTCAATTTGTGTTGGAAAAGTAAGATTACATAAATATGTGTTGCCCGAATTGATGTTTTCCATCACAATCTCAAATGAATTAAGATAGTTTTCATAGTTGGGCGGAGTCTTTTGAAAAACCATTCTTTTTTTAGGAACAATGATTTTCGAATAATTTGTTATTCCGTTTATATTAAAAAGAATTTCGTTTTTAGGCAAGTCGGTTAGTCCTAAAACTTCCGGCTTATTTCCTTCGAAATCAATTATGAATATAAAAGGAATTCTATTCCTTCCATATTCATTCATTAATTCTATTGTCTCTTTATTTCTTATCATGCTTCGGATTATATTATCACTATCAAATTAATAAAATTAGCACAAATGAAGTTGCTCATAATAGATAATTTTGATTCCTTCACATTCAATATAGTTGAACAAATTAGAAAAATCGGCGGAGTTCAGCTTGATGTTGTTATGAACAACCATGTTGACGTTAGCTATATTGAGCGCTATGATAAAATAATATTTTCGCCTGGGCCCGGACTTCCAAAAGACTTTCCGATCATGTTCAAAATTCTTGAACAATATTCAAAAACAAGAAGTATTTTGGGGATATGTCTCGGCCATCAAGCGATTGCAGAGTTTTTTGGAGGACAATTAGAAAATTTGGATTCGGTTGTACATGGAATAAAAAAATCAATAACTGTAGTTAGCGAGCAAGATAGTTTGTTTCAAAATATTCCTTCGGCATTTGACGCTGGTTTTTATCATTCATGGATTGTGTCGAAGAAGAATTTTCCAAGCGAACTAATAATTACTGCAGTTGATTCCGAAAACAAAATAATGGCGTTTTCACACTCACAATACGATCTAAAAGGGATTCAATTTCATCCAGAATCATTTATGACAAATGTTGGAGAAAAAATTATTAGCAATTGGTTAAAGCATGAATGGCAATAATTTAGAATTGATTATTTTGGCGCATTGAACTTTTTTATTATAAAATTTTATTTGATTTTACGAAGCGAAATATGAAAGACCTCAATAATTTCTTCTACCCAAAAACTATTTGCTTAGTCGGTGCATCGACCAAAGAAAAAAGCATTGGTTATGAAATATTAAAGTCAATAAAGTCCTATGGATATAAAGGAAAAGTATATCCAGTCAATCCTAATGCTGAATGGGTTTTAGATTACAAATGCTTTAACGCAATCGAACAAATCACGGAGCCGATTGATCTTGCCGTTATTGTAGCACCAAAACAATTTGTTGAATCATCAATTGATTCATTGCTCGTTAAAAATGTTAAATCGATTGTTTTGATCACCGCTGGATTTAAGGAGATCGGAAAAGACGGAGAGGATTTAGAAAAGCGAATTTTAGAAAAAGTTAAAACAGCCGATGCTTTAATGGTTGGACCAAACTGTATGGGCATAATCAACACTTTAGAAGATGTTAAACTAAACGCAACCTTTGTTGCTGAAGAGCCAGAATCCGGCAAAATCGGTTTTCTTTCACAAAGCGGTGCGCTCGGTGCAACAGTATTGAATTCGTTAAGAGAGACAAATATTAAATTTTCACAATTTATAAGCGTAGGAAATAAGGCGGATATAAACGAAAATGATATTCTCCCTTTTTGGCAAAATGATAATAATGTAACTTCAATGGTTTTTTATCTCGAAAGCTTTGAGAGCGGATTAAATTTTATTCGCCCAATTGCCGAAAACAGAATCACAAAACCAATAATCATTTTGAAAGCTGGAAAAACTCAAAGCGGAATGAAGGCAGCCTCTTCTCACACCGGAGCGTTAAGCAGCAATGATAAAATTGTTAATTCACTTCTTAAACAGTTTGGTGTTGTCCGTGTAGAAAATTTAAATGAGCTTTTCAATACAGCAAAAGGTTTCGATAATTTTCCCATCCCAAAAGGAAATAGAATTGCGGTTGTGACTAATGCTGGCGGTCCGGCAATTCTTTGTGTTGATAGGCTTGATTCTAAAGGATTAGTGCTCGCAAATTTTTCAGAAGAAACCAAAGCAAAATTACGCAACATTGTTCATTCCGATGGAAGTATTAACAACCCGGTTGATTTGTTGCCTGGCGGAAGCCCAGAACAATTTAAAATTGTTAATGAAATTGTTGCTAAAGATAAAGGTGTTGATGCTGTAATTTCAATTTTTGTTGAGCCGGTTATGGTTTCTCCTTTTGATGTTGTTGAAAGCATCAATTCAATAAAATCTGATAAACCAATTTTACAAGTTGTGATGCCGTTGCCGGAATTTTGGGATAATTACAAGCAAAATTCTAAATCGAAAGCGCCATTATTTAAAAACCCGGAAGACCCGGCAGAAGTTTTATCTAATATGCTGTTTTATGTTAAATCGAGAACAAAGATTTCGTCAACAAATATTGAGTACAGAAAAGTATTTGATTACACAGAAACTGAAAATTTAACCGAAAGCCCAGGTTTCTTATCTCAAAAAAGTGTTTCCAAAATATGCAGACGATACAAAATTCCGCTTGTAAAAAATAAGTTGGTTGGTTTTTCTGAACTAAAAAATATCGGCAGCGAATTTTTCCCGGCAGTTTTAAAAGGGATTCACCCAGAAGCAATTCATAAATCAGATCTTGGGGCAGTAAAGTTAAATATCCTAAATAAAAAGGAATTACTCGCTGCAGCTGGTGCTATCAATAATAATTTTCGAAAAGTTGGATTAAAAGTTGATAAATTCCTCGTTCAAAGATTTGTTGAAGCAAAACACGAACTTTTGGTTGGCGGATTCCGAGATAAATCATTCGGTCCAATAATTATGTTCGGTTCAGGCGGAAAATATGTTGAAGTGTTTGATGATACTGCTCTTCGCTCTTGCTATTTGTGTAACGAGGATTTAGATGAAATGATTAATGAAACTAAAATTGGAAAGATATTAAAAGGTATTCGTGGCGAAAAACCTTGTAATTTGAAAAACCTAAAAATTATTATCAAGTCGTGTGCTTTACTACTGATTAAGATTCCGCAAATTTCTGAATTTGATATAAATCCGCTGATTGTTACTGATAAAAATAAATTGATCGCTGTTGATGTTAGAATTAAAGTAAGTTAATGTTGACTTGCAATTTTCTTGAATAGAACCAGTTTAGTTATTTTTAAATAAATAAAATTCTTGGATTTAATGAAAATAGCCTTTGTTGCCAGCGAAGTATTCCCTTATGCAAAAACTGGAGGTCTTGCGGATGTAGCCGGAACACTTCCAAAGGAATTAGAGAAGCTCGGTCATGATCTCAAGGTTTTTATGCCAAAATATAACACTTTTGATGAGGCAGAGCATGGCTTACATTATCAGTGGGATCTTGGCGGTATACCGGTTCGCGTTGCAAATAGAGTTCACTTCGTTCATGTTCATAAAGCTCTTCTTCCTAATTCAAATGTGGAAATATACTTTATAGATTGTCCTCACTTTTTTCATCGATTTAAAATTTATACGAGTGATTCCGATGAGGGCGAGCGTTTTGTTTTATTTTCAAAAGGAGTTATTGAAGTGCTTCAACGACTTCAATGGGCGCCTAATATTATCCATTGTAATGATTGGCAAGCTGGTTTAATACCCGCGCTTGTAAAAGAGAATTATAATTGGGATAGAATGTTTGATGCAACATCCTTTGTTCTTACAATTCATAACATTGCTTATCAAGGTAGGTTTGCAAAATCAGTTTTTGAAAGTGCTGAATTAAAATTTGAACATTCACAACCCGGTGGCGCTGGTGAATTTGAGGGCGGTGTAAGTTTTTTAAAAATGGGAATTTTGTTTTCCGAAAAAATAAATACTGTTAGTGAAACTTATGCTAAGGAACTTCTTACTCCAGAATACGGCGCCGGCATGGAGGGTTTTATACAATTAAGAAAAAATGACTTGTCCGGCATCCTTAATGGAATTGACTACCATATATGGGATCCGGAAACTGATAAATTATTGCCATACAAATATTCGGCAAATGATTTTTCGGGAAAATTAGAGAACAAAAAATTTCTGTTGAAACATCTGCAGCTACCGTTCAGCGAAAACATTCCATTGATTGGAATTGTTTCAAGAATGGTTGTGCAAAAAGGATTCGATATTTTTGCTGACGCCGCAAACGAGCTGCTCAAATTAGATGCTCAATGGGTTATACTCGGAAGCGGTGAACAAATTTATGAAGATTTGTTTACTAAGTTTGCTCACTTCTTTCCTCAAAAGGTAGTTGTCTACCTTGGTTTTAATAATGAACTTGCCCACCTAATAGAGGCTGGGTCCGATATTTTCTTAATGCCTTCACGATACGAGCCGTGCGGATTAAACCAGCTCTATTCCCTAAAATATGGAACGGTTCCGGTTGTTCGAAAAACTGGCGGTCTTGCCGATACAGTTCTCGATTGGAATGAATTTTTAACACAAGGACTAGAAATTGGAACTGGTTATTCGTTTGGAGAATACTCTGGAAAAGTATTATTGCATTCAGTGCAAAGAGCGGTTAATGATTTCCGCCTAAAGGAGGTTTGGCGCAAAATCCAATTAAATGGAATGAACAAAGATTATTCCTGGGGTCGATCAGCAAAAAAATATGTCGTTCTTTATAACCAGGCAAAGCGCCAAAGTCTTTAATAGCCACATTATCTATTAATATTTAGCCCAAATTACTTCCTCTTAAGATGTAACAAAATTGACTTCGTTTTCGTCATATAATTTATAAAAACAGAAACTTTCTTTAAACGGGGGGATTTATGAAAAAAGTACTTCTTTTTTTCTTCTTAATAACAACTCTTTCTAGCTTATTTGGGTTTTCCAGCTTATCTAATTCCGAATCAGATGCAAAGGGAATTATCCGCGCAATAATTATGGATGCAAAAACTAATACTCCGCTTGAATATGCAAATGTAACCGTTCACAAATCGAATGATTCTACTTACGTTGGCGGAAGCGCTACCGGAAAAGGGGGCGAATTATTAATACCAAATCTTCCGGATGGAGAATATTATGTAAAGGTAAGCTTTATCGGCTATGACAAATTAATAATTCCTAATGTTGTAGTATCTAAGGAGAAGAAAGAGATCTCGTTAGGTTTGGTGAAAATTAGCCCGGCTGAAGTTAAAGTCGGCGAAGTTAATGTGGTTGCCGAAAAACCAAATGAAGAATTTCACATTGATAAAAGAGTAATTAACGTCAGCAAAGATAATACAGCCGCTGGAGGAACTGCACTTGATGTTTTAAAAAATCATCCTTCAATTCAAACAGACTCAGACGGTAATGTTCTATTGAGGGGAAGCTCTAATTTTACTGTTCTTGTCAACGGTAGACCGGGAGTGCTTCAGGGAAGCGATGCATTGCGTCAAATTGCAGCAAACATAATTGAGAACATCGAATTAATAACCAATCCATCCGCAAAATACGATGCTGAAGGTGCGGCCGGAATTATTAATATTGTAACCAAAGCAATTGCTCAGGATAATTTATCCGGCATAATAAATGGCGGCGCTGGTTCACGAAATAAATACAATGGCGATGCAACTGTTAACTATAAAACTAATGGTCTTGGTTTCAGCGGAACTGCTGATTATAGAAAAAGTAGTAATTATAGCATTCAAAGCTATAATCGATACTCAATATTCCAAAACATCAACACACACCAGACTGCAAATATCAGACAACTTTTTGGAAGAGAAAATTATTCATTAAAACTTGGTGTTGATTATACATTCAGCCCAACAAGCGGCATTTCGCTTAGCTCTTCTTACGGGGCAACCGATTTCGGCGGAAACTTTATTCTCGATGCTATTGATAGACAAAACACTCAAACGAACATTGTCCGATATACTTCTAATGTTGAAACGCTTGATGTAACCGCAAAGTATTTTCAATCAATACTTTATTTTAATCATCAATTTTCACCAAAGATAGATGAAATAATTTTCGAAGCTGTTTACACAAATGTTTCTCAGCCTCAAGATAGAATTGGTAGGGAATATGTAACTGACTCGAAGCATGAAAATAGATCTCTTCAGCCAGCAACACAACAATTCGCAAATGATACTAATAGAGAAGATGTAAGGTTAAAATTAAATTATTCATATAAGTTTAACGACAAATCAAAATTAGAAGCGGGCTTACAAACAAACCTTGCTTATAGAAACTTTGATTTTGTTGCGCGTAATTTTAACTGGACAAGCAATCAGTGGGTTGTTAATTCTATTTTTACCAACCAGTTTGATTTTAGAAATAATATCTATTCTGCGTTCGTGACCTTTTCGAACAACCTAGAGCTGCTTGATATAGATTATCAACTTGGTTTGCGTGCAGAGCAGACAGACCGGCTGCTTACACAAAACACGTTAGGAAAAACGTTTGAGTATAACCAGGTTCATTTATTCCCATCTTTAAATTTATTAAAGAAGCTTTCTGATGGTCAGCAGCTTCAATTCAGCTATAGCAGAAGAATTAATCGTCCATTTGAGTTTGCGTTGAATCCATTCCCCAATTATTCTGATTCTTATGCTCAAGTAATAGGCAATCCAAACTTACTGCCCGAGATGATCAACTCGTTTGAACTAAATTATCAAAACACATTAAAAAGTGGAATTTTCTTGTCTGCTCAATCTTATTATAGAAACACAAACAACACCATTACACAGACAATGTTGATTCAAGATGACGGAAGACTAAATCTTTCGTTTGGAAATGTCGCCAAAACATATACGGTGGGCACCGAATTATCAGCAAGCATTCCAGCAACTCAGTGGTTAAGATTGAATCCGGCAATAAATTTATTCCAAACTGGTTTGGAGGGATATTTGCTTGGCGTTAAAACAGAGAACGATCAATTCACTTGGTCAACTCGTCTTCAAACGACTGTTATGTTCTCTGCCGCAACAAGATTCCAAATGAATCTGTTTTATATAGGAAAGCAAGCAACCATTCAAGGAACAATCGATCCTCTAGTTAATTTAAATGTTTCATTGCGCCAAGAGTTCTTTGATAGACAGCTTATCGTTACAGCAAGTGTGCAGAATATTTTTAACACCGGTAAATTTAAAATGGTTAGCGCTGCAAACAAAGGCACAAATCTATTCTTAAATGGCTACCCAGAAGCACCTATTTTTAATCTTACAATGAGCTTTAATTTTAACAATTTCAAAAGCACCTCGAAAGTTAACGAGCGTGTTGATATCAATGTAAATAGCGGTTTCTAATATTGCTTGGGGCGGTGAAATTCCGCCCCGGTTTATTTTAAATTAGCCATTCTTATTTTCCGTTTTTAATTTTGAACAATCTATCATAAACTTTTGTTAAATCTTTATGAAGCTCTCACAGACTATTATCTTCTTTGGAATTGTTTTTGCGGTCTACGGACTTATTAATTTCTACATAGCGAAAAGAATTTTAAGTATAATACCGGAATCACACAAAACTCTTGCGACATATATTCTCGTTTTTGTTATTATCTCTTATGTTGCCGGAAGATTTTTAGAAAATGTTTGGGTTTGGTATATAAGCGATTTTCTTGTCTGGGTCGGTTCGTTTTGGATTGCAATTATGTTTTATGCTCTAATTTTCATTCTTTTTATTGATCTGCTTCGCGGCATAAATTACTTAATTCCATTTTTCCCTTCAGTATTTAAAACTAATCCTGAAAAACTGAGATCGTTTGTTGCTGCGGTAATTGCAATTTTTGTAATAATTCTTGTTGTCGGCGGATTTTTAAATTCTAGGATTTTATCAATAAGAAAATATAATATTACGATTCATAAAAAAGCTGGAGAGTTAAAATCTCTAAACATAGTTATGGCTTCAGATCTTCATCTCGGTACAATAAATGGGAAAAATTTTGCATATCGGGTAGTTGATAAAATCAACAAGTTAAAGCCGGATATTATTCTCTTTGCCGGAGACATTATTGATGAAGATATAAAATCGGTTCTGCGCAATAATGTTGGCAAAGCTCTTTATGAGCTTAATGCAAAGTATGGAGTATATGGAATTACCGGCAATCATGAATATATCGGCGGCATTAAAGATGCTGTTAAATATTTGCAAAACCACAACATAAAAATGATTCGTGACGAACACATAAAAATAGACGACTCGTTTTACATTGTCGGGCGCGAAGACCGCGACAGCAGAAGGTTTGCAAACTATAATAGAAAGTCTTTAAATAATATTTTAAGCGGTGTTGATAAATCGCTTCCAATAATTTTAATGGATCATCAGCCATTTAATTTAAATGATGCAAAAGAAAATGGAATCGATCTGCAATTATCCGGACACACCCATAATGGTCAGCTTTGGCCTCTCAATTATTTAATAGATAAAATTTATGAATTCGGCTGGGGTTACGCGCGTCGTGAAAACACCCATTACTATGTTTCGTGTGGTGTTGGCGGATGGGGTCCGCCGGTTAGAATAGGAAGCAGACCTGAAATTATTAATTTTAAATTAACTTTTAACGAATAACTATTTCAAAAAAATCATTTTCTTTGTTTTAATAAAATTACCAGCTCTCAGAGTATAAAAATAAACACCACTTGGTAATTGAGAATTACGAATTGAGAATTGAGAATTATAAGTTCCTGGTTGTTTCAATTCATCAACAAGTGTTGCAACTTCCCTTCCGAGTATATCATAAACTTTTAATGTTACCCACACATTGTCATTTCGAGGAGACCTAGTTGATGAGAAATCTTTAAGATTCTCTCGTCCGTCAATCGACGGACTCGGAATGACAAATTGTATTGTTGTAGTTGGATTGAATGGATTCGGGTAGTTTTGAAAAAGAATGAATTCGATGGGTAGATTTTCTTTTCCGTTTTTTATGCTGGTTGGAATAGATTTATACTTTTCTCTACTTCGCTTTATTGCTGTTCTAACTTCTTCTAAATTTGAACCGGCTGCAATTGAAAAAGCGATGCTCTCTGTTTTTCCGGCGGCAATATTTAAAGGACCTCCGCTTACAACAT
>VGVY01000040.1 GCA_016873835.1 Ignavibacteria bacterium
AAGTAGAACAATGCTGTAAAGATGATTTTGTTTTACAAAAAGTATTGCCATCAATTGAAGAAATTAAAAAAGCAAAAAATGGTCTTGTAAAAGCTAAAGAAAAAATGCAAAGTGGTTACTTTGATTTAATAATATTAGATGAAGTATTAGTGTCAATTTATTTCAAACTCTTTACTACTGATGAAATTTTGGATTTCATAAAATGTAAGCCGGATAAAGTAGAATTAATATTAACTGGAAGATATTGCCCAGAAGAAATTATTAATTGTGCAGATCTCGTTACTGAAATGAAGGAAGTAAAACATTATTATCAAAAAAATGTTTTGTCAAGAAAAGGACTCGATTCTTAAAAAGTTACTTTTTATCACCCTCAATTATTTTTTCTTTATCCGTTTTTCTTTCATAAGCATAATCAACAATCATCTTTAAGGTTGTTGCATAATCATATCCAGCGTGACTTGACGATCTCATAAAACCAGCATCTTCGGTTAAATCAGGATTGGGATTCACTTCAAGCACATAAAGTTTGTTGTCTTCTTTCGATAGCCGCATATCAACTCTTGCATAATCTCTACAGCCCATAGTTTTGAAACAAATGATTGCCATCTTCTCAGCTTGCTTTTGAATTTTTTTATTCAATGGAGCCGGGCAAATAGGAATAGTTTTGTGATATGCTTCGTGCATTGGGTCCCACTTTGCCTGAAAGCTTACAATCGGATGTAAATTATCTGGAAGTTCTGAAAAATCTATTTCGCTTATTGGTAAAACTTTAGGATCTTTATAACCGAAGACTGCAACATTTAATTCTCTTCCAAGAATAAATTCCTCAACTAAAGCCGGCTGTTTGAAAGAGGAGAATACATATTCAACTCTTTTCTTGAGAGTTGTTACGTTATTAACAATTGAATTGTTGTCAATTCCAACACTTGCATCTTCCCAAGCTGGTTTAACAATCAACGGGTATCTCAAGTTAGTTCTGAATGAATCATTCATCGTTTTCAGGATCTTGAATTTTGGTGTTCTAATTCCAGCATAATCGAGGATTCTTTTTGTTAAAGTCTTGTTTTGACAAGTGCCAAGAGCATTAGGAGTAGCGCCGGTATAGGGTATATTTAACAGCTCAAGCAAGCCAGTGAAATTCATTTCAAGTCGTGGCTGATCGTGAAAAAGCTCAACAAAATTGAAGATTACATCGGGTTTATTCTTCTCCAAATCCCTCATAAATAACTGGAGGTCATCTTGAATATTAAGTGTATAAGCTTCATAATTAAACTTCTTTAACGCATTGCAGATTTGTTTGTATTCTTCTATTGGGTCAACCTCTTCAAGGCTGAATACGGGGTCGAAGTCCAGGCTTTCTGATTTCGGCTTTGTAGACTTTTTCTTTTTGCCGGTAAAGATAGGCTCATTATAGAGGACAACAACTTTCATTTTTATCCTAAATTTTTTAACAAAACTATATAAAAATGTTTTGCATTACAAAAGTTTTATTATTTTTGCACTCAACTTGAGAGTTGAAAATTATGAGTTTCTATCCACAACCGAATAAATATCAATGCGGACCTTTTGCATTAAAGCATTCACTTGCAATGCTCGGAATTTTTAAAGATGAAGATGAAATAGGAATTATTGCCGGAAGTTCGTGGTGGGCTGGCACTGATGAGTTTGGACTTGCGCGTGCTGCTAGAAGATTTAATTGCAAAATGAAATATTTTCAATCGAGTAATCCGGATGATGCGCGGCGTGCATTAACAAGCGAATTGAAAAAAGGGCATCCATGCATATTAAGTGTTAACAGTTGGGAACACTGGACATGTGTTGTGAGCTATCAAAAAGGTTTATATGTTGTTATAGACAGTGAACTTGATAAAGTTGTATCAGTTCAAAATTCAACTCAATTATTACGAGAATGGAAATATGTAGATAGGAGAACCGGCGTAAGAAGTTTTGATGGATATGCTCTGATTCCTAAATTTAAAGTTACTACACGTGCAAAGTTTACTCCGCAAAAAGCAAAATATTTGATGTACGATAAGAACGAAGACTTAGCAAAAAAATTTGATCAATACACAAATGATTTGATTAATATTTGCAATCCAAGAACAAAGCTAAGTGAAAATTTTATCACATTCTCAGAATTTCTCAGACGCAATGAAAATAATTTAGTAAAAAGAGTTGCGCATTGGCACGGCGAACCAACTTACTCTGAATTGAAAAAAATTCTTTCCAACATGAAATTCATTGCGGATGTTTACGACCTTATTGTTCCGGAAGATGAAGAAAAAAGAACTGCAATTGATGTTGCTTCATTACTGATGATGTATTCATGCGGCAAATATGGCATGGAACCGATTTATTAGATCAGAAAAAATATTTCGCAAACCAGAATGAAAAAGAATTTTAGGTTATTAAATAAAGAAAAAACCACATTACTTGTAATAGATATTCAAGATAGAATCTTACCAGTAATTTTTGAAAGCGAACGAGTAATAAGAAATGCTGTTAAGCTGATCAGTGGTTTTAAGATAATGAATTTGCCTGTTTATTATACTGAACAGTATCCAAAAGGATTAGGTCCAACAAATCCTCAAATTAAAGAAGCTCTTAATAATTCCGAAGCAATTCAAAAAATGAGTTTTAGTTGTTATGGTGCTCCTGATCTTTTTGAAGATTTAAAGAAAAGGGGTATTGAACAAGTTGTAGTTTGCGGAATTGAATCTCACGTATGTGTAATGCAAACTGTTTTGGATTTTATAGCAAATGATTTTCAAGTTCATGTTGCGGCAGATGCGATATCCTCAAGAAGGGAGTTTGATTATCAGACAGCATTACGAAGAATGGAATCGAATGGAGCAGAAATAAGTTTAACTGAATCCGTACTGTTTGAATTATTAGAAGTCTGCGGAACCGATCAATTTAAAGCTGTATCAAAATTAGTAAAGTGAGTTTTAGTAGTATTTAATGCAATTCCCAATTCGAAAATTATTTAAAGTATTTTTTAGGATATTCGAATAAGAAAGTTTTTCCTTTTCCTCTTTCAACCTCTGCCCATCTTTTAACATTTAATTCAAAACCGACGATGGAACATGTTGGCATGTTGGCAATGTATTTATCACCAAGGTGATTGGCATAAACTGTAAACGTAGGGTTATGACCAAAAATAAATACTGAATTATAATCATCATCAAAATTCTGAATCAAATCCTCCAGCTCTCTAATTCCACCAGAATAAATACTCTCAAATACATGAATATTTTTTTTCTCGAATTTTAATTCATTTGCAAATATATTTGCTGTTGTAATTGCTCGAACAGCCGGACTAGAATAAATTTGCTCTGGAATAATCATTCCTTTATGTAACAATTTACCCATAAAAGGGGCATCTCTTTTGCCTCGTTTATTCAAGGGGCGCTTTAAATCCGTTACGCCTTGTTCATCCCAGCTTGATTTTGCATGTCGAATAAGAAAGAGTTTTTTCATTTTATTAAAATAGTTTCTGAATGGTTTAGCAAATATGAAAAATATTTAAAAAATTTCCTATGATCATTAAACTAAATTATGAGAACTAAACTAAATCAATTATTTTATGTTCCATGGAATATTTGAGTAATAAATATTCACAGTCAGCGGTTATTCCGTACAAATTTATTAATGGAACTCTGCAAATCTTATTAATAAAATCACGAAGTGGAAAGTGGATAATTCCAAAAGGAATTATTGAAGATGGATTGACCCCTCAAGAATCTGCAAGAAGAGAGGCAATTGAAGAAGCTGGTGTAAATGGTAAGGTAAGCGACAAACTTTTTGGAGAGTATCAGTATGAAAAGTGGGGAGGTATTTGCATTGTTAAAATTTTTGCTATGAATGTTGAAGAAGAATATGAAATATGGCAAGAAGATTATTTCCGAATTAGAAAATGGTTTTTAATTGATAAAGCTATAACAAAGGTTAGTGAAAGAAAAATCTCTGAAATATTAGAAAACCTAGAAAAGGAATTATCCAATTAATGATGCATCATTTTTTGCTGTGAGGTATGTGATTTTGAAAATTTGGGACTAAGATAGGGAATTCCAAGATTTAGTCCTCTTAGAATAAAAATAAATGCAAGCAGAACTGCAAAAATTGGAATTAGTTTATTTACTTTTCTTTTGATGTTTATATTCACGATGTTTCCAAAGAGCGAAGTCGCGAACATCACTGGAAAAGTTCCTAAGCCAAACAGCATCATGTATAATGTTCCAGATACTAAATTACCGGTTGAAACTGCCCCGGCAATTCCAACATAAACAAATCCGCATGGCAGCAAACCATTCAATAATCCAAATGAAAAAAATGATGCTTGGGTTTTTTTAGATAATAGTTTCGAAAACATCTCTTTAATAAATTTAGTTGCCGACATGAATAAAAAATTATCAGCTAAGTTTGTTTTTATTTTTCTGGGTGTTAAAACATATAAAATTATTATAACTCCAAAGGCAATTGATAAATATTGCTGAAGTCCATATAAAACTAAACCGCTCCCAAACAGACCAAATATAAATCCCATTGCAGTGTATGTCGTAATTCTTCCAAGGTTATAAATAATCCTACCTATAAATGCTGAAAATTTTTTTTCACTACTATGAGGCAAAGCAATTACGATTGGACCACACATTCCAATACAGTGTAAGCTTCCAAAAAGTCCAACTATAAAGCCAGTCCAAATTTCCATTAGTTTATCATAATAAGTTTTTCGTTGTAGTATTCTACGTTATTTGCTTGCCAGTTCACTTTTATTTTCCATAACCCAGTTTGGATATTTTTTGTATAAACTGACTGTGTGTAAGTTGTATCAATTTTAATTTCTTGGATAAAATCCTTGGATTCATCATTTGGTCGATAAAAAACAATATTTCCTTCAATATCATCACTTGGGAATAGCCTTGGAAAAGTTAATAGTATCATTTCTTCTGATACTTTTATTTCTAGTTTCTCATCGAGCTCATTTGTACGATTTATTTTATCAATTTCTTCCTGATACTTCAATTCTTTAGCGTAGTAATTATCCGTTACCAATGGAAGATCTTTATTGCTCAGCCAAACAGCAATTGATACAATTATTACCACAAATAAAATATAAATTACAGCAATACTAGTGCCCCAGCTTAATTTCATTTTGATTTTACCTTACCTAGAAATGAAGTATTAATTACATCAATTGTTTTACCTTTAGAAACAACTGAAATGTTTATTGGCGTTTTAAGATGACTGACTTTTTCATTCGGCAGAATTATTAAAAATTTTGCTTCGGTAACCCCTTGTGGTTTAACTGATAAATCTTTGCCAATCAATTTAATTTCACCCTGAATGTTATTAAGGGATAACTCGGCTTCAAGTTCATCAAAAGTTTTATTGACAATTTTTAAATCATAAAGGTTACTAAGTTTTCCATCTGGCTGTTCCTGAGAAATTAATCCCGGAGTTCTCAGAATACTTAGTTCCACTTCTGTTCGTGTAAATAACATATATGTAATTAAAATTGTAAGAAGAAATAATACAGTTGTGTAGCCAAATGCTCTCGGATTAAATATAGACCTTTTTCCAATTTCAATTTCGTTTTTTGAAGCATAGCGGATTAATCCTTTCGGGCGGTCTACTTTCTCCATTATTTTGTTGCATGCATCAATACAAGCGGTGCAATTGATACACTCTAGTTGAGTTCCGTTTCGGATATCAATACTGGTTGGGCAGACATCAACACATTGATAGCAGTCGATGCAATCGCCGTTTGAATTAATTTGGTCTTTTCTAATTTTTCCTCGCGGTTCTCCACGCTTATAATCATAATGAATTACAATTGAGTTTTGATCAAGCATCACTCCTTGAAGTCTTCCGTAGGGGCAGACTAGTGTGCAAACTTGTTCGCGGAAATATGAAAAGACAAAATAAAATGCACCAGAAAAAATCAACACAGCTAAAAATGTTCCTATATGCTGAGAAGGTGTTTCAGAAATATATTTTTGAAGTTCATCAACACCAATTATATAAGCTAAAAAAATATTTGATATAAGAAACGAGATGGAAAAGAATGTAGTGTGTTTAAATATTTTCTTTAAATATTTATTAGTATTCCATGATGAATTGTTTAAAGCTCTTTGATTATTTGCATCGCCTTCAATCCAATATTCAATTTTTCTAAAAACCATTTCCATAAAAATAGTTTGCGGACAAATCCAGCCGCAAAATAATCTGCCATAGACAACTGTGAATAAAAAAATTGAGACTACAACTGCAATCATAGATAACGCAAATAAGTGTAAATCATGCGGACCAAAGGGAATTCCGAAAATGATGAATTTCCGTTCAAGCACATTCAATATTATAAATGGATGATCTTTTATTTTAATGAACGGAGCAGTGAATAGAAAAGCGAGCAAAACAATACTGATAAAAATCCTTGCTTTATGAAAATTACCTGAAGGTTTTTTAGGATAAATCCAGTTTCGTTTACCTTCCTTTGAAACAGTTGATATTGAATCCCTAAATTCTTCTTCTTGATTAATTTTTTCAGTATACATCAATTTTTTTAAAGATTATCCATATTAATTAGATTCAGTCCATTTTTCGCCTTCAGGCTGTTTACCATTGGCTGGTTTAGTGCCTTGGAATGTCAAAATATAACTTCCAACAGCTTTCATTTTGTTTGGATCTAATTGAGTTTGCCAGCTTATCATTCCTTTTTGAGGAACGCCATATTTTATTACTTTGAAAATATTTTTAATCCCTCCACCATGAATCCAAAATTCATCAGTCAAATTTGGACCAACCAAACCGCCTCCGTCTTGACCATGGCAAGCCAAACAATTTTTCGTATATATTTCTTTGCCCTCATTCAAGACTGCTGGATCATTAGATGCTGTTACTGTTTCTTCATTAATAAACACTCCGCTCTTAATCAGAATTTGTTTCTCAAAGTTTGCTTGCTGAACTTCTGCCAAATATTCTTTCTCTTGCACACTTCCCGAGTCAAATACATGAAATACCATTAAATAAATAATTCCCCAAATAATTGTTCCGTAAAACAAAGCACTGAACCAGGGTGGAATTCTATTGTCTAATTCTTTTATTCCATCATAATCATGACTTAATAGAATTTCTTGTTCACGTTCAACTGGTGTTGATTTTGTTAGCCATTGTCGGAATTTAATTAAAGGTGCTTTAAAGGTTTGCCCATCAATATCGTTTTTTTCAGAGTATATAACAGCAAGCCACAAAACAATACCGATGACAATTATTGTTGCTATAAGCATAGTTTTCATTACGTTATCTAAAGCATCATCTCCGGCGGCAAATAATTGTGTGTGAAAAGAAAACAATAACAAAGCAGTAGCTATATAAAAAAAATATTTATTGATTTTCATTTTTAATCTCTGGATTGTTTGTTTTTTCTGATTTTGAATCAAGCGGCAAATTCGCCATGTGTATTATATGTTTTTTATCCATCCTAATTGTTTTAATTATTACGAACAGAAATAGAATAAAGAAGAGCAGCAAAACAATAATTGGGTAAATCGCTATTCCTTCTATTGATGTTAAATATTTTGAAAACATTTTTTTCTCGAATTACTTTATTTTTTATTCCCTTTGATGTCTGTTCCTAAGCGCTGTAAGTAAGCAATTAAAGCAATTACATCCTTATCGGGATCGGCTGGAATACCATTGTTTAAAAGGTCATCTGCAATTGCATTTGCTTGATTCATCAAATCTTTGTTAGCAAAATTTTCATACTCTTCCCCGTATGGAACTCCAATTGTTCTCATTGCATTTATCTTTGCAGATGTTGACGAAGTATCTAATGAATTTGTCAATAGCCACGGATAAGGCGGCATTATTGAACCAGGTGACATTTGCCTTGGATCTTCGAAATGAAGATAATGCCAAACGTTTGAATACTTTCCTCCTTGCCTATGAAGATCTGGACCGGTTCTTTTTGAGCCCCATAAGAATGGATGATCATAAACAAATTCCCCGGCTTTTGAATACTCGCCATATCTTTCTGTTTCAGATCTAAAAGGTCGCACCATTTGTGAATGACAAGTATTGCAGCCTTCTCGTATATAAATATCTCTTCCGTGTAGCTCCAAAGGTGTATAAGGTTTAACACTTTCAATTGTTGGAATATTAGATTTTACTAAATATGTTGGAATTAATTCAACAAGTCCGCCGATTAAAATTACAACAGTTGCAAGAAGCGCAAATTTAATTGGTCGTTTTTCTAACCACCTATGAATCATTCCTCTTTTTAGCTTGTCAGCTTCTTTAATTAGTGGCGCAGCTTCTGCTTCTTCATTTTTTTCAAACGATCCTTTTTTAGCAGTCTTAACTAAATTATAAACACATAAAAATATCCCAGCTATAAATAAGAAGCCACCAACTGAGCGTAGAATATACATTGGAATTATCTGCAATACAGTTTCAAGGAAATTTGGGTATTGAAGAACTCCAAGTTCAGTAAATTGTTTCCACATTAGTGATTGTGTTAAACCAGCCCAATACAATGGAATTGAATAAAAAACTATTCCGAGGGTTGAAATCCAAAAATGAACATTAGCTAATTTTTTAGAATACAATTCTGTTTTCCACATCACCGGAATTAACCAATACAATATTCCAAATGTTAAAAGTCCATTCCATCCTAAAGCACCGAGGTGAGCATGACCAATAGTCCAATCAGTATAATGAGTAATTGCATTTACACTTTTAAGCGAAAGCATAGGTCCTTCAAAAGTTGACATACCATAAGCAGTCACAGCAACGACCATAAATTTTAAAATAGGATTATCGCGAACTCTATCCCAGGCACCACGAAGGGTTAATAAACCATTTAACATTCCTCCCCAAGAAGGAGCAATTAACATTATTGAAAAAACTGTCCCAAGTGATTGAGCCCAATCTGGCAAAGCAGTATAAAGTAAATGATGAGGACCAGCCCAAATATAAAGAAAGATCAAAGCCCAAAAATGTAGTATTGAAAGCCGGTATGAATAAACTGGTCTATTAGCCGCTTTCGGTAAAAAGTAGTACATCAAACCAAGAAATGGAGTAGTTAGAAAGAATGCTACAGCATTATGTGCATACCACCATTGAACCAATGCATCTTGCACCCCAGCAAAAATTGGATAGCTTTTTAAAATTCCAGCTGGAATTTCTAATGAGTTAACGACGTGAAGCACAGTGATAGTAACAAATGTAGCAATGTAAAACCATAATGCAACATACATATGTTTTTCTCTACGCTTTACAATTGTTGCAATTAAATTATATCCAAATGCAAGCCAAACAACTGCAATCATAATATCTATTGGCCATTCTAATTCAGCATATTCTTTGCTTGTAGTAAAACCAAGGGGTAATGTAATTGCAGCAGCAACAATGATAAATTGCCAGCCCCAAAAATGGAATTTGCTTAGAAAGTCACTGATCATTCTTGTTTTACAAACTCGTTGAACGGAATAATATATTCCGGCAAAAATCATATTACCAACAAAAGCAAAAATAACTGCGTTTGTGTGAAGCGGACGTAATCTTCCAAATGTTAAGTAAGGAATTCCGAAATTTAATTCGGGAATATATAATTGAAGAGCAATTGTCAAACCAACAAGCATTCCAATAACGCCCCAAAATAAAGTTGCGATTGCAAATTGTTTGACAACAAGATTATCATAACTGAATTTTTCAACTTGCATTAAGCTGCTCCTTGTTTATTATTCAAATCACTTTTTGATTCTGTTTCGTTTTGTTTTTTTTGATTGTCAAATAAAATTCGTATCGAAGGAGTGTATTTATCATCGTATTGACCGCTTTTAACTGCCCAGATATAAGCTATTAAAAACCCAACTGCTATTGCCAAACTTGCCCCGATCAAAACAAATATAACAGACATTATAATAATTTTTCCTTCTTGGCTACAAAGTTAGTTGAAAATGATGTAAAGAGCACGACAGAAATTGAACTAAGCGGCATTAAAATCGCGGCAACAATTGGAGTTAATGTTCCAGTTACAGCATATATTATACCGAAAATATTATATATAAAGGAAATGATAAAACTTGTGATAATAATTTTTTTGCTTTTTATAGCAAATGAAATGAAATCATTTAATCTATGAAACATTTTGGAATCAAGAATTCCATCACATGCCGGAGAAAAGTTATTTACGTTATCCGAAATTGAAATGCCAACATCACTTTGTTTTAATGCGCCGGCATCGTTTAGACCATCTCCTAACATCAAAACTCTTTTCCCTTTCACTTGAAGAGTTTTAATAAAATTTAATTTATCGTGTGGTGATTGCTTGAAATAAAGATTGCTTTCATCACCAAAAATATTTCTTAATTTTTGTTTTTCACCTTCACTATCGCCGGAAAGGAGAGCCAATTGATAAACCCTTTTTAATTTTTCAATAATTTGTTTCAATCCAGTTCTATATTTATTCGAGATTAACAAATAACCCTTAGGATCATTGTTAATCGATATATAAACTTTTGTATTACCTTCATCGTCAATAATAAGTTTTTCATTTACAAAATTGTTATTCCCAATTTTGATAGTAAAATTGTTTATTGATGCGAAAATTCCTTTGCCCGGGGTTTCTTCAAATGAATTTGTTTTGTGAATTGAAAATTCTAATAGCGACCTATAGATAGATTTACTTAAAGGATGTGAAGAATTTCTAACTGCGGATTTAAGTAATATTTTTTCTTCATCGTTTAGGAATGCATTGTCAAAATTTACTTCAGATAGACTATTCTCAGTTATGGTTCCGGTTTTATCAAATACAATTGCTGTAATTGCTGCTAGTTTTTCAATTACATGAGTGTTTTTCAAATAAAATTTGTTTTTGCCAAAAATTCTTAGTGTATTGCCAAGAGTAAATGGTGTCGATAGTGCAAGCGCACAAGGACAAGCCACTATTAAAACTGCTGTAAATACGTTAAATGCAATATGGCTGTCAATGGAAAACCAAAAAGCAGCTCCGGCTCCAGCAATTGATAAAATTATTATTGTAAAATATTTGCTGATTGAGTTTGCAAGCGATACAATTCGAGATTCTTCAGTTTTTTGGAAAGCTTCGTCATTCCAAAGCTGCGTAAGATAACTCTGCGACACATCTTTGATTGTTTCAACTTCAACTGCTTCGCCAATCTGTTTGCCGCCAGCGTATATTACATCTCCATTTTTTTTCTCAACCGGAATAGACTCACCGGTAACAAAACTATAATCAATATTTGCTCTTCCTTTAATCAGAATAGAATCAGCTGGAATAATTTCATCATTTCGGATCACTATTCGGTTGCCAACCGAAATTTTTTCAACCGGAATAGTTTTTTCGGAGTTGCCTTCCTTTATGGTAATTGAAATTGGGAAATATGATTTGTAATTACGTTCGAAATTTAGGGTATCATAAGTTTTATTTTGAAATAGTCTGCCAATTAATAAGAAAAAAACTAATCCAGTTAATGAATCAATATAACCTGGACCAATACTAAAAATAATTTCAGCTAGACTTCTTAAGAATAAAACTAAAATGCCTAGCGCTATTGGAACATCTATATTAATAATTTTTTTCTTTAATCCTTTCCATGCAGAGGAAAAATAATCTGAAGCGCTGTAGAAAAAAACTGGTACTGCTAATAATATGTTTATATAGGCAAAGATTTTTTTCATTTCTGGTAATTCGTTTGTTCCAATAGATAAATATTCTGGAAAGCTTAAAAGCATCACATTCCCAAAACAAAACCCAGCAATACCTATTTTAAAGTACAGAGTTTTGTACGATAACTTTGAAAATTGTTCTTCTTTTTGACCTAAGTTCAGTGCCGGTTCATAACCAATTGATGCTAGTAATTCGAAGATTTCTTTTATCGAAGTACTTGTTTCATTAAAATAAATATTAAGTGTTTTCTGCAAGAAATTAACTCTAGAATTAATAATACCATTATTCAGTCTGTATAAATTTTCAAGAATCCAGATACAAGAACTGCAATGCATTTCAGGAATGTTAAGTGTTATGGATGTGATTGTGCCATCTGTGAAATCAATTAATCTATTTTTTAATTCCAAGTCTTCAAGAAACTCGTAATTTCTTTTTATCTTCTCATTTTTTTTTATACCTGGATTTTTTTCTAAAGAATAATATTCAAAAAGTTTATTAGCGCTTAAGATTTCGTAAACAGTTTTGCATCCATTACAGCAGAAAATTTTTTCATCCAGCTTAATAGAATCATCTTGGCAATAATCTCCGCAGTGATAGCAAGATTTGCCAATTTCATTTTTCTCATCGGAAATGGCTGTTTGTTTGTGTGTTAAAATGTCCATCGACTGATATAACTGAATTGAATTTTGAAAAAGTTTCTAACTGAATAGCAAAATATGAAATTATCGATGGATTATCTAATCTTAGAAATTGCAAAATATGTATGAGGATATTTAATTTAACAACAGAAAATTTTGAGGATATTTATGATTAGTCTAAAAGACAAGATTGTGTTTATTAGCGGGGCAACATCCGGAATAGGAAAAGCTTCAGCTTTTGCTTTTGCTGCTGAAGGTGCTAGACTTATTATCTGTGCAAGAAGAAAAAATAAACTTGATGTAGTTGCTGATGACATTAAGAAAAGATTTGGTGTTAGAGTTTATGCCATAGAACTTGATGTAAGAAATAAAACAGATGTTAATAGTGCAATTAGTAATTTACCTGATGAATGGAAAAACATTGATATACTTGTAAACAATGCTGGATTAGGTAAGGGCTTAAATAAATTCTATGAAGACAATCCAGAAAACTGGGAAGAGATGATCGATACTAATATCAAGGGATTATTGTATGTAACTTATGCTGTGTTGCCTTTAATGTTAGAAAGAAAAAATGGACACATAATAAACATTGGCTCGCTTGCTGGTCGTGAAGCTTATCCCAAAGGAGCTGTTTATTGTTCAACCAAACATGCAGTTGATGCTATTACAAAATCTTTGCGGATGGATTTAATTGATATGAATATTAAAGTCAGCACAATTGATCCAGGTTTAGTGGAAACAAATTTTAGTGTTATTCGTTTTGAAGGCGATGTTGAAAAAGCAAAAAATGTGTATAAGGGAATGGAACCATTAACAGCCGATGATATTGCTGAGACAGTTATTTTCTGTGCAACAAGACCAAAAAATGTAAACATTGCGGAAATATTAATCTTGGCTGGAACTCAAGCTTCATCTACTATTGTTCATCGCGAGAGTTGATGTCTAATTATCGCATTATGATAAACATTTTTACATGACTCACTGTTACAACTGACTCTATAATTTAGTATCTTTCATGTAGTAGTTCACGTTTTTCCTTTTCTCGGTTGCAATTTAATTAGGGGGTACAAATGAACGTACAGCCTACAACCGATTCCAAAAATTCCAAATTGAAGTGGTTAAATCATACTCATAATAATCGTTTGAACGAAAAGAAAGTGAGTATTGATGAAAAGAAGAAAAATGAATTTCTTCCAGATTTTACTTCACCGGATGATATCTTACGCCTGACAAATACCGGACAAAGCAAAGAAAAAAAATCAGTAAAAAGTAAACCGCTTTCATCAACTTCGGAAAATTGGATTGGTTAAAAAAAATATTGTGAAGTTATTATTGGAATAAAAGAAAATTCATGGTCTTACATTTTTAGTAAAACCATGAATTAATGGAAATCTATTTACTGATAAGCATAAAACATACTCACATCTCCAGCCCCTTCACGAATTATCTCAGGCTCTTCGCTGCTTAAATCAATAATACTTGACGGAACTCCTTCCAAAGCACCAACACTCAGCATTAAATCAACTTGTGTGTTAAAGATTACTTTAATTTCTTCAGGATCAAAAAGAACATCTCCTTTTCTATTTGTTACTGAAGTGCTAATTATTGGGTTGCCAAGTTCTTTTGCAAGTGATAATGCCACTTTGTTATCAGGTATTCTAATTCCAACAGTTTTTCGTTTTGTCCATAATGTTTTGGGAACTTCTTTTGCTGCTGGCAAGACAAAAGTATATGGACCGGGTAAAAGTTTTTTCATCCGCTTATAAGCAAAGTCTGATACTTTTGCATACTTTGCAATGTCTTTAAGGTCAGGACAAATAAAACTAAATAATTTAGTTCCAGTCTCTTGTTTAATGTAATAAACACGTTCTAAAGCTTCTTTGTTGAATATATCGCAGCCAATGCCATACACAGTGTCAGTTGGATAAATTATCACTCCACCATTTTTCATAACTTCAACAGCTTTATTAATAAAACGCAATTGAGGTGTTACGGGGTGCAATTCATAAAATTCCATAAAACGCTCCTTTCTTAAATTTTATTTTGCTTCTCTGTATTAGTATGTTGAGTTAAAAAGGTGTGGTCATTTTCTAAATTTTGAATAGTGCACCCATAATGTTAAAACTTGTATTCAAATTGTCAACTAAAATCGGTAAAATTGTTTAAGAAAAATTTTTTAGTGATTAAAAATGCTACGAAAAAGCAGAATACCTAAATCAGTTTGGATTCTCGGATTTATAAGTTTATTTACAGATTTTGCAAGTGAAATGCTCTATCCAGTAACTCCGCTATTTCTTGTAACTCTTGGCGCTTCAATGTCAATAATAGGATTAATTGAGGGATTAGCAGAAATTACAGCCGGAATTCTAAAAGGTTTATTTGGAGTTATCTCTGATAAATTGAATAAAAGAGCTGTGTTTGTAAAAATTGGCTATACTCTTTCTGGATTAATCAAACCTTTTCCTGGTTTCTTTCCAAGTGTTGGCGTAATTGTAACTTCAAGAATAGCAGACAGAATTGGAAAAGGAATTCGTTCTGTTCCGCGAGATGCACTTTTAGCAAGTGCTACAAAAGATAATTCTGGAGCCATCTTCGGATTTCATAGAGGGATGGATACTTTTGGAGCGGTTGTCGGACCGATAACAGCATTAATTCTTCTAAATTTTTTTCCAGCTAATTATGTGCTGATTTATTTACTTGCAATAGTTCCATCTATTGCCGCAATTATTTTTGCAATGAGTGTTAAAGAGAAAAAAATTGAAAGCACAACAAAGAAAAATAATTTTCAATTAAAATTTTTTTGGAATTCTGCACCGAAACAATATAAAATTCTATTGCTAATCCTAGTTTTATTTTCGCTTGTTAACAGCAGTGATGTTTTTTTAATCTTAAAAACAGAATCGGTTGTAAGCTCAGATATATATGCTATACTAGGCTATGTTTTTTATAATATAGTTTATGCTTCATCATCATATAAAATTGGCGGACTTTCTGATCGGTTTGGAAAGAAAAAAATTTTTACTATTGGAATGTTTGTATTCTCTTTAGTCTATTTAGGATTCGCTTTTAGTCAAAGTTTTTTACCGATGTTATTTTTATTTGGTCTATATGGGTTGTATGCTTCGTCGACTGAAGGTATATCGAAAGCTTGGGTTGCAGATATTGTTAATCCGCAATTCCACGGAACAGCAATTGGATTAATAACAACTCTATCAAGTATTGGAGTTATGCTCGGCTCGGTATTAGCTGGGTTTTTGTGGGATCAGTATGGATCAACTATTCCGTTTTTGTTATCGTCAATAGTTAGTTTTATTATTGCATTAATGCTTTTATTAATTAAAAGTGAGTCAAAATATTGATTACTTCTCAAATTTGACTTTTTCGATAGAGGGCTATTTTTAGTATTTTGGGCATTGAATAAAGACAAATTTTATGATCAAGAAAAAATATGCAATCGTTGCTGTAAGCGGAGGAATGGATAGCTGTGTAACAGCTGCTATTGCAAACGAAAAATACAATCTCGCTATGCTTCATGTAAATTATGGGCAGCGAACAGAATCCCGTGAATTGAAAGCATTTCATGAAATTGCTGAATTTTATAAAGCTGAAAAAAAATTAGTGATTGATTTTGGACACCTTTCAAAAATAGGCGGTTCTTCTCTTACTGATAAAGCCATCGAAGTAACAAAAGCAGATCTAAAAAACCAAGAGATTCCATCTTCCTATGTTCCTTTTAGAAATGCAAATATTTTGGGCGCTTGTGTGAGCTGGGCAGAAGTTATTGGTGCAAGTGTAATTTTTATCGGTGCCGTTTATGAAGATGCAAGCGGATACCCTGATTGCCGTCCACAATTTTTTAGGGCTTTTGAAAGGGTTGCTAATTTAGGAACAAAACCAGATTCTAAATTGAAAATAAAAACACCAATTATTGATTTCACAAAATCTGAAATTGTTAAAAAGGGGATTGAATTAAAAGCGCCACTTCATTTAACTTGGTCGTGCTATCAAAATGAAGATAAAGCTTGCGGTGTGTGCGATAGCTGTGCTTTTCGTTTGCGCGGTTTTCAGCAAGCTGGAGTTGAGGATATGATTCCATATAAAACTAAACCCGATTACAAATAATTGAGAATTGAGAATGTAGAATGATGAGTGAAGAGAGTAGAGTGTGAATGCGGATTGCGAAATGTTATGTTAGTTTGGCTCTGTAGATATATTTTTTAAAAAGGTTTTTTAAAAATATAAAACCCGTTAGGGGTGAAACATGGAAATATAAAATGCAGAATGAATTGATTTCGATAAAAGAAGCAAGTGAGTGGATTAGTAATAAGATCAAAAGAAATGTAACACAATCTAACATTTCTTATTTGATAAATTATGGACGAATAAAAAAGTTTGCAGATAATGGGAACACACTTGTTAGCAAAGAAGAATTAGTTAACTATTATACCTCCTATTACGGAAATAGGCAGCTTAATTGGAAAGAAAAATTAGGGAATGATATTGATTGGCATTTATCTTTCGAAGAATATAAAGAATCAGATACAACCAAGCATGTGCATCGCCTACATCCTTACAAAGGGAAGTTTATTCCTCAGCTAGTTGAATATTTTCTAGATAATCATACTGATGAATTTAAAAAAGAAGTTTATTTCAAAAGAGGTGACATTATTCTTGATCCATTTTGTGGAAGTGGAACAACACTTGTTCAAGCGAATGAACTTGGAATGCATTCTATCGGAGTTGAAATCTCAGCATTTAATTCTCTTATTAGTAATGTTAAAATCGGTAAGCATGATGCAAGTAATTTGAAAAATGAGTTAAAAAAGATTACTCATTTATTAAGTCAATTTATAATTGATTCCAATACAGTCAAGTTTGAAAAAGCTCTACTTGATGAACTAGCAATATTCAATAATGAATTTTTCCCGTCTCCCGATTATAAAAGGAAAGTAAGAAATAATGAAATTGATGAAGAGAGTTATGGAAAAGCAAAAGAATTTGAATTTCTAAAAATTTATAAAAAATTGATTGCTGATTTTGGAATTGAACTTAAACAAGAAAAATTGGAAAAATTCCTTGACGTGTGGTATCTCAAGCATGTAAGGAAAGAAATTGACTTTGTATTTGATTTAATTAAAAAAATAAAAAATCCTTCAACTAAAAAAGTAGCAACTATTGTTTTAAGCAGAACGATCCGTTCTTGTAGAGCAACAACTCATTCCGATTTAGCAACTTTGGTTGAACCTATTTCCAAAACTTATTATTGTTCAAAACACGGAAAGATATGCAAACCTCTTTTTTCTATTTTAAGTTGGTGGGAAAGATATTGTAATGATACATTGAAGAGATTAGCAGAGTTTGATTTAATAAGAACAGAAACATGTCAGCATTGTTTTACCGGAGATAGTCGTATAATCAACTTGTTTGAAGTGGCAGAAATGTCAGATCCTGAATTTGCAAAACAATTAAAAAAACAAAAGCTAAGTGGAATATTTTCTAGTCCACCATATGTTGGATTGATTAATTATCATGAACAACATGAATATGCATATGATTTATTTGGATTTCAAAGAAATGATGAATTAGAAATTGGTCCATTATTTAATGGACAAGGGCGTGAAGCAAAAGAATCATATATTAATGGAATTGTCGATGTACTTAATAATTGCAAAAAATTTTTGGTTAATGACTTTAATATTTTTTTAGTAGCAAATGACAAACATAAATTGTATCCTATTATTGCTGAAAAAGCTGGGATGAAAGTAGCCCAACAATTCAAAAGACCAGTTTTGAACAGAACAGAAAAGGATAAAGGAGCTTACTCCGAAAGCATATTCCTTATTAAACGAAAATAAAGAGATATTATGGCCTTATCTGTGGAACAACGGGATAGAATCAAGAATCTTCTTTGTAAGAAGATAGAAAATAAGTTAAAAAAATATGGTAGAGAAACTTCAGCCATGCCTTTTCTTGCCAGACTTATTCAAGATAATGAAAAGATTGCCGCTTATTCTTTTATTCATTCAATGGCAACTACTTTAGGCATGTCTATTTATGAAGAAGTGTCTGTCATAATTTGCCAAGCCTCATGTAATGAAGTATTTAGAAATTATGGTGTTGGTGGGGTAATTTCGAAACAACAAAAGAGTGTAATAAATAAGATAGTCACCGAACTGCGAAATAAAGAAAGAACTTCTCACATAAAAAAAGAAGCTCAAGAAATATTGACAGCATCAACACAAAATGGAACTTTTCAAAAATCGGGAAATATTGCCGATTTATATTTTCTAAGAGATAATCAGGAACATTTTTTTGAAATCAAGACAGTAAAACCAAACATTGATGTTTTTGAAAAGAGTAAAACTAAATTACTTGAATGGATTGCCAGAAAACGAAAAGAAGTAAAAGTGTTTTTAGCATTTCCATATAATCCATATTATCCAGATCCATATGTGAGATTTACAGAGGAAGGTATGATGGATCATCCAAATGATTTTCTCATTGGTGAAGAATATTGGGACTTTTTAGGAGGAAAGGAAACCTTTTCACAGCTTTTAGAAGTTTTTGATGAGGTTGGAAAAGAATACAAACAAAAATTAATCAATAAGTTTAAAGAAATTGCTCAGACAAAACTGAATAGCTATTAAAAAGTATATGAAAGAAAAAACTAGTTTTCTCGTTACCTTCCCTAATCCAAATCCGGAGAGGGATTATACAATAATTCACACAGCGCCGGAATTTACTTCGGTTTGTCCAGTTACTGGTCAGCCGGATTTTGCTACAATAATATTAGAGTATGTTCCCGATAAAATTTGTGTTGAGTTAAAAAGCTATAAATTCTATTTGCAATCATTTAGAAATGAAGGAATTTATTTTGAAGCTGTTACAAACAAAATTTTAAATGATTTTGTAAAAATCTGCAAACCTCGTTACATGAAAATAACTGCCAGATTTAACACTCGCGGCGGCATCTCATCAGAAATAATTGCAGAACAAAGAAGAAAAAAATTAAAAAAGAAATTCGTTTGAATAAGACAATCTGCTTAAGTGATTTATAAATTGTAATAATTTTATAATTAATTAGGTGATAACATGGCTAAAAAAATAATCAAACGAAGCTGGGCTGAACCATTCAAAATTAAAATGGTTGAGCCGATTAAAATGACAACGCGTGTATATCGAGAAAAATGTTCTGAACAAGCTGGTCATAATACTTTCCTTTTAAAATCTAAAGATGTGTACATTGATTTATTAACAGATAGCGGCACAAATGCAATGAGCGATTATCAATGGGCTGGAATGATGTTGGGTGACGAAGCTTACGCTGGGAGCAAAAATTTCTATTACTTGTGGGACAATATAAAAAAATATTATGGAATGCCTTACCTTGTCCCAACTCATCAAGGTCGCGGTGCAGAACACTTAGTATCTAAGGCAATGATTAAGCAAGGAGATTTCATCCCGGGCAATATGTATTTCACAACAACTCGTCTGCATCAAGAACTTGCCGGCGGAACATTTATTGATGTTATTATTGATAAAGCACATGATTCACAAAACACACATCCGTTTAAAGGAAATATTGATTTACAAAAACTGGAAGACCTAATAAAAAAAGTTGGCGCTAAGAAAATTCCGTACGTAAGCATGGCTGGTCCGGTCAATATGGCTGGAGGTCAGCCTTTCTCAATGGAAAATCTTAAAGCAGTTAAAAGAATGACTGATAAATATGGAATAAAACTTTGGTTCGATGCTACACGTGCAACCGAGAATGCATATTTTGTAAAAGTCCGCGAAAAAGGATACAAAGAAAAAACTATTGCCGAAATTCTTTTAGAAATGTGTTCATATTTTGATGGACTTTGGGTGAGCGCCAAAAAAGATTTGATGGTGAACATCGGTGGTTTCTTGGCTACTCGTAATAAAAAAGTCTACAACGAAACGCGTAATATGGTTGTAGTTTATGAAGGGCTGCATACATATGGCGGTCTTGCCGGACGTGATATGGAAGCAATGGCTCGTGGTATTGAAGAGATGGTTCAGTTTGATAATATTAGAGCACGGATAGGACAAATTGAATACTGTGGAAAAGAATTAGAGAAATATAATATTCCAATGGTTCATCCTA
>VGVY01000041.1 GCA_016873835.1 Ignavibacteria bacterium
CAAAATCATTTGGACTTGATGGAGCTACTTTTCTAATTGCACGAAGAGCAGTTATTACTTCATCTTGGGTTTGCTCAATCATTTCTTTATTCTTTGCCATGACAATAAATTGTGCGCTTCTTCTTTCGCCAAAGTGCTTTTCAAAAATTGTCAATGGAATGCAAATAAAATTATCTTGAGATTGACCTAATATACTTCCACGCTTTGAAAAGACACCGATAATTTCATAATTAAAATTGTCAACCTTTATTGTCTGACCAAGCGGATCAATATTTTTAAATAGTTTTTCAACAATGTCATAACCAATGACTGCAACTGGTCGGTTATAGTCATTATCAGACATTGAAAAGTTTCTACCTTCCGATAATTTTAGATCGAGTGCAATGAAATAATCATAATTGACTCCAGCGACTGATACATCAGGATTGGTTTTTTGACTTCCGTATTTTACTGCTCTTCCATTTCTACCAAGTCCAATTCCAATTGCAACTGGAAGTGTTGTAAGTCTTTTTAATTTTTCACCTTCCTTTATTGTAAGGTCCTTTCGATTTCTGTATTCCCTTCTGCTGTGGGGATTGCCAATTTGTATTGCTGGATATTTTTGGACAACAAAATTGTTCGTGCCGATGGAGTTAAAAGTATTTTCAACAGAAGTTTGAATTGCACTTATTGCTGTCATAACAATGATAATTGAGAAAAGCCCGACAGAAATTCCAATTAATGTAAGAAACGATCGTAATTTACTTGTTCTGATGGAACCGAAAGCTAATTTTATCGACTCAAAAATTTGCATACTACTCATACCTCAGTGAATCTACTGGATTCAATCTCGATGCACGCCATGCTGGCAAAAATCCTGAAATTAATCCAACAAGAATAGAAATGAATAAAGCAAGAAAAACAACTGGAATAGGCATTGAGGTTGGTAAAAATTGATTTATTATCAAGCTAATCGGATAAGAAATTAAAATGCCCATGATTCCTCCAAGCAAACAAATCATAGCAGCTTCTATCAAAAACTGAAATAAGATTGACCATGTTTTGGCACCGATGGCTTTTCTAATTCCAATTTCTTTTGTTCTTTCAGTTACAGAGACAAACATGATATTCATAATACCAATTGCACCAACAAATAGTGAAAGTGCGGTTATAACAATTCCAGCATAAGCAATGACACCTACAGTTTGATCATACATTTGTTTAAAAGCTTCTTGCTGATTTATTGCAAAGTCATCATCCTTGCCGGGCGGCACTTTTCTTATTATTCGCATGAGCGCTGTTATTTCTTCTTTTGCATCATCCAGCTTATCTACGTCTCCAATTTTAATATCAATACGCAATCTGTTTCTAGATTCACCCAACACAGATTCAAAAGTTTTAAGCGGTAAAATAATTTGACCATCCATACTGAAGCTTCCTAAGAATCCACTCCCTTGTTTTTCCAATACCCCTACAACCTTCATCGGCATGTTATTTACTTTTATCTCTTTGTTAATTGGATTTTCCAACGGGAATAATTCTTTCACTATATCTTGACCAATAATACAAACTTTTCTCGCTGCATTAACTTCAATTTCATTTATGAATCTTCCTTCTTCTAAAACTAACTGACTAGTTCTTTGATATTCTTCTGTAGTTCCTATAATCATTGACATGGTAACAGAACGATCTTTTCTTTTAACACTACTTCCAAATGTTCTTTTAGTAGGTGCCATTGCTTCATAATTACTTAGCATTTCTCTTAATTTTTCATATTGCTCAATTGTTAAATCTTTTCTATTTCTGAATGCACTCCAATCACGCATTGCAAACCAAGGAAATTTATCAACGTATAATACATCGCTTCCTAATGATGAAATAGAATTTAAAAATGCTTCTCGCAAACCAATTATCGCTGTTGACATAGTTGTAACAGCAACAATACCTATTATTATTCCAAGAGTTGTTAGAATGGATCGCATTGTGTTGGCTCTAATGGCTCGGATAGCTATTGAAAGGATCTCTAAAAATTCTATGAAAATTGTCTTAATCAAAATAAATTAGAATATTATTTTGGCTAAATATATTAAAGGTTGTTATAAGAAAACAGTCCCATTAAAATTGAAGAGACTGTTTTACAAAAAATTTATTCGTAACGAAGTGCTTCGATAGGATCCAAATTTGCTGCTTTATAAGCTGGATAAGTTCCAAAACTTACACCAATTATTATGCATAAGAATACGCCAATTAACACCCAATCAATTGGAATAACTGCTGTTGCATTAAGAAATGAGCCAGCAAGATTTCCAACTAATACACCTATTACTATTCCAACCACACCGCCAATCAAACTAAGCGTAATTGCTTCAGTTATAAATTGAAAGAGGATATTAATTTTCTTAGCACCAATAGCTTTTCGAATTCCAATTTCTTTTGTCCGTTCTGTAATACTTACCAGCATAATATTCATAATACCAACACCAGCTGCTAAGAGTGCAATTGCAGCAACTACAATTGAACCAATTCTTACTCCAGAAGTTATATCGTTAATTCTTGTTAATATTTGTTCGTTTGACCAAATATCAAAATCATTTTCTTTCCCAGGTTCAATCTTTCTAATAGTTCTAAAATATCCTTCTGCAATTTCAATAAGTTCGTTGTATGATTCTTTATCTGGAGCCATTACTGTAATATTTATGCTTCTTGAACGTTTACCGTACATTGATTGAAAAGTAGTCAATGGCATTACTGCAAAATTATCCTGACTTTGACCAAACACATCACCCAGAGATTCAAGTACTCCTAGTACTTTTAATTTGTAGCCATCAATTGTAACTTCTTGTCCAACTGCATTAATATTTGGAAATAATGTTTTTGCAATATCTGGACCGAGAACAATAAATCTGGAATAAGATTGAAAATCTCTCTCATTGAATGCTCGTCCAGATTCAACAACCCATTTATTAGTTGGGAATGCTTCAGGAGTGCAGCCAGAAACTTGAATGTTCGGGTTAGTTTCTTTATTACCAGCTTTTAAGATTTTTCCAAAATTCCATTGCTCAGCACCAACAAAAGAAGCTTCAACTAATTTTTCTTTTAAACGGAAATAGTCTTCAATAGTAATGTCTGGACGATTACGATATTTGGCTCTTTCACCTGGTCCTCCGGTTTGTACCGCCGGCCATTTTTGAATTTGAAAAGTGTTTTGACCTAATTGTGATACTCCCTTTTCAATACTTGTTTGAAGCATTTCGATGACTGTACTTATTGCGATGATAGAAAATATACCTACTACAATTCCAACAATGGTAAGTGAAGATCTAAGTTTGTTAGCATGAAGAGAGGCAAACGCGACTTTAATAATTTCAAAAATGTACATTACTCGTACCTCAATGCTTCTACTGGATCTAATTTTGACGCTGTGAATGCTGGTGCAAATCCAGAAATAACACCAGTGATTAATGAAATAAAAATTGCAAGTACAACAGTCTCAGCTTGAACTGAAGTCGGTAAAAATTGATTTACAATCATACTTAATATAACAGCAAGCAAAAGCCCAATTAACCCACCAATCAGACAAATAATAGCAGATTCAGTTAAAAATTGACCTAGAATACTTCTGCGTTTAGCACCAATAGCTTTTCTAATCCCAATTTCTTTTGTTCTTTCTTTAACAGAAACAAACATTATGTTCATAATTCCAACTGCACCAACAAACAATGCAAGTCCAGTAATAAACAATCCAGCTATTTGAATAACTCCAACAGTTTCATTAATTGTATTTAATAAACCTTCTTGTTGATTAATTGAAAAATCATTAATCTGATTGTACTTAAGTCCTCTTATCTTTCTCATTATGCCTATTGCTTCTTCTTTTGTTGCTTCAACCATCAAAGAATTTTGAGCTTTAACATTTATCGTAATGCTTCTAAAAAATTCATTTTGAAAATATTTGAAAACATTTTGAATCGGCATAAAAATTTGTTTATCAGGATTAAATTGACCCATAACCCAGCTTCCTTGTTCGGAAAGAATTCCAACAACTTTAAATTTATGCCCTCTAATTTTTACATCTTCACCTAATGCATTTCCTCTTGGAAAAAGGTTTTTGGCGATTTCAAAACCTATCACAACTACTTGTCTGCCGCCGTTGCTTTCATACTCATTAAAAAATCGTCCTTCATTAAATGTTAGGTTAGTAGTGTTAATGTAATCATGATTTGTACCTTGAACCATAATGAGTTCAACAGTTCGGTCTTTATATTTTACTGTTTGGTTTGACCAGACTGTTGGAGCAATTGCTGTTGGTAATAGAGCTAATTCTCTATACTTTTCATAATCATCAAGTCTTAAATTTTTTCTATTACGCAATTCCCACCAAGGAATATCATTATTAAACCATTCCCATTTATCAATGTATAGATTATCAGACCCTAATGAAGAAACGCCGGTTTGGAAAGCATTATCAATTCCTTTAATAGCAGTTGACATTAAAACAACAGATGTAATACCAATCACAATTCCAAGAGTAGTTAGAATTGCTCTCGCTTTATTTGCCCTAATTGCCCTTAAAGAAATTGCCAAACCTTCTTTTAATTCAAATAAGATTGGGCTCATAATCTTTCTCCCTTACATTTTTGAAGCGCCATTCTTAATTGGTGCAAATCTTTCCTTAACAATTTCATCATTCTCAATCAAACCATCTCTTAACCTAATTATACGTTCAGCATGTTCTGCTATATACTCCTCGTGAGTAACTAAAATAATTGTATTACCCTGACCAGAAATTTCTAAAAACAATGACATTATATCTTCACCAGTTTTGGTATCTAAATTTCCAGTAGGTTCATCTGCTAAAATTATCGACGGACTAGTAACTAATGCTCTTGCAATAGCAACTCTTTGCCTCTGACCGCCTGAAAGTTCATTCGGTTTATGCGTCATTCTATCTGCTAAACCAACATGTTCAAGTGCAGCACGTGCTCTTTCTTTCCTCTCAAATGAAGAAACACCAGCATAGATTAATGGAAGTTCTACGTTATGCAGTGCATCAGACCTAGGGAGTAAATTAAAAGTTTGAAACACAAATCCAATTTCCTTATTACGAATGCTAGCAAGTTCATTATCATTCATTTGGCTTACACTAGTTCCCTTAAAATTATATACACCTTTTGTTGGTGTATCAAGACAACCAAGTATATTCATTAAAGTTGATTTACCAGAACCTGAAGGACCCATTATAGCAACGTATTCACCTTTATCAATTCTTAATGAAACATCTGCGAGGGCATGAACTTCTTCACTTCCAACCTGATATATTTTTGCAATATGTTCAATATTAATTATGTTCATTTTTTCACTCGTTCTATTTTTGAAATTTATTAGTCCTTCTTTACATCTTTTCGTTTATTAGTTACCGTGACAGTTTTTCCATCTTCAAGTTCTTTTGAGATTGCTCTATATGGTCCATTTACAACGTCTTCATTACCGGATAAACCACTAATAATTTCAATGTAAGTGTCATCGCTAATTCCAGTTTTTACTTCAATCATTTTTGCTTTGCTTTCATTAATCGTAAACACAACTTCTTTTGGTTTGTTAGTCTTTCCATTTTTTGGTTTAGGCGCTTGTTCTCCTTCTTCAGCACTTTCGGGTTTTTTCTCCTTTGATTCCGGCATTCTTGCTGTTACACTCTGAATAGGAACAGTTAATACATTTTTCTTTGTTTCAGTTTGTACATCAGCATCGCAAGACATACCAGGTCTAATTTGATCACCAGGATTTACTAATTGAATTCTTACTTCAAAATTTACGACTTGGTCCTGGGAACCAAGTCCGGTTGTTTTTGCACTATTACCAATTTGAGTAACAACACCTTTAAAAACTTTATCGCCGAATGCATCAATATTTATTTTTGCAGTATCGCCAACTTCAACAAGAACAACGTCATTCTCATCAACATCAACAGTTGCTTCCATCTTACTTAGGTCTGCTACAGTTAATATTTCTGTTCCTTGGAATACACTTCCGATAACCCGCTCAGCAAGTTCAACACTTAATCTGCTTACTGTGCCATTCATTGGAGAATATATATAAGTTTTATTCAAATTTTCTACGGCCTCTTTTAATGATGCTTCAGCCTGAGCAACTAAAGATTTTTGTGATTCAAAAGTTCCTTGTGTTTGATAGTATGAGGCTTTTGCGCTTTCAAATTCAGCTTCGCTTGCAAGTTGTTTTTGAGCTAAACCCTGAACGCGCTTAAATTCTGCTTCAACTTTATCCAGCAATGCTTTTGTAGAATTCAAATTTGCTTTTGTTTGAGAAAGTCTTGCGTCAGCACTGACTTTTTGAGCTTCGTAAATGTCGGGTTTAATTCTTGCCAAAAGTTGCCCTTTTCTAACAACATCACCCTCACGAACTGGGAGCGATACAATTTCTCCAGTAGCTTCTGCAGTTATTCTTACTTCAAAAACCGGATTTATTTTTCCAGTCGCCGAAACAAGTTGAGTGATTGTTCTCTTTTCTACTTTTTCAGTTTGGACTGAAATAATCTCTTCTTTATTGCCAGCAAAAATTACTAGAAGAATTACAACTAAAAGTAATGCTCCTAACGCTCCAAAAATTATCAGTTTCTTTTTCGATTTCTTTTTTCCAGTAGTCATTTTTTGTATTACTCCTTAATTTTTATTCAAACTTTTTGTATTCAAGTCTGCCAAGTGCATTTCTAAGTTTATCTCGCTTAGCGTAGAAATCAAATTGCGCATTAATTCTATTTCTTTGTGCATCTGTAAAATCTCTATCAGCTTGCAATACTTCTAGAATTGTTCCTGAGCCAAGATTGTATCTTTCTTGATTTATTTTTCTTGTCTCCGCTGCAGCAGTTACATTTTTAGTTGCAACATCTAAACTTTTTTTAGCTGCTTGTAAATCTAAGAAACCTTGTTTTACTTCAATCTTTACTAACCTTTCCAATGCCAATAAATCTTCTTGTGAATTTTTCAAACTTACCGTTGCTAATTGAATTTGATTCTCTGTAGAAAAATTTGAAAATATTGGTACATTTAATGTGAGCCCAAGGTCAAGTGTTTTTCTATTAAATAAAGATGAAGGTTTAGTTGCAAAAGTGTAGTAAGAATAACTTCCTGACAAACTTGGAAATAATCCAGAACGTGCTATTGTCAAATTATTTTCTGCAGCATTTACTAAATGTTGTTGACTCTTAAAATCAAATCTTGTATCTAATGCCGCGTTAACCATTGCGCTAATGTTATCAAATTCTGGCATATAAGTATCAATATCAATTGAACTTCCACTGAATGGATCCACAAGTATATAATCATCGAGAACATTGAGGGCAAGGTAATTCAATAAGTTGCTTAATGAAGTTTCATAGCTATTCTGTGCTTGGATAAGTAATAATTCAGCATTACCTAATTGAACCTGAGCAGTATAGACGTCTGCTTTTGCAACAATGCCAAGTCTATTTCTTTCTTGAACTGTTTCATAAAATTTTTGATTGTATTTAACATTATCTTCTCGAACACGCATTAATTCCGCTGCATTTAAAACAAGATAATAAAAGTTTGTCGTTTCGTAGACAACATCTTGTTTCTTTTTTTCAATATTATATTCAGTTGCTTTTAAGTTGTTATCTTTTTGATTAATGTTTGCAATATTAGCAAGTCCATCAAATAATGTTACACCACCGCTTAAACTCATAGAATATGATCTACTGTCAGCTTCTGATTGTGGTATAATAACTTCATTACCGAAAAAATCTCTTTGAGTTCCGCCAATATCATTTACTCTTTGCCAACTAAATCCAGCTCTTCCATTCACTGTTGGTAACAATGCCCCGTATGCATTCTTAAGTTGAGATTGACTGGTAAGCAGACTATTCTTAGTTTTAATTAAGGAAGTATTTCTTTGCAGCGCAATTGAAATTGCTTCTTCTAAAGTCAGTTTCTTTTGGGCAAATATTGGAGAGAGTAAAGCAAAAGAAATGATAAGCAACAAAATACGTTTCATTAGTTTCTCCTTTGTGCATAGATTTGCACACTAATTTTACTACTTTTTAATTATGACGTTTTAAAATTGAAAAAAGTTACATTAAAATTAAGGTTTTTCTAGGAATTCATTCTTTATTTTTAGGAAATACTCGAATGCTTCTTCATAGTTATTGCCAATCTTTCCATCTAGAATTGCTTCTTCTATGGCAGATTTTATTAAACCCACTGTTTTTGAAGGAGGTATGTTACATATTTTCATAATTTCATCACCTCTAACTGGGGATTGAAATGCTCTAAGTTTATCTCTCTCTAAAACATCTTTCACTTTTTGCATTACAATCTCATAATTTTCTAAATACTTTGTTACCTTGCTTGGATTTTTACTAGTTATATCAGCTCTACAGAGAGTTATTAAATCATCTAAATCTTCGTCTGCAGCAACTATTAATCTGCGAATTGCGGAATCGGTTACTTGTTCGTCAACCAAGGCAATTGGTCTCAAATGAAGTCTTATTAATTTTTCTATATAACCAATTTTTGAGTAAGGAAGTTTCATCTTTTGAAAAATATTTTTCATCATTCGTGCACCTAATTCTTCATGCCCATGGAATGTCCAGCCTATACTATCAACAAATTTTTTGGTAGTAGGTTTTGCAATGTCATGAACTAGTGCTGCAAATCTAAGCCAAAGATTCTCACTCACTTTAGCAATATTATCTACAACCATACATGTATGATAAAAAACATCTTTATGATGATGTTCGTTAACTTGCTCAACGCCACCAAGATCATGTACTTCTGGAAAAACAATTTTCATGATTCCGGATTCAAATAATAGTTTTAATCCAATAGATGGTTTTTCTGATGCTAAAATTTTTAGAAATTCATCTGTAATTCTTTCTTGAGTAATAATTTCCAAACGTGATGACATGTTGCTAGCAGCTTGTAAGGTTTTATCTTCAATTGCAAAATTTAGTTGAGAAGCAAAACGAAATGCACGCATTATTCTGAGTGGGTCATCCTCAAATGTTTTATTCGGATCAAGAGGAGTTTTAATAATTTTTTTTTCAATGTCTTTTGAGCCGTTAAATCGATCAACCAAATCACCATAATTCTCATCATTTAATGAAATCGCTAAGGTGTTAATTGTAAAATCCCTTCTGTTGAGATCATCATCCAAAGTGCCAATCTTAACAATTGGGTTTCTACTTTCTTTGATGTATGATTCTTTCCGAGCACCAACAAACTCTAAAAGCAAATTATCGAATCTAAAATGAGCAGTACCATAATTTTTATAAACTGCAACATCAAATACACCCAATCTCCTGGCAAATTCAAATGTAAATTCGATACCATTGCCTACAATTACAAAATCAATTTCATTTCTTTCTCTTTTAAGCAAAGTATCACGTACAAATCCACCTACAATGTAAATTTCTTCACTTCTTTTTTTTGCAATTTCAGAAGCAATTTTCAAGAATTTAAATCTGTCAATTATTTTTATAAAATCAATCATGAAATTCTATTTTTATTTCATCGGATGAATTAACTAGCCAGTTTATAAATTTTAAATTTTCAATCAGTTTTTTTGTAAAAAATTTATTGTCTTGAAACTGCAAGGATAATACAGCTAATTTTTTTGCAATTTCTAATTCTCCCAGGTTAACAGCAGCATCTGATAAAACAAAAGCACCATAACTTGAACTAAAATTTGTTACTTCAATTTTATTTGAGAATTCATTAACTATCTTTTCTAAATCTGCTTTTTCAATTTTCAAATTTAACATGATTGGTATTGATTCATAAAATATTTCATCTTTATTCAGTGATAGAAGAATTTCCAATTTTCTTTTATCATCACCCAATAAAAACGATTGAAGCTTTTCAGTTCCTTCTAATAATAGTTGTTTTCTTAAAGCTATATTAAATTTATAAACATGATGAGGATTTTGAACTAAAAGACTATCATAATATCTTAATGCTTCCAAACTATCATCCAACTTTACTTTTAAATCGCCAGCGACAAGTTCTAAATTATAAAAATAGCGTGTTTCTCTAAACTTATACAGCTCATTCGAAATTAATATGTCAGCTTCTTTTTCTTTCTTTTGTTCAAAAAGGGAATTAACCATTCCAATTAAAGAATAATAGGTATTGGAGTATTCATATACGTCTTTGTATTTGGCATATGCCAATTCATATTCCTTATTCCAAAGTAGAGTTGCTGCTTTTCTAGTCTGAGATGCTGCAGAACGAGCACAGAATTTCTTGAAAATTGGTTGACCTCCAAAATAAAGCATGGCTTTGTGATTATTGTTTTCTACATCCATACTGTCAATATAATTTTCATAGTCATTTTCTAACTCTTTTAGATTTTTTAAATAAATAGATTCAAACGAAGAACCAGAATAAATTTCCTTTGCTTTATTGATTCCATATTTATCAATGATATATTGAATAAATGACCCAGCTTGCAAATACGAAATTGTTGGGTATTTTGAAAAAAAAGTAAATCCTTCAAATAGATTTTTTATCTGATGCTTAAATTTTGTTTTTAAACCAAGCGCAGCAAAATAATGTATCGGTAAATTATCATAGTCATCTTCAATTGCCATTGCAAAGCCTTCAATCAAGGCTGGATTTATTCCACTTGCAACCTGAAATGGCGTTGTACCAAATTCTGCAGCCATTACATGAACAAGTTCATGCTTTAATGAAGAATTATAAGTTGGAAAATTTAAATAAATCTGTTTAAGCCAAGGTTTGGCAACATCGGCATTTCCCGATCCAAATAATAATCTCTTTTGTTGTGATTTTGTAAAAACGTACGAAGTAATTTTTACTTCATACTTCAATTCCAGTTGTTCTTTTATTTCCTCATAAAAGTATTCATGACGTAAAGCCAGTATTTTTTTTGAGATTGAATCGATCGATTTATCTTGGTAATAAATATCAAAATGTTCAGTATTGATTAGACCATTTAATTCACTTTTTATTTTAGAATTATCAGTAGAAAAACCTAAAGAGGGTTTTAGTAATACAAAAAATGATAAAACTACAACTACAATACTTATTGACTTAGTTTTACCTAATTTTTTTGTATATACTAATTGAGTCAATAAAAGTAGCGTAATTGCAAATGCTAAACAGAAAAGTCGATATGATAAAATAATTCTGTTGATAGATAGATCTTCGTCATAAATTGTACCGGGTAAAAATCCAAAGATAAAATTGTAAAAATAAATTTGAGGATTAAAATAAAACTCAATTAAAGGATAACATAGAATTAACAATGACACAAGTGTAAATATGAGGTATTTAAGTCTTGAAGAATGATATGAAATAAATATCCCAAATGATGATCCCAAAAAAACAGTCGGTACTGTTAAAGTCAAATAAAACAGAGAACCATCGGTAAACGGGCAATAACTAAAAAGAACCGTCGATACTAAACTAACAATAAATGGAATTATTAAAATCTGCCCAAAAAATAATTTCTCTCTGGAAAAAAATTCAATAATGCCATTATTTTTAGAGAATACTTTAATACTCGCAAAACCAGATATAAAAAAAATAAGAATAGAATTTACAAGTGAAAATTCGTAGCCTAGTATATTAGTTAATGGTAAAAAAACAAGGAGAAGGTTTATTGAGAATAGAATAAATAAAAGTAAATTTTTAAAACTAAATTTTAATTTCATCAACTTAGAATTCTGAAGTTGGCAATCTCTCTATGTCAGCACCTAAACTTCGTAGCTTCTCTTCAATTCTTTGATATCCACGGTCAAGATGATAAATTCTTAAAACTTCGGTTGTCCCCTCTGCAGCTAAACCAGCTAAAACAAGACATGCACTTGCTCTTAAATCAGTTGACATTACTTTTGCACCCTTTAATTTTTTTACACCCTTCACAAATGCACTGTTATTAGTAACTTCTATTTTTGCTCCCAATCTAATTAATTCTGGGACATGATTGAATCTGTCATAGTATATTGTATCTGTAATTGTAGCAGTTCCTTCAGACAATGCCATATAAGCGATCCATTGAGCTTGCATGTCAGTTGGGAAGCCAGGGTAAACAGCAGTTGTGACATCAACTCCAGATATATTAATATTTTCACAATCTAATTCAAGTAAATTATTATTACATATAATTTTAGCACCACTTTCTTGCAGTTTTGTTAAGATAGATTCAATGTGTTCATAATTAACACAATCCAGTGTGATTTTACTTTTAGTCATTGCACCAGCAACTAATAATGTCCCAGTTTCTATTCTATCTGGAATATTCTCTATACTTGCTCCATCTAACTGCTCCACTCCTTCAATTTCCAAAAAAGTTGTCCCAATTCCATTGATTTTTGCACCCATCTCTTTAAGAAAATTGGCTAAAATTGTTATTTCAGGTTCAATTGCAGCATTTGAAATTGAAGTTGTACCTTTTGCTAGAACTGCAGCCATTAATGCATTTCCGGTTGCCCCAACAGATGAAATATCAAAATGAATTTTTGCACCTCTGAGCCCGCTGCTTTTTGCAATAATATAACCTTCCTCAAGTTCTATTGAAGCACCTAACTTTTTCATTGCTTCTAAATGTAAATTGATTGGTCTTGGACCCCAAGCACACCCACCAGGCATTGATACCTTTGCATAGCCATATTTCGCAAGCAATGGACCAAGAACATAAACTGATGCCCTCATTTTTTTTACATGTTCGTATGGTGCTACCTGACTTGAAATATAATTTGTATTTAATTTTAATGTATGGTTATTAAATTCAGCCTCAGCCCCTAGATTAGAGAGAAGCTTTATCATTGTATGAATATCATTAACCTCTGGAGTGTTATAGATAGTATTTTCACTGGTATTAAGAAGAGTCGCTGGAATTAAAGCAAGTGAAGAATTTTTAGCACCGCTAATTTTAACAGTACCTTTTAATTTTTGACCACCATTGATAACAAATTTGTCCACTGTATCAACCCTTTACTCAATTTTAAACATCATACCATTAACACCAACTAAATACAAATGACCATCAGGATTTACTGATATATTATTGATGTTAGAAATTATCTGTGAATCAACCAAATTCCAATTTTCACCTTTATCCTTGGTAATCATTATAGTTCCACGACTGCCAATCAAAACAGAAGTACTTTCAGAAATAAACATTGCTTTCTGAAGACCCCCAATTTCTATTAATTTTTGGCTACTCCAGTCTTCGCCATAATTTGTAGACCTTAGTACCATACCATCACCTCCGGCAATCAATCCAAATCCATATTTTGTAAAGTCTACCGATTTGAAATAATTATCATCAATTCCACTATCAATTCTTTGCCAGTTTTCTCCACCATTAATTGTCTTCAGTATCATTCCATTCCATCCTACAGCATACCCACGTTTCGAGTCAATAAATGAAAGATCGAAAATTAAATCATTAGTATTAGTGATTACTTTATACCAATTAATACCACCGTTATTTGTCTTTAAAATTATTCCTTTATTGCCAGTAATAAAACCGGTTTGTTCATCGATAAATTTTACTTTAAAAAATGTATATCCTTGCTGAAATGGAATATGCTGAATTGTATCTAAAAAATTATTACTATAAAAAATAGCGGACGAATCACCAACTAAAATTGATTTTCCAGATGCTGAGCAGTAAACATCACTTAAATTAACCTTACGATTAAAATATTTTACAGCCCAACTTGTACCTCCATCATTTGAAACAATTATGGTTCCTTCGTCACCCACGGCAGCTGCAAATTTTTCATTTGCAAAATAAATGGAATTTAAATTGACCTTTGTATTGGACTCGACTTTATTGATTGAAGAAAATTTAAATTTATCACTTTCCGTAGAAAAAATAGATTGAATAGAATATTTCTTTAAACTATCTAATTTATTACTTGTAATTAAATCATGAACTTGATTATAAACAAAGTAGGCGAGCGCTATCAGAATAACTATTACGCCAACAAATGCTAAACTACTTGTTAATTTATAAGTTTTCGATCGCTCTTGAGTTTTTTGAAAGTAGCTTGTATACAATTTTGAAACAAACTTATCTAGCTCTTGTACATCATGGTACATATCTTCGCAAGTATTGTATCTATTATTTGGTTCTTTTTCAATTGATTTGAAAATTACTTTGTCAACTTGCTCTGGAATACCAGTTAGTTTAGCAGATATCCTCTCAGGTGATTTTTTTAAATGCCCATCCATCACATCGTATTCACTTTGAAAATCATATGGAGGTGATCCAACAATCATTTCGTATACAGTGCAGCCGATAGAGTAAATATCACTTCGATGAGTAATTTCTCCGCCTCTTATTTGTTCTGGACTCATGTAATAAACCGTTCCTATCTTTGAGCCAGTGCGAGTCATATTTTTATCGTACAATGATTTGGAAATACCAAAATCCATTATCTTGGTAATGCCTTCTTTGTTCAAAATAATATTAGATGGTTTTATATCTCTATGAACAAATCCTTTAGAATGCGCGTAGCCTAGTCCTAGTAAAGTTTGTTTTAAGATATAAATCACATCATGTAAATTAAATCGACCTTGCTTTTGAATTACCTTCTCTAAGCTTTCTCCTTCAACATACTCCATGACAATACCAAGCAAATGAGCATATTCAATAAAACCGTAAACACCAACAATATTTGGATGAGTTAACTTAGCTTGATTTTTCGCTTCCCTTTTAAATCTTTCAATAAAATGTTCTCTCTCATAGGTTTGGGCATTCAACATCTTTATTGCTACATAACGGTCAAGCTTTGTATCGTAAGCTTTATATACAATACCCATTCCGCCTTTGCCAAGCACTGAAACAATGCGAAAATTATCAATTAGTTTTCCGATTAAGTTTTCCATGTGTAAAATTTATCTTTTGATAAGTTAATATAAAAAATTTTTAACCATTTTCAGACTAATCAGATTTCAAAGCATTGTTTTGCAACTGAGTTATCAATTTTTGATTTCTCTGCATTATTAAGTATTTTTACATCCTTGCGAGAGTGGCGGAATTGGCAGACGCGCTAGACTTAGGATCTAGTGCCCAAAAGGTGTGGGGGTTCGAGTCCCCCCTCTCGCACCAAATCTTTATTTTCTAACACTTTATCGAGGTATTTTTTGGAAGTAAAAGTTATTCAAATCTCTGATGCTGAACAAGAAATTGAAGTTAATCTTACTTATGATGAAATATTAACTGACATTGAAGAAGCATATAAGGAAGAACGTAAAAATATTTCTATTGACGGATTTCGCAAAGGTAAAGCTCCTATTGGTATTGTTAAAAAACTTTATGGAGAATCAATTGAATATAAAGCCAGTGAAAAAATTGCAACGAAAAAATTCTGGGTTGCTGTTAATCAAGAAAAACTAAAACCAATTTCAACACCGCAATTGGTGGATATTGATTTCGTAATTGGATCAAAATTGTTCTTTAAAGTTAAATATGAAATAAAACCTAAACTTGAGCTAAAGAACTACAAAAGTCTTGAAATTGAAAAACCAATTTTCAAAGTAAAAGAAGACGACATTCAAAAAGAAATTGATCATCTTTTGAAACCATACCTAAAATATGAAACTGTGGAAGCTGTTGACGATAGAGATCATCGAATTACTGTCAACTTGCAGCGAATTGATGAAAATGGGATTGCAATGATTGGCCATCGAAGTGAAAATATGGTAATTGTCCTTAATGATGAAAAAGTTAATCCACAGATTAGAGAAAATGCATTAGGTAAAAAGGTAAGTGAAAGCTTTAATTTTTCTTTTGTTGATGAACATCATCATGGTGATGAACTCCATAAAGAAGAATTTAAATATGATGCAGAAATCACTAAAATTGAAAAAATTGTAAAACCAGAGTTAAATGAAGAGATAATCCAAAAAATTTCCAATAATAAATCAAAAACTGTAAACGAATTAAATGAATTGATGCATAAAAATTTTTCGGATTATTATACAAAACAATCAGACGAAATCTTTGTAAATAATCTATTAAATGAAATTGTAAAAAATAATGACTTCACTCCTCCTTCTGGCTATGTTGAAAATATTCACCATAGATTAATAGAAATCGAAAAAGAAAATGCCAAGCGATACAAAATGAAGAATATTGATGAAAAAGCTATTGCAGAATATTTTAAGCCAAGAGCAGAATGGAATGCTAAATGGCAAATCGTATTGGAAAATATTGCTGAAGTGGAAAACTTAAAAGTTGAAGATTCTGAGCTGGAAAAATTGGCAAAACAAGAAGCGGAAAAAACTGGAATTTCTGTTCAGAAACTTATAAAATACTATAAGGATTCAAATAGGGATGAAACTTTACTTGAAGACAAAGTAATAAAATTCTTAAAAGAAAATAATAATACTAAAGAAGTTAATGCTGAAGAGAAATTACAAGAGAAAAAAGGGAAATAAATATGAAACTTGATTATGCATTAAACAGTCCAATTAAAAAAGACTTTGAAATTTATAATCAATTAGTCCCCTATGTAATTGAACAAACCGGCCGAGGTGAACGTGGCATGGATATATTCTCAAGGCTGTTGAGAGAAAGAATTATTTTTCTCGGAACAGCAATTGATGACCATATTGCTAGTTTGATTATTGCGCAACTTTTATTTCTTGAAGCTGAGGATCCAGAAAAGGATATTTATTTATACATCAACTCGCCTGGTGGAAGTGTTTCAGCTGGATTAGCAATCTATGATACTATGAAATATATCAAATCAAAAGTTTCAACAATTTGTGTTGGACTAGCTGCCAGTATGGGTGCTGTATTATTAGCTGGAGGAGAACCAAAAAAAAGATCAGCCCTTCCTCATGCAAAAATAATGATTCATCAACCCTGGATTGGCGGTTTACAAGGACAAACAACTGATATAGAAATTCATGCAAAAGAAATGATTAAAACTCGTGATACTATTTATAATATTTTAACAGAGCATACTGGCAAATCATATGAACAGATTGCAAAAGATTGTGATAGAGATTATTTCTTAACTTCAGAGGAAGCAAAAAACTATAAGTTGATCGACAACATCCTTGTGCACAGAGCAACTCCAAATGATAATAACAAAGAAAAGAAATAGTTATATATCATAAATTCAAATCATCGCTAGATTTTTAAACGAAACAATTAAAATTTGTTTCGTTTTTTTTTATTAATCGAGTCAAATATTATGAAGACTTTGCTAATACTATTCGCCCAAAAGATTTATTATTGTATGTATTACTTAATTTTTGAGAAAAAAATAGTAAATTGTTCATAAGATAATTTTTTGTTTTTGATAGTTCAAAAAACATAGTATTTTATTAGTTAAAATCTGGAGATAGGATGCAAGATATAGAATCCACTCTTTCGCAGTTACCTAAACCAACATCCAAAAATAAGGTTCTTGTAATAGAAGATGACTACGCAACTTCAAAACTCCTAAACAATTATCTCAACAAATGGGGATACAATCCAACACTTGTTGCAACCGAAGAACAAGTTTTTTCTGTTTTAGAGAAAGAAGAATTACTTGCAATTATTCTTGATATCGAAATTCCAACGACAAATGGATTAGAACTATTAAAAAAGATTCATGAGCATCCAAACGCAAAAAATGTTCCGGTTATTGCATGCAGTATTGAACCTGAGCAGCAAAAAGCATTCTTGATGGGTGCAGTTGAATATTTTATCAAACCGATAAATTATAATTACCTGGTAGAAGTGCTTCAGAGTTATAAGCTCCGTAAGGATTCTAAAATTTTATGTGTCGATGACGATTTGCCCACACTTAATTTAGTTAAGCAAGCGATTGATAGTGTCGGATTTAATGCAATTACCGAAAATGTTTCTGCAAATGTAATGGATCTTATAAAAGATAAAGACCTTGATCTTGCAATTATTGATTTGGATATGCCGCCTCCAAATGGATTTGAATTAATCAAATTAATTAAATCTGAAAAACGATTTGCTAACCTTCCAATTATTATTTACACCGGGAAAGAAAATTATCTTGAAGACCTTCACAATATTGAAGGAATGTTTACTGAGTTATTGGAGAAACAATCAACAAACCTTGAAGACTTAGCAGATGTAATTAATGCGATGATCTACAGCTACGAAATTCCTCCGCCAGCGGAAGAAGTTCTTGCTAAAACTGGAGTAATTAAAATTCTATTAGCTGAAGATTACAAACACTCACAAATAATTGTTACTAGACTACTAAAGAAAAATAATTTTGAAGATATAATTGTTGTTGAAAATGGTGAAGAAGCTGTTAAAATGGCGCGAGATCAAAAATTTGATTTAATTCTTATGGATATGCAAATGCCGATAATGAATGGTTTTGAAGCAACAGAAAAAATTAGACAAATTCCGGATTATAAAAGTATTCCGATAATAGCATTGACAGCTTTCGCAATGAAAGGTGACCGCGAAAAATGTCTTGAAGCCGGTGCTACTGATTACATTCCCAAACCAATTGATAGTAAAGAATTTATAGATAAGGTTCGGTATTATACAACAGCTTAAATAAGTTTTAATAATTATTTTTTACTTAAGCCGGTTAGCCGGCTTTTTTTATGATGCACAATACTTTAACAGTTATTCCCATTCTTGTTATATTTGTAAACCAAAATGAAATTCGGGTAATATATTGAAAAACATCAGAGTTAGATTTGCACCCTCCCCAACCGGTTATCTGCATGTAGGAGGTTTACGAACAGCATTGTACAATTATTTATTCGCACGAAAGAATAATGGAAAATTTATTTTAAGAATTGAAGATACCGACCGCAGCAGATATGTAGAAGGTGCTGTAGAAAATTTAATTGCATCTTTGAAATGGGCTGGATTGACTTTTGATGAAGGTCCCGATGTCGGTGGAAATTTCGGTCCTTATATGCAGTCGCAAAGACTTGAGACATATAAAAATTATGTAAACGAATTAATTAATAAAGGAGATGCTTACTATTGTTTCTGCACACCTGAAAGATTAAAAGCACTTCGCGAAGAACAAGAAAAACAGAAACTGCCTCAAGCAAAATATGACAAACATTGTCTTTCTCTTTCTAAAAATGAAATCGAAGAAAAACTTAAAAATAATATTTCTTATGTAGTAAGATTAAACGTACGACCAAATCAAAAAATAATTTTTGATGATGTTATTCGTGAACGAGTCGATTTTGACAGTAACAATGTAGATGACCAGGTTTTAATAAAAAGTGACGGCTTCCCTACTTATCATCTTGCAAATGTTGTTGATGATCATTTGATGGAGATTAGTCATGTTATTCGTGGCGAAGAATGGTTATCATCTACTCCGAAACATGTTTTATTATACGATGCTTTCGGTTGGGAACGACCAAGGTTTGCTCACCTTCCTCTCCTTCTAAATCCCGATAAATCAAAACTCAGCAAACGCCAAGGCGATGTAGCTGTTGAGGATTATCGTGACAAAGGTTACTTGAAAGATGCGCTAATTAATTTTGTTGCACTTCTTGGCTGGAATGCTGGTGATGATAAAGAATTCTATTACCTCAATGAACTTGTAAATGCATTTTCATTAGAACAAGTAAATAAATCCGGAGCGGTCTTTGATGTAGTAAAACTAAATTCTCTAAATGCACTTCATATAAGAAATCAATCAAACGAAAAATTACTAACGATGCTTAAAAGTGAAATTGAGAATTCAGAATTGAGAATTGAGAATTATTCCGATGAAAGATTATTGCTAATAATAGAATCAATGAAAGAAAGAGTATCGTTTGTAAAAGAATTTATTACTGAGTGTCGGTATTTCTATACTCCACCAGCAGAGTACGAACAAAAATCCATTGAGAAGAATTGGAAATCCGATACACCCAATCAAATGAAAAAACTTGCCGAAGCTTTTTCATTATTAGAGTCGCCCTCCAAAGAAGATTATGAACTTGCATTTACAAAAGTTGCTGAGGAATTGAATGTCGGTAATGGAAAACTAATTCACCCATTGCGACTTGCAGTAAGCGGACAAAGCACAGGACCTGGAATGTTTGATATTCTCTATATACTTGGGAAAAATGAAATATTAAAGCGAATCAATAGTGCCATTAATAAATTAAAATAGGAATATTACTTCAATAGAGTAATATTCCTATTTATTTACAAAGACAATGCTACCAAGCAAATCCAATATCAAATCTTAATGCTGGTGAAGTTCCATCGTATTTTTCAAAATCATGTTTAGAATTTACACTTCCAAAATAATAATCAACTCCAATTCCCAATCCCATTGCAAATTGTTCACCCGGAAACCATTGCCAACCAATTAAACCACCAATTGAAAAAGGACTTGTACTTGCGTCATCTGCTTTTATGTTATTGTAAGAA
>VGVY01000042.1 GCA_016873835.1 Ignavibacteria bacterium
TTATGCACATTGATATGTAATTTAAATTGATACTTACATACAGATAAAAAATATTTAATACTATATACTTCAAGAATGTGTAAGATCTGTAAGGTGTTTAATCTGTGAGCCACCGGGTACCCTTTATGCAATTGATTGTACCTTTTCCAATTTAGTGGTGAGCCACCCTTCTCTAAATAATTTGCACAAAAATTAATTTAATCTTCGTCGGGTTGTTCACCTCTAGTTCGAGTTTTGGACGCTCCATTTTTTAATACGCCGTTTTGTTTTAGTTTGATTGAAAATTTGTCGGCAGATTCTATAAGTGTGCATCCTTGCGGAACTTTACCGCTCATTTTGTAAAATGCTTTGATCTTTGCAAGATCTGGTTTGATGATTTCGGGTTGTGGCCTTGGCAGCTGTGAAAGATTATTATTCTGCATGAATAAATCGAGAGAAGAGATTTCTTTTAAGATCATATCAGCGTGTGCTAATTCCATCTGCTTTTCTTTTTGCTCAACTTCTGGCAGAAGATCATCCAAAAAATTTTTTTCTTCCATTTACTTTCCCCCTTTTACAATGCGAATTAGTACTTCAACTACATCCAGGACCTCCTTGTACCATGGTTTTTTAGGCATAGTACCTCCTTAAATATTTGAGTGATTTATATACTTATACCAAAAACACTAGTTTTATTTTCTTCTTTGATAACATTTCTTTAGTTTGCAATTATTCATTTAAGTTTGCAATTGTAATACCTGGGAAAATACACTTTTCGGATTACTATAGATGATCGAATTCAAAGCTAACGAACGAACTTTTCAAGGTGTTTTACTTTCTATCTTCAATAAAGTAATTGATGATAACCCGGGAATCAAATTCGATTCCGCTTTCCAAGAATTAAATGTTGGTGTTGGAGAATCCCGTTTCAGCGATACAATCATTACATCAAATGTTGATTCCAAGTTAAAAGTATTCATCGAACTAAAAAATCAGAGTTGGGATGCTGCAGATGAAGACCTTATAAACGATGCTATGATGAAAGCTTTTAAGAATGGAATTGAATATTTCATCACCGGAACACCGCGCCAGTTGGTTTTATTCAAAACATTCGAACCGAACACTACTCCGCAAGACCGTAAATTAAAACTCTACTATCTTGCCAATGTTAAAAGCGATAACGATGTAACCACACCGACTTATAAATCTCAAATACAACCAACAGTAAAACTCTTTTTACAAGATTTAAGCAATCTTATTCATGGTATTACCGATGTTCATTGGGATTCTATTGATAAACAATTTATTAATAAGCTTTCCACTTATATACTCGAAGCATCTGCTCAAATGAGCGAAGAAATGACGCCGGTTATTCAGTCCGACGACGTATTTAAAAAGAGAATTAGAGATTACATTCAAGAGCAAGATATTTTCCACGTTTCAATTAATTTCAGAAACGATGATATTTACAATTTATGTCAGCTTGCAAATTATCTTCTTTACTTAAAAATTATTTTCTATTCTTATCTTCTACGCGATGTAAAAGAACTAAACCTCAAGCCCTTAAATATTCCGGAAGATAAACACCTTCTCAACAAAGCATTGCGCGAACGCTTCAATGATGTTCTTAAGCACGATTATGAATCGATCTTTAAGGAAACAGTTCTCGATGAATTCACATATCCTGAAAAATATTTGCCTGAACTTAGAAGAAATGTTAGGCAAATCAGTTATCTGCAATTCTATGATCTAAACTGCGATATAATGGGCTCTATTTATAATACTCTTATTGAAAACCAAGAACAGCATGATCGCGGTCAGCATTTTACCAATACCAATGAAGTTGATATTGTAAATGCATTTTGCATAAACAAAGAAACAAAAACCGTTTTGGATAGCGGCTGCGGTGCCGGGACTTTTCTTGTTCGCGCTTATGCTTTTATGAAACACTTTGATAAAAAAGCAAAGCATATTGAATTACTTGAACGCCTTTGGGGAATTGATATTGCACCTTTCCCTGTATTCCTGGCAAGTATGAATCTTTCTTTGCTCGACATTAAAGAAATTGATAATTACCCGGCAATCATCAACAAAGATTTTGCCGATATAAAAACTAAATCTTATCACGATTTAATTTTTCATAATCATACCACAGAATTTGAAATCAATAAAAAGAATGGGAAATTTAGCAGTGTTCGCATTCCTCAATTCGATGCCTGCATTGGTAATCCACCATATATTCGGCAAGAACTTGTCGAGAGCAAAGATGTTTGGTCTTCGCTTGCCAAAGCTGAACACGGTTTGAACAAAATTAATCAGCAAAGTGATCTTTACGTTTATTATTTAATGCACACTGCTGCATTTCTTAAAGAAGGCGGTCGTCTTGGTTATGTTATCTCCAGCAGTTGGCTCGATGTTGCATTTGGAGCCGGACTTCAAAAATTCTTGTTAGATAATTTTAAGATTATCGCGGTAATTGATAATCAAAAAGTTAGAAGCTTCGAAACAGCTTCTATCAATACAGTTATTCTTATACTCGAAAGATGTTCCGACCCCGAAGAAAGAGAAAAAAACACTGTCCGCTTTATCCGCGTGTATAAAGATTATAAAGAGTTGATTGGTCAAAGCGACAGCGAAGATAGATTTAATAAAGTAATCAATTTTATTTCTCAATTAGAAAAGATTAACAAACAAATAAAAAATGACAATTACTTTGTTAACGTTAGAATCCAAAAACAGCTTGAAGAAGAAAGCACAACAGACAGTAAATTTGAGAATGGAAATTGGGGAGCTAAGTATCTCCGCTCGCCGGAAATATATAACCGCATAATTGATAAAGCCGGCAATAAACTTATTCCATTAAGAAATATTGTTGATGTTTTCTATGGAATAAAATCCGGAGCCAATGATTTCTTTTATGTTATTGACGACACGGAAGAGATTAAAAACCTTTCGGATGATGAATACAAACTTCAGTTCGGCTATGAAAGAAGCAAACACAAAATCAGTTGGGAAAAATACGGCTGGTATTACAGTGAACTAACAAAGAATCATCATTTAATGGAACGGATTTATTTTCAACCTCTTTTCAAATCTCAAAAAGAAGCTGAAAACCTGGAAGTAAATAAAAAGAACTTGCGCTACCATGTTCTTATTTGCAATGAATCTTTAGCGGCATTAAAGAAATACAATACAAAAATTGCAAAGTATATAGAAATTGGAGAAAAGGAATATGATCTTCATAATAACCCCACCAATGCTCAAAGAATTTCAACTGTAAAAGGAAATGAAAGAGATTGGTTTAACCTTGGCAAAGATTTAACAACCGGCGATTTTATTTTCCCTTCAAAGATTGGTGAAAAATTTCGTTTAATTGATAACAGAAAAGCAAAAGTATTCTGTGATAAGGTAAATTATAACATCAAAGTATCAAGAGAATATTCAAAATACCGCGATACAATATTTCTGATTCTTAATAGTACTCTGTTTAGATATTTCGCAGAGCTTTTTGCGAGACAACTTACTGGTAGTCAAACAATTAGCGATGTTGATGTGATAGTTGTTGAAAATACCTTGGTTATTAATCCTACGTTATTGGTTTCTTATCAAAGTGAGTTAGAGAAAATTTATGAGTCTTTAAGAAATAGAGAGCAACAAACAATTTTTGACGAAGTAAAATGCAAAGATCGAATAAAACTCGATCAAATTATTTTAGAAACGCTTGGTTTATCTTTGAAAGACGTTAAAGAGTTACACGAAACTGCTTGTAGCTATGTCTCCAAACGACAAACACATTCTGATTCTGTAACAACAATAAAAAAGAAACAAAAACCAGATTATGAAACTTCATTAAAATTAATTAAAGAGCGTTTCCCAGAGGTTCGTTCATACACTTCAATCATCCAAAATAAAGAAACGGTAGAAATCAATATTCCAAATCTTCCCGCAAAATTTCCAAAAGATATAAAAAGCGGTGATAGTAATTTCTTTAGTACATATTATGTTAATTTTATCGAAGGCAATAAACAGATTGCATTAAGTTTCAAAAGCAGCAGTCAGCTAAAACTTTTCCGTTTCTTCTTCGAAGAGCTGGAGCTTAAAGGCACAAAGATATTACTGCCTGAAGATCCCGCTGCTTGTGAAAAGATATTATTAGTCCTCAGCAATGATTTCAAAAAATATGCTATGCAAATAAAAAGCGTTCTAAAATCATTGCGTAGTACGGCAAGTTATTTGGCTGTGTATAGGGATTTGATAATAAATTGAATAAGTATATGAATTCAAAACAGATTTGAAGGTCAACTAAAATTATGAAAAAGAAATCACCCTTCACAGAGCTATTAAAAAACGAAATAATTTCTAAAGAATCTTACCTATTTCATATTGAACAAACAAAGGTTTCAGAACAAACGTATTTTTTTAGATTAGAGGTTTTTGATTCCAAACAGAAATCTATCTTTAAACTTAAGTTTCAGATTGAACCCGATGAAAATCTCAAGAAACTTAAAATGGGTTCTTCTATAAGCAAAGTCGGCTTATTCAGTCTAGCGAGTAAAAATATTTTTCAATTAGTTAAAGATGGTTTAGGGAATGCTATTGGAGAGGGACGTATACCATTTTTGCCTAGTTAATAAAATTAAATGGATAAAATTATGAACTCACCTAATAAGTATTATTTTGGCAACCAATCATTCGATTTAAACGATCTGCAAGAAAAAGAAAAATTACAGTTAAGAATTAAAAATCTTCTTTTACTTCGAAACGTTAATTTCCTCTTCGGTAATGGTGCATCTCTTGCTTTAGGAGCTCCTTCAATTTCTAGTATAAAAAAGTTTGTTGAACACCTCGGTAAAAAATTTGAAAATAGCAAAACTTCGGAAAGATATGCTTATGAAAAGATTACTAAAACGATGGAGAATGATTATGAAAGTGGATACAATTTTCTTGTTGATTTTAGCAATAACTTAGAATCCGATATCGATTTTGAAACTGCCTTAAGTATACTATCTCAAATTACATATACAAGTACTAAAATTTCAATTAATGGTAATGAACATTCAGACGAATCAATAAATTCATCCATAAAGCTAATCAAAGGTTTCATCTTCTACAGTTGCAAGAATTTTATCGAGAAGATTGATTATCCCTCATTAAATGCTCATAAGGAATTTATGAGAAGAGCACTTCTCCGTCAAACTGGATTACCACGCTTAAAAATATTCACAACGAATTATGATTTAATTATCGAAAAATGTTTAGATGAATCTGGTGTGTTTTATTTTGATGGCTTTGTAGGTTCTTTTGAAAAAAGATTAAGGTCAGAATCCTATAATTATGATTTGTATTATCCTGGTGAAATAACTGAGGGGAATGTTAATCGTGTAGATAGAGTTGTTCAATTGTATAAATTACATGGATCATTAAATTGGAAGCGGGTTCACGAAAGTTCAGAAAATATTTCTGGTATCAAACAAGAATATCCTTCTGATGATCAGATTGGTGATTTAGTCATATATCCCTCAACTTTGAAATACGGTGAAACATTAGGTTACCCTTATTCTGAGATGTTTCGTTTTCTTTCAGCTTCACTTTTCAGACCACAAACAGCACTCTTTACTTTTGGCTATAGTTTTAAAGATGAACATATAAATAGAATAATTTATCAAGCGCTTTCTATACCTACATTTAATCTGATAATTGTCTTGCCGGAAGGAAAAGAGAAGAATCTTGAAGGGGAAGTCATTAATAAGGAATTAGCAAGGTTAATTGAAACTGTTGGAAGTAACAGAATTATTGTTATTTCCGGTGGGGAAATAAAAAACGGTGAATTAATTGGTACTGGTACTTTCAAAGGTTTTGTTGATCAAATCATGCCTGACATGGAAGAGATGAGAGTTCAAGAAAAAATTAATGATGAGATTGATAAACTCTTTCCAAAAAAAGATGAAAATGGAAACAAAAAATTAATTACAACTGAAAACCAAATTGAAAAGGATCAAATAGTTGAACTACCAAACGAAGAAAAACCAGTGACTATAAGTAAACCAAGTATAGTAACAACAATTAAAAAAATATTTACAAAGAGTTGATCTATGGAATCAGATCGCAAAATTGGTAAAATTGTATCAGTAAATTCTTACAGTGCAACAATCGAATTGGATAAAGAGGCTCAATCCTTTGTAAAAAATAGTTTTGCTGGTACTCATAAGATCGGAATCATTAATTCATATATAATTATACCTATCGGCTCGGATAAAATTGTTGGTATTGTTACTAAGGTTAATATGTTTGAAGATGCTGAATTGAATTATAAGGATTCCTCAGCTATTATTCTTCCAAAATCCAAAAGAACGATGACTGTTACAATGATTGGATCTATTGTCACTAAGTATAAAGAATCAGTAAAAGAAAAAGAAACAAGATTTGAATATGGCGTTGTCGGATATCCTTCGTTAGATAATCCAGTTTGGTCTATTACTGAAGATGAACTAGAAATTATTTTTAGTTCTAAAACCAACGCCGATAAAAAAAATATTAAAATTGGTAAATCTACAGTCTTTCCAGATTATAGTATTGCTTTGGACATAGATAATTTTTTCGGAAAACATGCCGCAGTACTTGGTAACACTGGTTCTGGTAAGTCTTGTACAATTACAGCTATAATTCGCTCTGTCTTAGAAGATAAACCGGAAATGAAGAATGCTCACTTTATTATCTTCGATACTAATAATGAGTATGAGAATGCATTTACTATCTATAACGATGACACCAAATCAAAAATAAAAGATACTTTTTTTGAAAGATTAATAATAAGGAATGAATCAGATACACCAACCGGTTTTTATTTACCACATTGGTTTATGAATAGTTCTGATTATTATGCATTATTTCGTCCTGGAGAAGGGGCTCAAGGACCTGTCCTCTTTAGAGCAATTACTGCAGCGCGTGGTATTGAAAATATAAACCAAAGAGTTTCGCATTTTAGTAGTGATCTCAATACTGGCATATCAGTTATAAAAGGAGTTTTGGACGAACCCTCTACTGGTAGCGCAAGTTATTATAATAAGAAAAATATTAATCAACAAGTAGAGGGTATTAAAAAGTTAATCGAAAAAAACAATAAAATGCTAACTGAATCAAAGATGGAAGAATTTATTGCTTCAATGATCTCATCTTTAGAAAAACTTACTAAATTGTATGGAGGCGCTGATGGAAATATTGATGCTGATTACGCTAGTAAGGTAAGAGATGTATTAGATGAAATTGAAGTTTATATTGCCCAAAATTTGCATAAACTTACTTTAGCTTCAAAGTATAATTATGGAATTGACACACCTCAATATTTTGATTTTAGGGAATTCATTGTGTCAACTTTCCCACAATACATTGATCGTTATGCCCAAGAAAATGATAACAGAATTCGTAATTATATTGGCACTCTGCAGTTGCGTCTAGAACAATATTTTAATGATAAACGTTATGGATTTATTTTTAAGAATGAAAAGTTTGAAAATAGTTTAGCTCAATTTTTAAGATATATTTTGGGTGAAAACCCATTTAATAATTCTGATGAAATTAGTGTGCCTTGGGCTGAATATTGCAAAAAGCAATATGAAGTATTAAAATTTACTAACGAAAACAAAAGACACAGAATTACAATTCTGGATTTTAGTAAAATATCTAGTGATGTATTAGAAAATGTAACAGCTTTGGTGGGAAGATTAATTTTTGAATTCATGCAGAGAATCGAAAATCGTGGATCTTTCCCAATTGTATTAGTTTTAGAGGAAGCACATCACTATATCCCAGAATTTACTCAAACTGAAAGGCAAGTAAGAGCAAGACAAGTTTTCGAAAAAATTGCTAAGGAAGGTAGAAAATTTGGATTAAGTCTTTTAATAGCTTCACAACGCCCAAGTGAATTATCAAAGACTATTATGGCTCAGTGCAATTCATTCATAGTGCATAGAATTCAAAATCCTGAGGATCAAAAATATTTTCGTTCTGTTATTTCTTCTGTCAGTCATGATTTACTTAATCAATTACCATCTTTACCACAAAGATCAGCATTAGTTATGGGGGATTGTGTGACTGCGCCTGTACAAGTTACAATCAGAGATGTTAATCCAACACCCGATAGTCGAGATCCAAAATTTTCTGAAATATGGTCAAGGGAGAATTTCCAAGCACCTAACTTTGAGGATATTTGTAAGAAATGGGAAAGCGGAGAATAAAAGAATGAATAATCTTATCCATAACAACAAAATATTTACTCCTTACGAATACAAAACCGAAAAGGAATTCGAGCACGAGATAGTAAATAATGCAAAAGCTATTTTCGGTGAGCAGTCAATTTATATTGATGTGAAGAAAAAATTGGTAAATAATAAAATTGTTTCCATTGCATTTAATTAATAACTAATTGACAAATAAATGTCAGACATCAAACTATTTCATATCGCTAAAAACAAAATCACAAAACCTAAAGGCAAATCTATTCTGTAGAAAAATCCATTGAAACTTTTTTGAAGAACATAAAAGTGAGTTTGAAGATTTTAGAGAAATTAAAACCAGTTAAATGGGAAATAAATTATTAATAAAAATTTTGCAATAGTTTTGCAATAGTCATATCATTTTGAATAGCTAAAAGTCCGAAAATATCAGTAAAAGTTACATTTGTTTAAAAATAAAAACCCCGATTTCTTTCGATTTCGGGGTTTCTTGAGCTGGCGGACGGATTTGAACCGCCGACCGGCTGATTACAAATCAGCTGCTCTACCAGCTGAGCTACGCCAGCAAATTCATTATATCAAAATTTCAAATTTTGCGGCTCAAATCTAAAATAAATTACCATTCTATGCAAACTTTTGTAACTTTCTTTTCAAAATTTCTTATTAGCCATGCTCACAAAAAATCAGTTGAACTATTTTATCCAGCTAAGTCAAAAAAAATTTAGGGATGAGTACAAAAAGTTTGTTGTTGAGGGACATAAGTTAATTCTTGAAGCTTTAACGCATGGAATTGAATGCGAAGTTTTGTTATCAACGCAAAATTATTTCAAAACTAATTCAACTTTATTTGAAAACAGATTTATAAGTAAGCAAGAAATTCATATCATTAAAAAGAATGAACTAGAAAAAATAGCCGATACAAAAACCCCACAAGAAATTATTGGAATTTTTCACTTTCCAGAATTAGCAAAAATTGAATATTCAAAACATAAGTTATTAGCAGTACTAGAAAATATTTCTGACCCAGGGAATTTGGGCACAATTTTACGCAACTGTGATTGGTTCGGAATTAAATCAGTGTTTGCCGGCATTGACTGTGCGAATGTTTATAATCCAAAAGTGATTAGAGCTTCTGCCGGAGCAATATTTCATGTGAATATTTTTCAAAATGTAAATCTAATTAATCAAATAAAAGAATTGAAAAAAAATGGTTTTACTGTACTGTGTGCAGATTTAAATGGAAAAAATATTTATGAATTTATTGTTCCTTCAAAAAGTGCAATCATTTTTTCAAATGAAGCACATGGACCGTCAAAAGAAATGTTAGCATTATCAGATTACACAATAACAATTCCAAGAAAAGGAAAAGCCGAGTCACTAAATGTTGCAAGTGCATCGGCTATATTATTGTCATTTCTTTCGAAATAAATTTATTTCACGACCATCATCTTTTTTGTTTGTATAAAATTGCCAGCTTTTAATTGATAAAAATAAACACCACTTGGTAATTGAGAATTACGAATTGAGAATTGAGAATTATAAGTTCCAGGTTGTAAAAATTCATTTACAAGAGTTGTAACTTCCCTCCCAAGTATATCATAAACTTTTAGTGTTACCCACACATTGTCATTTCGAGGAGTTTGCGACGAGAAATCTTCAAGATTCCTTCGCCCGTCAATTGACGGACTCGGAATGACAAATTGAATTGTTGTTGTTGGGTTAAATGGATTGGGATAATTTTGGTAAAGTTTAAATTCACTTGGAATTACCTCTTCTGCTTTCACGCTAGTGAGGATATTTATTTTTGGAAATTTTAATGTAGAATATAAACGATATTCGCCAGGCTGCAATGTAATTTGAAATCCAGAATCTGTAATGTAAACACTGTCACGTGTAAAATATTCATTCCAAGTATAAGGTTTTGGATGATACAAAGTTGTTGTTTGAGACACGACATCAAAATTCCCAATAATTATAACATTATTTGTATTATCAGAGATCGTAATAGTTTTAACAGAACCAGATGCATTAAGAACAAAATTAGAGCTAGAAAAAACCGGTTCGTTTGTCTTAAGTTGATTTAATGCAGCATAAACATTGAATAATTTTCTTCTCTCATTATCATTATAATATTCCCATTTAATTGGTTTTCGTGATAGCCTTCCGCCTTGATTGATAGAAATATCATATCCAAGTTCTCCAAACTGCCAAATCATTTTAGGACCGGGAATTGTTAAAAAGAAAACTGCAGCAAGCTGTTGTCTTCTTAATGCAGTAGTCAGATTTTTTATGTTGTAACTTCCAGAAGAATTACCATATGTCAAATTTTTAAACATTAGTCTTTCTTCATCATGACTTTCCATATATCCAATAAGGTGTGGTGAATTCCAGCCTCTTGACTTATAAGAAATGCCATTAAAATTAGAACCGCTTAACCAACCCATAGTAGCTTCATTGTAATTGTAATTCATGTTGCCCCACATAAGAATTCCATTTTTATAATGTGCGAGCTCCTGGTCTTCGGAATTAACTGCAAGATGTTCAAATATCATAATTGCAGTTGGATCGTAGGCCCAAACTTTATCAACCATTCTTTTTAAAAGCCGAATTCTATCGGGATCATAATTGCTTCCCCAAGGATCAGACATGGTTTTTATATTATTTCCAATTCCTTTTGTAAAATCAAAACGGAAGCCGTCAAATTTATATTCAGTTAACCAGTACTCAAGAACTCTATCAACAAAGTATTGAGTGTGTTTGCTTTCATGATTAAAATCGTTGCCCCATTGAGCATCTGGATTTTGAAAGTTTGATTGCACATTAAACCAAGGACTGCTTGATGATGGGCGTCCGTTCTCCCAATACATCCGAGCCATAGAATTTGAATTGTATGCGTGATTAAGTACTATATCTAAAATGACTGCAATTCCATTTTCATGGCAAAGGTCAATAAATTTTTTCAATTCATCTTTTGGACCATAATATTTATCCGGGGAAAAATAAGTCATCGGATTATAACCCCAACTATCATTCCCTTCGAATTCTGATATTGGCATCAGTTCAATTGCATTCACTCCTAATTTTTTGATGTAACTTATTGTATCTGCAAGTGTTTTATACGAATGAGTTGAGATAAAATCCCTTATCAACAATTCATAAATAATTAGTTTATCCTTGGAAGGACGAATAAAGTTTTTAACCTTCCAGTTAAATGGAGTTTGATTAGTTTGAAAAACTGAAACAATACCGCTTGTTTTTTGATTTGGATAAGTTTTTAAATTTGGATAAATACCAGAAGAAATGATCTCACTATCATTGCTTGGATCTAAAACTTTATCAGTGTATGGATCATAAATTCTTAAGTTTCCATCTATTAGATACTGATAAGCATATTCTTGGTTTGAAATAAGGTTTGATAGAGTCAGCCACCATATTGTACTATCCGGTTTTGGACTGTATTTGTTCATTAAATAATTCACATCAACTTTCCAATCATTGAAGTCGCCTATCAAGTAGATGAAATTTTTATTCGGTGCAAAAATTGCTACTGTTACACTGTTGCCATTGTAATTGATTCCATGTTTTATTCCAGAAGGAACTTCTGCATTATTTATTGTTGGATTTCTCATAATTACAAATTGAGAAGAGTCTTTTTGACCAGTAATATCCGTTGCAGTTACTTTAACATCATTTCTTCCAGCATTGTATTGATTGGCAATAAATTGAAAACTGACAGTGCTAGTTGATGCCGATGCTTTTTCAATTCCATTAACAAAAATTTTCATTGAAGATGCTGTCGTGCCAACTGTTGCAGCAGTGGCATTTATATTAATTGTCTCGCCAGATTTTATAAATACTGGCGAACGCATGGGGTCACCAAATTCAGTATTAACTGTAGGTGTGTTGATTAACACACTAATTCCTGATTCAAATAGAGGAACGAATAAATCTTCCGTTTGCTTTGAACCATCAGAACTGCGTAAGACGAAGCAGAGTTCTGTAATTCTTTCTACTGAATTTGTAACAGAATAAAAATTGCGAGGATTGTAAATTATTAGCTGATAAAGATCATTTCCTATTCTAGTAAGCTTAGGTTGCACGGAGTTATTGCCCCAATTACCAATTACTTTTTGCCATCTAGAAGCTGAACCGCTGCCTATTTTAATTGTTACTCCGGTATGCGTGTAAACATCACCAGTATAACCAGCAATCTTATTTGCATGTGTTGCATTCTTCACATCAAATGTTATTGTAATATTATCGGTTTGTGTAGGATATTGAGGATTAGTAGTAACAATAGTTTGACCGATAATTGGTAGTGAAAAGAAGAAAAGAAGCAATATTATTTTTTTCATGATTATTTTATTATTTAAAGGTTAATAGTACAAAATAATTTAATTATAGAAATTCTAATCAAAAAATTCCCAAGCTACTCCTAATCTAATTCCGCGCTCGCGTTGAGGATAATATGGAACAATGAAATATTTATTATTCAGTAAATTCTCAAATACAAAATATAAGGTTGCATTTTCTTGTATTGTGCCGGCTAAAAAGAAATCTAATTGAAATTCAGAATCAAATTCTTCTGATGATTTGCTTGGGATAGACCTAATAGTTGGTCCAATAAGATGAGTATAAGTAGTTGAGATGCTTCTCTCAAAATCAATATTTAATCCAATTCGTTTTCCTATCGAACTATAGTTTATACCCATTTTAAGTTGAAGATTGGAATTAAACAATGTATCGATATAATATATCCCACCGTAAGATATAAATTTTGGGAGCCCAAGTTCATTTCGATTCTCATCATTGAAATAATAGCTGGTATTAGTAACTAAATTAAATTTCCAAAAGTTAATGTTGCTGAACAAATTTAATCCTTGAAGCTTTATGTTCTTTGATGTAAAGAAGTAAATCTCATCATTATTTATGGGTAATTTTTTGATGGTTGTAGCTAAGAGATGATTCGAGAGATTTTGGGAAAAATAAGATAATGATAGATCAAATGAGTCTTTAGTATAATTCAATTTCACTTCTGTAACCGAAATCTTTTCAATTTTGGTATGATCTATGAAATACAAATCAGCTTCATTTACAAAAAGATCAAATGGTTTTTGAAAGTTAGAATAACCAATGTATGTAGAAAATGATTTTGATATCGATACAATACCATCAAAACCAAAGCCTAAATAACTTTTACCAAAGTAATCGGAATATTTATTAAATAAGTTTATTTCTCCGATGGAATTGGGTAATGATATTGAAATCTTTGCACTTGTTGCAAAATTAGTACTTGATTTTTCTTTAATTAAAAGCGGAGTGTTAATTTCGGTTTTTTCTAATTCAGAAATGGTAATTAGCTTTCCAAACCCCAAATTAAAATTCTGCACAAGACGCATACCATACGTAGAAAATTCATTGTTAACCATTATTTTATCGATGTTCGACTGCAATTGAGAAGAATCTACTTCATTTTGGCGGAACTCAGTAAGACCATTGTTAAAATAAAAAGTTAAATCAGTTGGATTATTATAAAGAAAATCTCCCAATAATCTAACTGAAAAATTTTGTATTGATGCTTTTTGATATCGATTATTAAACTTAACGGGAGCTAAAAAATTATCATATAAAATTTCTTCGAATTGATCAGCTGAATAGTTAGCACGAATTGTATCTGCATCAACACCCCCAAATAATTGAACGATTGATCTTGCGTAATTGTAATTCCCAACCAGGGTAAGTTTATTATTTACAATGTATCTTAATCGTGCCGTTGCTTGCCAAAGACTTAATTCGGAATTCCTAAATCTTGGGAGAGTGCTTTGATGTGTAACTTCAAAAAAAGTACTTAATCTTTCACTAAATTGAGCATGAAAAATACCATCAAATATCCCTTCTTCATTTGGAGCTTGATAAAACTTAATTCTAGTGAAGGGTTTTTTCAGAGAATAATCAGACGGTATAACATTTATAGTTGAAATATTGCTGTTAGTTCCATAAAGAAATCCACGTGGTAATGGTAGTACCTCTATTGAATCAATTCCTTCGGATTGAATTAGATTTGCATCAAGGGAATTAGAGAGTCTGTTATTAATCAGAATTCCATCATTCAAATAAGTAATATTCTTAAATCCATTTCCATAAAGCATTATTTCGGATGGCTGCCCTAAACTGCCTAATTCACGAATGAATCCAAAAGGGAAATTAAGCGTAAACTCTGATGCGTTTCTATAATCACTTCTGTTTAATGTTTGTTTTCTTATAATATTTCTTGCGAAATTGTCACTGAGTAGATTTTCATTTTTTATTGGAATCAATTTTTGGGGTGATGTAGTTTTAATAGAATCAATATTAGAAATTATTGTTTTTTTTGATGAATCAGGGGAAACGTCTTTTAACGGCTTTTCTTGTTGATTAGCGGATACAAAGTTGTTAGTTAAAATTAAAATGAATACGAACAGAACTTTAATTAAAAGTTTTTTCACAATAGTTTTATTATTCTTTTTACTAAAATAATTTTAATTATACACTCTTAAAAGTCATTAATTATGATATCGCTACGAACCCTATAAACATTGCTTAATAACGAGGTTGCAAGATAAATCAATTGTTGCATAAAAAAGACAGAAACTGTTTGTTTTAATTTAAAAAAGTGCTAAATTTCGTTTGAATTTACATCCAATAAATAAAGGGGTTAAATCATGGCGATGACTAAAAGCCAATTAGTTGCTCATATGGCACAAAAATCCGGCTTAACAAAAAAACAAGCTGGTGAATTTATTTCTGAGTTTGTTGCTCTTGCTTATAAAGAAGCTAAAAAATCATTTGTTATTCCTGGTTTAGGAAAGCTAGTTGTGGTTGATAGAAAAGCTAGAATGGGCAGAAACCCAAAGACTGGTGAACAAATTATGATCCCAGCTAAAAAATCAGTTAAATTCAGAATTGCAAAAGCTGCTAAGGATGCTATCTTAATTTATAAAGCATAATAATTGAAATCTTAATAACCCATCCTTGCGATGGGTTATTATTTTTTTACTTCAGATCTATTCTTTTTCAAATTATCTACAATTTCATTATAGAGATGTTGCGGCACATTCTGCAATATTTTTGTCACCAGCTTCTGAAAATTTCCTACGTGAGAATAAAAACCAATTGTTACATTATTTTTCTTATCATGAATATAGACTGGTCTAGTTGGCCATCCGCTGAAAAATCCTCCTGAAATCTTAGAAATATCTACATGTTTTATTTCATATGATTTTTTGCTTAAGAAAAAATTTCTGCAGATTATTTTTTCATTATCAGCAAATATCTCAAATGGGAAATTCTGATATGTCTTGTAATAGTATTTGTTAAGTACAATTATAATTAATGAATTGATCAGCGCAAAAAAAATAAAATACCATGTTTCCAGCATAATCATTATTGAAGATAAAAGGTGTATGAGAAGAATAGGTGTCGCAATAATGTTTGCATATCGATACAAAATTTTTGAGAATAAACCGTATTTATAGTGTTCCATAGTACTCGAGTTTTTTATTTAACCAGAATCATTTTTTTTGTTTGAATTGCTTTCTCGGTTGTTATGGAATAATAATATATTCCGCTAGATAAATTAAAAACATCGCTGTCAAAATGAACGGTGTAAAATCCTTTATTTTGTTCACTATTAACAAGCGTTGTAATTTCTCTTCCTAATATATCAAAAACTTTTAAGCTAACTTTTCCAGAAAAATCCAAGTGATATGAGATTGTAGTATTTGTATTAAATGGGTTTGGATAATTTTGATATAATTTAAAATTTTCTGGAATTGATGATGAAGTCAAATACTTAGCAGATGTGAGCAATCCAAACTTTGATTTTAAATTAATAATTCTCGTGTAAGCTTCATTGATTCTTGATTGGGAAATTTTTCCGCTTAAAACCCTTTGCTCTATAATATCTATTAAATTATTTGCTAATGATTTGCCGTTTCTCAAAGTAGATGTGTAAAGTAAAATATCATTTCCGGCATTAACAGCTAATTCTACTGCATCTTCAAATGAATAATTATTTGTTATTGCTTGCATGGACATTCCATCTGTGATTGCAACTCCGGAAAATCCTATCTGGCTTCTCAATAAATCAGTTGTTACTTTTTTAGATAGTGATGCCGGATAAGAAACATCAAGCTTGGAATTATATAAATGCCCAGTCATTACAATATTATCATAACCAGTTGAAATTAATGATTGATAGGGAATTAATTCTGAATTTGTCCAAGTATTAGTAATATCAGTAAAACCAAGATGAGAATCTTGAAGCGCGCTTCCATGGCCGGGGAAATGTTTCAAACATGCAATTATATTCTGTTTATTGAATTCGTTAATAAACCATGCAGCATGATTTGCTACTAATTGAGGGAATTGTGAATAACTTCTTTCCAATTTTCCGATTGCCGGACTATTTGGATTTACATTAACATCTGCAACTGGTGCAAGATTCACGTTAAAACCGCTCTGTTTTAACCAGCTTGCCATAATATTTGCAGATTTTCTTGTCGAATCCTCTATATTGAAAGTTGTTCCAAGTGTGAATGCTGAATACGAAGCATCAAATCCATTACTTTTACTCAGTCTGGCAATTCTTCCGCCTTCTTGATCAACAGCAATGAAAGGCGGAGTTTTAGCAAACATTTTAATTGTGTCGTTCAAATATCTAACCTGGGAGGGGCTAGTAATATTACCGGCAAATAATATTACGCCTCCCAGGTTTCTTTTTTGTAAATCTATTTTTATTGTGTCGTTTAAACGTGTGCCGGAAAAACTTGTCCAAACCATTTGACCAATTCTTTCTCTCAGAGTTTGAGATTGTAATTGATTATTAAGAAAACCAAATAAAAACAAAACAAAAATAATTGATAGAATTTTTTTCATACGAGTAATATATTATTTTAAGTATAGTTTCATGAATAGCAATAAAGTTATTTTGAAAGGATCATTTTTTTGACTTGGTAAGAATTTCCATAAGCTAATCTGTAAAAATAAACACCGCTATTTAATTGAGAAGTAGTGTTGGAAAATTTTGCTTGATATGTTCCAGATTCTAATAATTCATCTATAAGAGTAACAACTTCTCTTCCAAGTATATCGTAGATTTTTAGAGTAACATAATGTAGAGACGTCTCACCCGTCCAGGCTCGGTCTTGACGAGGAAGATGAGCCGTCTTTACGTTAGGAATGACATATTGAATAGTAGTTGTTGGATTAAATGGATTTGGAAAGTTCTGATCTAATTGAAAATCTTTTGGCAATGAATTCATTCCAACTTTGGTCGAAGGAGTCCCTTTGAATTTGTAAAGTCTGCCCGTTGAATAATTTGCAAAGTATAACTCATTATTCTGATCAACACCAAAAGTTGAAATATTGTGGCTTGATGGAGCGATTAAAGAATTAACTGCAGTTCCATTTTTATAATCAAGCGCCCAAATGTTTCCGGTAACATAATCTCCATATACATACTTACCTAAAAGTTCTTTTGCATTTAGTCCTTCGTAAACATGGCCTCCAGTTATTGAATAACCACCTTGCTGATTATGTCCGTACTCCCAAATAGGCATTGTTAAGTTTGTTGTGTTGCAATTAGTTTGAGGATTAAAACAATGATTCCCTTCCATAATTCGCCAGCCGTAATTTTTTCCTTTTTCGATTAAATTAATTTCTTCCCATGCGTTTTGCCCAACATCTGCAGCCCAGAGACGATTCTGTTTATCAAAACTGAATCTCCAAACATTTCTTAAACCCCAAGCATAAATTTCTTCGCTTAAATTATTTGTATTTCCTTTGAAGGGATTATCAGATGGAATTGAATAGTGTAAATTACCTGATGGAGAATTAACATCGATGCGAGCAATTTTCCCTAGCAATGATTTTAAATTTTGAGAATAATTTTGAGGATCACCGCCTGAACCTCCATCACCCAATGAAAAATATAAAAATCCATCTGGCCCAAAAGAAATCTGCCCTCCATTGTGGTTAGAATACGGTTGATCGACGGTCAATAAAATCAATTCGCTTGATTTGTCAGCAGCTTCTGAATTGCTGCTTACTTTGAATCTTGAAATAACAGAACGCCTTGGATTATTAGCAGTGTAATTCAAATAAAAATATCCATTGTTTTTGAAGTTCGGATGGAATGCAAGACCAAGCAATCCTTGTTCACCACCGAAGAGAACTTTTTCTCTGATATCTAAAAAAACTTTTTTATTTGATGTAGTTTGGTTATTCTCTATCACATATATTGTTCCAGGCTGTGAGACAATAAACAACCTATTTGACCCGTCCTTTGCATATTGAATATCGACTGGTTGTTCGAATGATAAATTTGGAAATGCTGGTTCAATTTGTATTTGTGCGCTTGTTGGCTGGCAAGAATTAAGAAAAAATACACTTATTGAGATCAATAATAGAACTTTTCTCATATTTCACCTTTGCTTAATGATTCTTCCGTAAAGTATAACAAAATTAAATGTGAATTTGTTCGCTTAAAATTTTATAAAAGAGCTAGAAGTATTTTTAAGTTGGAAAATTTTTGAAACTATATTATAATTTGAATTGTTTGACAATCTGTAGTATCATTAAATATCTTTGAACCCAGAATCAAATCAGAAAGGAACGAATCATGAAAAGGAACTTATTTTCAACTCTGCTTTTAATAAGCATTTTTTCAATAAATCTTTTTGCAAGCGGACCAGATAAAATAGATAATTTCAAACTGAAAGATTACAAAGGTAAGGAACATTCACTTTCAGATTACAAAGACTCTAAAGCAATTGTAGTAATGTTTGTAGCAACAAAATGTCCGGTATCAAATGACTACAACGATAGAATGGCTTCTATTTACAATGATTACAAAAACAAAGGGATTACTTTTTTAGGAATTAATTCCAATAAAGCTGAGGATGCTGAAGAAGTTAAAGATCATGCTAAAGAAAATGGATTAGATTTTGTAATTCTTAAAGATCCCAATAATGTTATTGCTGATAAATTTGAAGCATCCTTTACTCCTGAAATTTATGTTTTAAATGGAAAATATGATGTTGTTTATCATGGTAGAATTGATGATTCGAGAAAAAAAGAAAATATTAAGACTCAAGATTTAAGAACTGCACTTGATGAAATTCTTTCTGGCAAAGAAGTAAGTGTTAAACAAACTAAAGCTTTTGGCTGCACAATTAAAAGGGTTGAGAAATAAAATGAAAAAAATTCTTTCTGTTCTATTTTTTGCTGTCATTGGATTTTTATTTGTAAATGAAGCTTATGCTCAAAACTCCAGCATAAAAGTTGAGACAATCACAAAACCAAAACTTCAAAAACTTATTAAGGAAAGAAAAGGGAAACCATTATTTTTGAATTTATGGGCAACTTGGTGTGTCCCGTGCAGAGAGGAATTTCCTTCGTTGGTAAAACTTGCGGATGAATTCAAAGATGTCGAATTTGTTGGTATTACTGTAGATTTTCCCGAAGAAGTTGAATCTAAGATCATTCCATTTTTGAAATCGCAGAATGTAAATTTTGTTTCTTATGTAAATGGTTTTGAAGGGGATGAAGATTTAATTAATGCTCTTGATAAAGATTGGAATGGAGCCTTGCCGGCATCTTTTTTATATGATAAGAATGGGAAAAAAACATCCTTCCTCGAAGGAAAGCATTCTTACGAAAGCTTCAAAAAGGAAATAGAAAAAGCAAAAAAGAAATAGGAATTTACCCCTCTTACTTTAAGAGGGGTTTTTATATTTTGTCCCGTCCTGAAAAAAGTTGACTACTGAAGAAGAAAAAACAGGAGTCAAAAAATGAAAGAAGAAATAGCGATCCCCCAAGCAAGAAATTATAGCCAATCATTTAAGGTGCAAGTGGTACGGGAATATGAACGAGGGTTCTTAACGAAAGATGCCTTGATGAATAAGTATAAAATAGGAG
>VGVY01000043.1 GCA_016873835.1 Ignavibacteria bacterium
AGAAACTATTTGTTTTATTTGTATTGGCTTTTATATCTCAATCCTTTGCTTCGAAGCACGGAATTTATCTTCTCACTGTATCAAACATTAAAGGTGATATTCAAAAAGTTGGTGAAGAAGTAAAGAGCAAATTAGAAAGTGCTGGATTTAATGTACAATACTTTGATGATTTGTCAACGCCTGATGTTGTAAGAAAGGATAAAAAAGAACAATGCGGATTGAAGGCTAAATTAATTGTTGCAACAAATAATTTATATTCAAAAATGGTTACATCATATGGTAATAAATATCTTGTTGCTGCGTTTTTGCGAATTGGTATATACGAAACTCAAGATGGAATTCAAGTCCAAATTGCCGATCCAGAAACTATTAATAGGATAATATTTAATGACTTATATGAAGAAGGAAAAGAAAAAGAATATTTTCAAGTTGTAAACAGAACAAAAGAATTTAAAGGTCAGTTAATCAAAGTAATTCATTCTATCAGTGGCGGAAGTAAAGTTGAAATACCAATGCCACCGATCAGAAGTGATGAAGATTTGCAAGAGTCCTCTCGCGATATGTTTATGATGGTTGGCAAGATGACTTTTTTTAATGATGAAGATCAATTTCCACAAGTTTATTCAAGGAAAAATGCCGAAGGAAAAACTGGAATTGAAAAATTACTTTCCGAAATAAATAATAATCTGAAAAATTTCAAACCAACTAAAGATGATGTTGATTACAGATGGACTTCATCTCCTGAAATTTTAAAATGGAAAATAATAAGCAAAGAATATTCTCCTGATTCATCGGCAGTTGTTCTTGGAATTACGCGAACAAGAACTGAGGGATTGTCATTTCATATTGCTGGGTCTAGTAGAGAAAACAGTGCAAATAAATGTCCCGGAATTGACCATGCTGCCGCTTATCCAATTGAAGTTTTGGTAATGCAAAAAGGGAACCAATTAGTAGTTCACACTGCAAGGGAAATGTTTAGAATGGATATGTATTTCTGGGATGCTGGAATGGCTGCATTTATGAATCACATGAGTATGCCTGGTATTTTGGATGAATCGATTCGCAAAGCAATTTTAGGTAATTCATACGAATTAGATTAAGTGTTTTACTTAATAAAAAAAACATTATTTAATAATAAGGAGTAGTCTATGAAATTATTTATGAAATCATTTTTAATGATGATTCTTTTCTCAACCTTTATGGTAGCGCAAACGGGAACTCGAATGGTTGGATTCAATGCAAAATCAATTGGCAGAGGTGGTGTTTCTATTGGTAATTTTGATAGCGGTGAATTGATGATGACAAACCCGGCTGGAATTTCTTTCCTAAATAATTCTATGCTTGATGTTTCATTTTCAGTTATGCTTCCAAGACTTCATTTCAAAAATTCGTTGAACGATGCTGATGGGGATGATAATATTTTTCCATTACCTGATGTTGCTTATGTTAACACTAGCAGTGAAAGCGATTTTTCTTGGGGCGTTGGAATGTTTACTGCTGGTGGAATGGGTGCAGATTTTAAATTAAAGCATGCTTTGTTCCGTGAACAAAATGGTTCATTCACTTTGCAAGAATACCACTCTAAATTAGCTGTAATGCAAGGAGGTGCATCTTTTGCTTATAAATTAAGCGATAATTTTTCTGTTGGTGCAAGTCTTCATTTAGTTTTCAGCATGTTAGAATTTTGGATGCCCTATTCGTTAAATCCACTTGCAATGCAAGGGACAGCTATGCCAGGGATGACATTTGGACAAATGTTTTCAGCACCACCATCAATGGGCGGATTTGGTTATGATGAAGTGACAGCTTTCGCTAAAATGAGCGACTTAACTGGAATCGGTTTTAATGGAAAAATTGGTTTAGCTTATAACGTTGATGATGAACTTTCACTTGGTGTGAGCTATACATTACCAACTTCCTTAACTTATACTAATGGAAAAGCACTGATGGATATGACCTATCAGTTAAATGATGCATTCGGAAAAGCAGTTCAAGGTGTAATGATGCAAAATCCTGGTATGACTGCACAACAAGCTCAAGCTGCTGTTATGCAAATGTTTGGCCAGTTAGGTATTGATATGAGTAAAGGTGTAGTTGCTCAATATGATTTGGATGTTGATCTTAAATTTCCTCAATCAATTGGGTTTGGAATTTCATATAAACCATCCTCTGAGTTAAGCTTATCAGCAGACGTAGAATGGTTAAATTGGGCAGATGCATTTGATAAAATGACTTTAAAATTATCTGGCGGAGCTAATACAAATATTAATAAAATGATGGGGAACAGCGGATCATTTACTATTGATTTCCCTATGAACTGGGAAAACCAAATTTTAATTAAAGTTGGCGGTGAATATAATGTTACAAATGAATTAACTCTTCGGTTAGGATTTGCAAATGGAGCTAATCCAGTTCCGGCGGCAACAATATTCCCAGTATTTCCAGCAGTAGTTGAAACTCATTTGATGGGTGGAGTTAGTTATAAAATTTCTGATAGGATTGTTTTAAACGGCGCTTTTGAAACTGCATTAAATAATTCTGTAAAAGCTGCAACTCAAAGCTTTATTGCTAATGAGTATGATAACAGTGCAAGTGATCTTGCAACTACATTATTTAATATTGGGTTGAGTGTAGGATTATAAATTGTAATGAACAGTCTATGACCGTTCGTTTTTAATTAAATCTTTTTCAGTGGAAGGGTCCAATGACCCTTCCCTACGTTTTAAATAAATTGTATTTCGTTTCTAATTTATAATGCTGAATAAACTTGTCTAATAAGCTTTCCCTTACAACAAAAATAATTTTACCTAAAAACTTTTTCTCATTTCGTAACAATTCAGTTATGGTTGGTTCTAAACCTTTCCCTTCAAGCTCTAATGGACCAACTTCATCAATAATTAAATAATCTAGTGGTTGTTCCAATGCACGCATTAAAATATTTTTTGCCCAATCAAAACTTTCTTGTAATAATTTGTAATTTCCAATCTCAACTACATTTATTTTTTTATCTGCTTCAAATTGTTTAAGAGTCTTAGAAGTAATGTGGTATAAAAATCTTTTCTCTTCAATAATCGGTTGAAAAATTCCATCAATATTTTTTTTGGTTGAAGCCCATTGCATTAGTTCAGTGGTTTTCCCGGACTTAACCGGGCCAGTAAAAATTAGCAACTCAGCCATTAATTTTTACCTCAGGTGTTAATAACAAGTACAATGAACATCGAATGAAATTATTAATACGTTTAATTCCTTTTAAGTTACTATTCTTTTTCCAGCAATAATTAATAATCATTTTAAAATCAGGGAATAAACTTGTAATTGCATTAAGTTCAGAAGCTTTTTCAAATTTTTTCTTTTCAATAATCCGGTTGAACTTTTTAAGAATTAATGGTGATAAAACACTGAACCAAATAAATGTGATCAAAAATGCCCTTATCAGCATGACCAAAATAGAAATCGAACCATCAGTATCTAATTCTGGTGATAAATAAGTACCAATCATAAAACCTATTGAAAGCATAATAAAAAATATTCCAGTTGGTTTTCGATACCATTTTTTCTTTGCATTTTTTTTCTTTTCGAATAAATCACTTTCCTTTACGTGGAATAAATTTAATTCTTGATAAAAAATATTCTGTTTCTTAATCAAAACCGGAATATTTGCAGCGGTGATACCAAAGTAAAATCCGCCAATGACGTGTATGCCAGCATATAAAAAAATTAAAATTAGACTAATGTTTGCGGGAACTACTTCTTTATTCAATCCAAATTGCATAAAGATAAACGCAGTAAATTGATTAATCGAATTCCATAAACTTTCTCCAAAAACTAATGTGAGGATTATTAATTTTTGCATTGCAGAGTAGAGCAACGAAGTAATTCCTAATAAAAAGGCTGCAGCTTTTTCAATTTTAATAAATTTAAAAAATAAATATCCGAAAACTCCTTGCAACGCAACTGCAAGATATGCTGTTAATGGTGTATATGGACTTATAATAGCTTTAATAATAATTACAGTTATTGTTGATCTTAAAATCTGATTTTTGTTTTGTGAGTAATGAGCAATAAGAGAAATAAAAATTACTGCAGCACCGCCTACAAATAATCCAGTTAACGGAATGTGTAATGCATGAAGGATGCCACCGAATGCTGCTTCACTAAATCCCCAAACAGCAGTTACTCTGTTTATTTGTTGTGAGGAATTAATAACAGAAAAACTATCCATTGAATTGCTCAAAATTATTTGCCTTTTTTCTTGTCTAACAAATCATCAATCCAACTCATTGCAGCCATTGATGAAGGAAATCCAATTGTGGTAATTGCCAATAAAGCAACTTGTTTAATTTCCTCTTTCTTAATTTTTAATTTAATTGCTTTTCTCACTTGAGCATGCACAGCACCTTCCATTCTGGCACCTATAGAGATTGCAAGTTTAATTAAGACTCTTGTTTTTTCATCCAACGGACCAGATTCATGTACAGCTCCACCTAAATTTTCATATGCTACTGCTACAGTTGGATAATTTTTTAAGAACTTTTCAAATTGGATTGGTAGTTTTGACATAGTTAACTCATGAATTATGATGATCAAATTAAATCAATTTTTGTGAAGCTGCAATTAGATGGATGATGCTAAAAAATAGGAATGATAAATTTATCAAAGAAATAATTTTTGTATTTTTTATTCGTAAAAATTGGGCATTGTTTTGAAAATATTAATCACTGGCGGTGCTGGCTATATTGGGTCTCATTTTGTAAAACTTCTGATTGAAAATCATGTAGAATTGTTTATCATTGATAATTTAAGCAGAGGTCATCAAGAATCCATTCCTAAAAATGTAATTTTCGAAAAAGCAGATATTAATGATAACCAAAAGCTAAATTCTATTTTTAAGAAATACAAACCAGACTCAGTAGTTCATTTTGCTGCATTAGCTTATGTCGGTGAATCTGTTGAAAATCCAACCAAGTATTATCAAAATAATGTTGTTGGAAGTTTCAACTTAATTAAAGCTTGTTCAGAAAATGAAGTTGAGAATTTTATTTTTTCGTCTACTTGTTCAATATATGGTAATCCAAGAAAAATCCCTATAGCAGAGAATGAGCCATCCAATCCAATTAATCCATATGCTAATACTAAATTTATAATAGAAACTATTCTCAAGGATTTTGAATCAAAGTATGGAATGAAGTCTGTTTCTCTAAGATATTTTAATGCAGCCGGCGCATCATTTGATGGATCGATAGGTGAAAGTCACAATCCAGAAACTCATTTAATTCCTTTGGTTATGGAAACAGCATTAGGGAAACGCAAAGATATTTGGGTTTTTGGGAACGACTACAATACTAAAGATGGGACGTGTATTCGTGACTATATTCATGTTGAAGATTTAGCGGAGGCTCATTTCAAAGCATTGCGATATCTTCAAATTGGGAATGAATCCACAATAATTAATTTGGGAACTGGAAATGGAAACTCAGTTCTTGAAATAATCGAAATGGCAAAAAGAATTTCGAAAAAAAAAATTGACTATGTTATAGCTAATAGACGGCAAGGTGATCCGGCTATTTTGGTTGCTTCAAATGAAAAAGCTAAAAAGTTATTAAGCTGGGAACCAAAATATTCCATTGATGATATTTTGACAACAGCATGGAATTGGCATTCTAATCCAAAATTTTAAAATGAGAGAACATGAAAATCGAAAAAACAAATATTGAAGGTTTATTATTAATCGAACCTTCTATTTTCAAAGATGGACGCGGATATTTTCTTGAATCATATAATCAAAAAACTTTTAAAAAATTCAGTTTAAATATAGATTTTGTTCAAGATAACATTTCTAAATCTGTTAAAGGAACTATACGAGGGCTCCATTATCAAATTGGCGAATTTGCTCAAGTGAAATTATGCTCGGTCATTTTTGGAAAAGTTTTGGATGTTGCTGTGGATATAAGAGTTGGCTCGCCAACATACGGAAATTATTTTTCTTGCGAATTAAGTGAAGATAATAAACTTCAATTGTGGATTCCTATTGGATTTGCACATGGTTTTTCTGTTTTATCCGATGAAGCCATATTTAGCTACAAATGCACCAAAAATTATAACAAAGAATCCGAACGTTCAATAATTTACAATGACAGTGATTTAAATATAGATTGGAAAGTTGATAATCCAATTTTATCTGAAAAAGATTTACAATCAGTAAAATTTTCTGAAATTGGAAGAGATTTCACTTACTGATTTTTGACAAAGAGGAGCAATTATGAATTTAGCGGTAATTGGCAGCGGCTATGTCGGTTTAGTAACCGCCACTTGCTTTGCTGAAATGGGTAATAAAATTATCTGTGTTGATAACAATGAAGAGAAGCTAAAAAAATTAAGAAGTGGACTAGTACCAATTTATGAACCAGGTTTAGAAATTCTATTTCACCGTAATATTGATAAAGGGCGTTTACTTTTTACAAATAATTTAAAGAATGCTGTTATTAATTCTGAAGTCATTTTTCTTTGTTTGCCTACGCCTCAAGGGGAAGATGGTTCTGCTGATTTAAAATACGTTATGGAAGTCTCTGATGAAATTGGTAAAATATTAAAGGAGATTAAGCCGAATGATTTTAAAATAATAGTAAATAAAAGTACCGTGCCAGTAGGTACATGCCGTGCCGTTTCAAAAATTATTTCTAATTATGAAATAAAAAATTTTGAAGTAGTTTCAAATCCTGAATTTTTGCGAGAGGGATTTGCAGTTGATGATTTTATGCGTCCTGATAGAATTGTAATTGGAGCTGAAAGCGAAAATGTATTTGAAAAACTAAGATTATTATATGAACCATTTGTAAGGCAAGGGAACCCAATTTTTGAAATGGATCCTGAAAGTTCCGAAGTAACTAAATATGCTTCCAATTCTTACTTGGCAATGCGAATTACATTTATGAATGAATTGGCAAATTTTTGTGAAGAGGTTGGAGCGAACGTGGAAAATGTTCGTAAAGCAATGGGTGCTGATACAAGAATTGGTAAAAGGTTTTTATTCCCTGGGATTGGGTATGGCGGATCTTGTTTTCCAAAAGATGTGAATGCCCTGATAAAAACTGCGGATGATAAAAATTCTACAATGACAATTCTTAAAGCTGTTGATAAAGCTAACAAAAATCAGCGGTTAAGATTTGTTAATAAAATATTAACTCATTTTGACAGTAATATCTCAAACAAAAAAATTGCTGTATGGGGACTTGCTTTTAAGCCAAACACAGATGATATGCGCGAAGCTCCATCAATTACTATTATAAACAAATTGCTAAAGCATGGAGCAAAAATTTCTGCATATGACCCGGCAGCTATGGAAACTGCAAAATTTTATTTGAAAGAATCAATTGAATATAGTTCCGATCAGTACACTGCGGTAAAAAATTCGGATACTTTAATAATATTAACTGAATGGAATGAATTTAGAAATCCTGATTTTGAAAAATTGAAATCAGTGATGAAATCAAAAGTGATTTTTGACGGAAGGAATGTATTTGATCCTGATAAATTGAAAGAGTTGGGATTTACATATGTAAGTATTGGTAGAAAAACTGTCTAAGATAATATTTAAATTACTTAATAAATAAAATTTCCTATATTCTTAAAATTAATTGCTCGATAAAATCTTTTCGTAGTATTCAATATACTTTGGTACAATAATTTTCTTTTCGAAGTTTAAAACTGCACGATCACGAGAATTTTTAGAAAACTGTTTATATTTTTTTTCATTTGTCAATAAGTCTATAACGTACTTAGCCATTCTTTCCACATCACCAATTTCAGCAATAAATCCAGTATCAGCGTGATTAATTAATTCCGGTAATCCTCCCACTGAAGAACTGACAACCGGAACTCCGCAAGACATTGCTTCTAATGCTGAAAGACCAAAGCTCTCAGATTGAGAGGGCATCAGAAATAGATCAGCCACGCCTAAAATTTCGTGAAGAGCATCTTGCTTTCCTAAAAACATAACTTCTTTCTGCACATCAAGCTCACGAGCAAGCCTCTCACAATCGGATCTATCCGGACCATCGCCAACTAGTAAAAGCTTTACCGGTACTTCTTTTCTAACTTTTTCTAATATTCTAATTGTGTCAGTTACTCTTTTGACAACTCTAAAGTTTGAAGTATGTATCAATATTTTTTCACCAGAGGATGCAACATGGGAACGAAAAGTTTTGTCCACGCTCGGTTTGTATTTTTCAGTATCAATGAAATTATAAATTACTTCAATTTCTTTTGAAATATTAAAATTAGTTAGTGTTTTTTCTTTCAAAAATCTTGATACAGCTGTAACTCCGTCACTTTCCTCAATGCTAAATTTTACTAATGGCATAAAGGATGGCTCTAACCCCATCAATGTAATATCAGTTCCATGAAGTGTGGTTATTATCTTAATATTTTTTTTGCTCTTTTGAATTACTTTTTTTGCAAGATAAGCACTTACTGCATGAGGTATTGCATAATGAACATGCATTAAATCTAATTTTTCATATTCGATTACCTCAAGCATTTTACTTGTTAAAGACAAATCATAAAGCGAGTGTTCAAAAAGGGGATATGAACTTGTTTCCACTTCGTGGTAGAATACATTTTCAACAAATCGGTTTAATCTATGAGGCATTGCATAACTTATAAAATGTACTTCATGCCCAAGTGATGCCAGCTCAATTCCGAGCTCTGTTGCAACAACTCCGCTACCGCCATAAGTTGGATAGCATGTAATGCCAATTTTCATTTTATCTTTCATAATTTCTTTGTATGATTATTACACTAACAAATTGTAATATTTACTTAGTTCAAAATAAGCATTTTTTATTTATGAAAATCTTATTGATAGGGCATTCAATTATTGATCATATTTTGCAAAGAGATATAGATTTTATTTATCCAGGTGGAATTTTTTATTCTGCGGTGGGGATGAATCAAATTAGTTCAAAAAATGATGAAATCTATTTAGTAACTGGGTATAAATCAGCAAAGTATTCTTTATTTGAGAAATTATATTCCAGATTAAATATTGATCTTTCACATGAATTAGAAAAATTACCGGAAGTATATTTAAAATTTTCTGATGGAAAAGAGCGAGAAGAAACTTATCTAAATTTATCAAGCCAACTCAGTTTAGATAAAATATCAAACTTGAATTCATTTGATGGTATTTTGGTTAATATGATTACTGGGTTTGATATTTCTATCGATCAATTATCAGAAATAAGAAAAAATTTTCATGGAATAATTTACTTTGATCTTCATACTCTATCACGGGGCATTGATGAAAATATGAATAGGGTTTTTAGAGTTGTGCCAAATTGTGAAAGTTGGTTAAGCAATATTGATATACTTCAAGTAAATGAAAATGAGTTCTGGACAATAAAAAATGCTAATGGAGAAAAAATATTAAATGTTGTTTTTGAAAATGGAGTAAAGATATTGCTGTTAACCAAAGGAGCATTAGGTGCGGATGCATTTTTTAAGAATAATGAAGTGATAACGAAAATAAATGTAGAATCAAAAAAGATTGAGGTTAAAAACACAATTGGTTGTGGGGACATCTTTGGGGCAGCATTTTTTTATTCATATCTTTGCGGCGAAAATATAAAAGAATCACTTAACATTGCTGTAAATACTAGCGGCATTTTCGCCGGAAAAACTTTTGAAGAAAAAATACTCGAAATAAAATGATACAATCAGACTTCATTAAGAAAAGAATTTTAATTGTTGGCTCAAATGGAATGCTTGGTCAAAGATTAGCCCGCTGGTTTTCTAATGACAGCGGTTGTGAATTGTTATGTGCATCTCTTGAAAATTGTTCGCTAATAGAAAATGTTGAATATCATATTTTAGATATTACAAACAAATCCAGCGTAAAAGAAATTGTATTAAAATTTTTTCCGGATTTTATTATTAGTACTGCAGCATTTACAAATGTCGATCAATCAGAAATCGAACGGGAGAAAGCTTGGAAAATAAATGTGAATGGTGTTGAAAATTTAGCTTTATACAGTTGGACTATAGATGCACATTTAATACACATGTCATCGGATTATATTTTTGATGGAAAAAATGGACCATATTCTGAAGCTGATAAACCAAATCCTATCAATTATTATGGAAGAACAAAACTCGCAAGTGAAAACTCGATTAAATCAAGCGGTGTTCGAAATTCTATTATAAGGTCAAATGTTTTATATGGTCCAACAAAATCTGGTAGACCGGATTTCGTAAAATGGGTGTTTAATTCTCTTACTCAAAATAAAGAAATCCAAATCGTATCAGACCAGTATAATAATCCGACTTTTATTGATGATATCGTTACTGCAATTGATAAAATAATTTCTTACAAAAAGGAAGGAATATTTAATATTGCTGGGAATGAAATTATCTCAAGATTAGATTTTGCAAGAAGAATAGCCAAGTATTTTAAGCTTAATTCAGATTTAATAAAGCCAATTACAACTCTTGAATTTAATCAATTAGCCCAAAGACCTTTAAAATCTGGTCTGATTACTTTAAAAGCTCAAACAGAATTAAATTATAAACCGAAATCACTTTCTGAGACTTTTCAAGTAATTAAAAAAGAACTTGATTTATAGTAATAAATTTCTCTTTTTTATATAGAATTATTGACAATAAAATATATTATTAAGAATTTAAAACAGTAATTGAAGAAATTAATCAATTGTTAAAAAAGGAGGTTGTAATGAAAAAATTATTGTTGCTGTTAGGCGTAGTACTTTTGACAAGTGCTGTTGCGTACGCCCAAGTTCAAGTTCAAAGCGGTACCTATTTTTACAGCAAAGATCAAAACAAAGACAATTATACTCTACATTCTAACCAAGGTAAAAGAATGGTAGAATATGAAATTAACTTCCCTAAACCATTTGATAAAAAACCTAAAGTTGTTGTAATGCCCTCATTACTTGATGCTGAAAAATCAACACAAGTTCGATACAGCATTAGAGCTACCGGAGTATCTAGAGATGGCTTTGTACTTCTTGCCGAAGTATGGGGGGATACGCAACTCAATGCTATTGGCGGTTTTTGGCTTGCTCATACTGAAGAATAATTTTCTGATATAAGGATTTGGTAAGCCGTTGCATAGAGTATATGTAACGGCTTTTTTTTAGTTAATTATATTTCTCAATTAGTAAATTCTTTTTATGTTAACATAGCGTTAATTCTTGACTAATATTTAATGAGAATTAAGTATGAGCTCTGAACAATTTGAACTTTTTTTGATTCTACTTAAATTAAAGTCCTACCTAGTAAGTTTGATCGATCACCCTTCAGAAGGGACAAATTCACTTGAAATAACAGAAGAATTTCTAGAAAGAAAATATCCTAACATGAAGGAAGAAATTTTAGAAATGTTTTCTTCTTTTCAAATAGTAAACGATGCGCAAATAGCTTTCGATGATAAAATACATATAAAGTTTAAAGAGATGTTGAATGAAAAAGTTAATTCATTTCATCTTTCAAGTATATTAGAAAAATTTAACATTGATACTTTTAATGAAACATTACAGCAAAAAAGCTTAGAAGAATCAAGGATATCCCGCGAACAGAAACTAAGAGAAATTGTTGGAGTTTTATTGCAGCTTGCTCGAATATGGTCAAAAAGAAGTGAATTGGAAAGCGATGTTGAGGATATTTCTTTTCTTGAAGAAGAAGAAGTTATAAGACCTGACGAATTAGTAAAATTATCCGAGTTGAGCCAAGAAACATATACATCTTATAAGGCGATCGCGCAAATAACGAACTTATATCTTGAGTATTTAATTGATTATTATTTTAAATTTGGCGGAAATATTGTATTAGAAGATTTCATTAACAATTTGGATGAATTTAAGAAACTTGTTCAAAAGAAATATAAAATACTTTTTAATCAGTCTGGTTTAAATATTATTTAATCGGAGTCTTTATGACTAAAAAAATATTCAGCATTCTATTACTTACAGTATTTGTATTTTCTTGTAGTCTTTTTACAAAAGATTCTTATCAAGGAGCTTGGACTTTGACATTTTCTGGGGATTTAAGTGAGGTGTTTGATTTTATAATTGAAGAAGATTTTTCATTTTCATTTGCCAAATCGATATATGCACAAGGAAGAGATATAGATGCTCAATTTAGTGGTAAAATTTCTGAAGACGGAACATTGAATTGTGAAGTAAAAGTAATGGGGATGAAAGTAGGAGAATTAAAGGGATCTATAAATTATGAAAACGGTTCGGGTATTTGGGGTGGTGGTAATTTAGCTGGAAAATGGACTGCGATAAAAAAGAAAAATTAAAAAGGCGGCTTTATGCCGCCTTTTTATGCAGTTTAATTTATAATTATTTCATATCCATATACTTAGCTTTAATTTCAGTTCTTCTATTCTTTGTTCTATCTTTTTCAGAATCATTAGAAAATGCTGGCTTTGATTCGCCAAATGCTTCTGTGCTAACTACATCTGCATTGATTCCTTTTTTAACTAAGTATTCTTTCACTGCATTAACTCTTTTCTCTGAAAGCTTCATGTTGTACTTATCAGAACCCAAGGAACATGTATGACCGTTAAGATTAAGCTTTGCATCTTTAAGCTGACCGAACGAATCGTATACCTTATCTAAAGTTGATTTAGCTGTTTTACTAAGTCTTGAACTATTAATTCCAAACCAAACATTATCAAACCCAACTTCTTTTTCTACCCAGACTACTGGAATGTCGTCACTTGGATCAAGTGGATTTGTGCCATTCACAACTTCTTTACCATCAATAACGGTTCCGCCATCTGTATCAGCTTTAAGTGGATCTGTTTTATACTTTGTTACTTCTTCCCCGTCTTTCAAGCCATCACTATCTGTATCAGCTTTAAATGGACTTGTCTTGTACTTCAGCACTTCCTCACCGTCTTTTAATCCGTCTGCATCGGTATCTGGATTTGTTGGATCAGTTTTGTGTTTTAAAACTTCGTCAGCATCGTTTAATCCGTCATTATCGGTATCAACTTTATTTGGATTTGTTTTGTAGTTATTAACCTCTTCACCGTCTTTTAAACCATCACCATCAGAATCAGGATTTTTTGGATCGGTATTATATTGTTTAACTTCTGCACCATCATTCAATCCATCACCATCAGTATCTGGATTCATTGGATCAGTTCCTAATTCTTTTTCCTCACGAAGAGTTAATCCATCACCATCCTTATCAGAGTTTGGATTTTCACCAGCAAAAGTTAATCCAGCGCCTATGTTAAAGTATCCGTCATTCAAATCGTCGATTTTATAGAAGTTAAGATTTTCAGTAAACGAATAATTTACACCGGCACTTAAATCAAGAACTATTTCATCTGATAATTTTACTTCTGTACCTAATCCAAATGGGATTAATGCAGACCAGCCATCAGCTTCAACTGCTAAAGGAGAAACAACACCGGGTTTTGTGCCGACACTATAATTCATTAATCCAAAACCAGCATATAAATAAGGATTGACACTTTCTTCATTAAAAGGGGTTATTAATAGTCTTGCATCAATAGGAATAATTGAAGTGCCATATTCACCAGTTCCAATTTTCTTAAGAATATGATTATAATCATCACCGCTAAGTTTTCCAAAACCGGCACCAAGTTCTGCATTGAAAAATTCAGATAATTCGAACCTAAGGAAACCTCTCAATAAAAATGAAGATAAAGACAAACCATTGTCATCTTCAAATTCAGTAGCTGGCATTACACCATTTACTTGAATACCGCCTTTTAAACCAAAATCCTTAAACTGGGCATAAGTATTCAGACTTGTTAATAGAAATGCCAAAAACATTAAAACAATAGTAGTTTTTTTCATTAAATACTCCTTAATAATTGATTTTTAAATTATGTATCAGAAATTTAAGTAATGTAGATTTTATATAAATTATTATATTCACATTAACCAATAATAATAACGTAAATATGCATAAAAAGTTCAATATAAATTAATAATTCTTTCTCCAACTTCTCATTAGAAATCCAGTTACTATGAGAGCAAGTCCAATTAACGCTATTTTGATGTATGCTTCTGAATAAAAATAGTAACCGCCAATCGCAACTGGTACGTTTTGCATTTCGATAGTATTAAAGCCTTCGCCACGGACAATTTCAACTTTGTAATCAAAATGGAGCAGTGCGTATGCCATTATTACACTACCCTGAACAAAACAGACCACATCAACAAGGGCTGATACCATAATTGATAATGCCTTTTTCATAATGTACCCATTTTTATCAATAATTTAGTTATTTCTTTTTGGAAATTCTCTCAAATACTTTTTTGCAAAGTTAAATTGTACCCCGGAGAGGAGTTGAACCTCCGACCAACGGTTTAGGAAACCGCTGCTCTATCCACTGAGCTACCGGGGCGAAAAAAATTACATTTTCAATTGAAATATAATTATTCGATTTAGGCTTTACAACTAAAGCATAATTTGAAAGTATTTGTAATAATTTATAAACAAAATACTATTCACAATTAATAAGAAAATAATTTTGTTTTATTAATATCAATTCCTCCCATTTTACTAAATTTGGATGTGTAAAATATGATTTTATGAAAACAATAATAGGAGAAAAAAATGACAACAATAGTTGATGTATTGGGACGGGAAATATTAGATTCACGTGGTAACCCAACTGTTGAGGTTGAAGTAATTTTAGAAAATGGAGTTATTGGAAGAGCCGCTGTTCCTAGTGGAGCTTCAACTGGTGAAAATGAATCAATGGAATTAAGAGATGGTGATAGTTCAAGATATTTAGGAAAGGGTGTTAAGAAAGCTGTTGATAATGTAAATAATAAAATTGCTAATGAACTCATTGATTTTGATGCAGTTGAGCAAGTAGCTATCGATAATATGTTAATTCAATTGGATGGCACGCCTAATAAATCTGAATTAGGAGCAAATGCAATTCTTGGGGCTTCATTAGCGTGTGCAAAAGCCGCTGCAGAATCTTTAGGGCTTCCTCTGTATCGTTACATTGGCGGAGTGAGTGCAAGAATACTTCCAGTGCCGATGATGAACATTCTTAACGGCGGAAAACATGCAGACAATAATGTTGATTTTCAGGAATTCATGGCTATGCCAGTTGGGGCTAGTACATTCGCTGAAGCATTGAGATATGGTACTGAAACATTTCACTCATTAAAATCAGTATTAAAGAAAAAAGGTTATAATACTGCCGTTGGTGATGAAGGCGGGTTTGCACCAAATTTAAAATCAAATGAAGAAGCAATTGAAGTAATTTTGGAAGCAATCGAAAAAGCCGGATTTAAAGCTGGTCATGATATTTTTATAGCTCTTGATCCAGCCGCAAGTGAAATGTGGGATAATGAAAAGAAAGCTTATCACTTCTTTAAATCCGATAAATCCTATATCTCTCCTGAAAAGATGGTTGATTATTGGACTAATTGGGTGAATAAATATCCTATAATTTCTCTCGAAGATGGTATGGCAGAATTCGATTGGGAAGGTTGGAAATTATTGACTGACAAAGTTGGAAACAAAATACAATTAGTTGGAGATGATTTATTTGTAACAAATACAGATTATTTATCTAAAGGAATTAAAAAGGGAGTAGCCAATTCGATATTAATAAAAGTAAACCAAATTGGTACATTAACTGAAACTTTAAATGCAATTGAAATGGCCAAGAGAGCTGGATATACTTCTATAGTTAGTCATCGATCAGGCGAAACAGAGGATACAACCATTGCTGATATTGCAGTTGCAACTAATGCCGGACAAATAAAAACCGGATCAGCTTCTCGTACTGATAGAATTGCAAAATACAATCAGCTTCTAAGAATTGAAGAAGAACTTGGAACAACTGGCTTCTTCCCTGGTATTGAAGCGATCAATTATCAGTATGACTAAAATCTTGTAAATAATTTTTCAAAGCCTCGCAATTAGTGAGGCTTTTTTGTCTATTGTAATTAAAAGAGGACTTTATGCCCAAACAAAACCTAAAAACAATTAATGCTTTGATTAAGAAAAATAAGATCGAAATAATAGATTTGAAATGTATTGATCTTACTGGCCGACTTCATCATATCTCTTTACCAGTGAAAGATGATGTAATGAATAAATTAATTAATGAAGGTGTAGGATTTGATGGTTCGAGTTATGGATTCAGAAAAGTTGAAAACAGCGATATGATATTAATTCCCGATCTTGATTCGGCTGTTGTTGATTTATTTCGCGTTGCACCAACATTAAGTTTCTATTCAAATATATTTTTAACTGATGAGAAACGATCTCGGTTTTCTCAAGACGGAAGAGCTTTGGCAATGCAAGCTGAATCACTTCTTAGAAAAACTACCGGCGCAGATAAATCGATGTGGGGACCGGAATTTGAGTTTTATATTTTTTCCAATGTGGATTATGATACACGAACTGCTACTTCATACTACAAAGTTGAACATGCCGAAGAGTTTTATAAAAAAGCATATCATGCTGCAAATCCATTTGATATTTATGATGACTTTAGAGACGAGGCTTCAAAACTATTACAGAAATTTGGTATTAGTGTAAAATATCATCATCATGAAGTCGGGGAACGCGGACAGCAAGAAATAGAAACTTACTTCAGCGATCTGCTATCAACTGCTGATAATATTATCACAGCAAAATATGTTCTGTTTAATTATGCTCGCCAAAAAGAATTGTTTATTACGTTCATGCCTAAACCAATGTATCAGCAAGCTGGTAATGGACTTCATCTGCATTTGTATTTAACAAAGCAAGGAAAGAATGTTTTTTATAAAAAAGGTGCATATGGAAATATGAACCAGCTTGGTCTTTATTTTATTGGTGGATTATTAAAACACGCACCAGCTCTTTCTGCTTTTACAAATCCAAGCACAAATTCTTATAAACGGTTGGTCCCTGGTTTCGAAGCACCAGTTGCATTGACTTATGGACAAGGGAACCGCGCATCTGCAATTAGAATCCCAAAGTATATTTCCAATCCAGAAGAAACACGATTTGAATATCGTCCACCAGATGCAACATGCAATCCATATTTATGTTTATCAGCAATATTACTTGCTGGAATTGATGGAGTAGTAAATAAAATTGATCCAGTAAAAGAAGGCTACGGTCCTTGCGATAAAAATTTTCTTAGTGATATAGATAAACATAGAGTTCAGATGCTTCCAAGAAATCTTGCAGAAGCTTTGGATGCATTGGAATTGGATAATGAATTTTTAAAACGCGGAAATATTTTTAGTGATGAATTAATTGACCAGTGGATTAAAATAAAATTTGAGGAAATACAAGCAATAGGCACAATGCCGCATCCGTTTGAGTACAAAATGTATTTTACTTTGTAATTTATTAGTAATAACGATATTTTCAAAGTTTTTTACGATTATTTTATTATTGAGTAACAAATAGGTAAAAATTTTTTTGATAATAATCCTCTAAAAGTATTAATGAAGGTACTTGTAATTGTGAAGTTGTTGAAATATCATCTAGTTTAATCAAGACCAAAATGATTTTTAAACAAATTAATAATATCTATATTTATGAGATTTGAAGGTTGAAGTCGTTCGTCAGAAATTGTATGAATGAATCGTTTCTCAATTTTTCCTATTTTCATAGAAGTACCACAACAGAATCGCATTTTATCAAATTCTTTCAACTGAAGTCTCTTTAAATTAATCTTATTATACCCAAACCCTAGAAAGAAAATTCTATGATGATATTTATACAATTCAGGTAATATTTCCCAAATATTATTATCATCCCTTTCATAAATAATTTTCAATGAATTAATTGCTCTTAAAATAGTCCCTGGAGTCAAATTAGTACCATACTGTATTATTTTGTCTGAATTATTTTCATTCGATTGCCAAGGCAATAATCCAAGCGAGCCATATAAATGATAGATTTTAATTTGACTAAACTGCTCCTTACATTGTTCTTCAGTAAAACTATATCTACTTGTAAGAACGGAATATAAGTAAAATTCTAGGGAACGATCGTAGTTAAATGTTAAAATAGTGAGTGGCTGTAATTTATATCTACTCTCAGAATCTATTATCGTATCAATAAGAAATCTATACCAATCATTTTCGATTTCAATTTCAAAAATATTTTTAGGGTTTTCATATTGAAGAAGTGACTTTGCTAATAGAATCTTACCGATTTTAAGATATTTTGGTTGGTTTTCAAGAAATTGATCAATATAAATTACTCCTTTTTTAAATGATTGTTGAAAGCTAATAACGTCTTGTCGAAATAATTTATATTCTTCAAGTTCTTGAGTATTATTTGATAAATTTAATGCTTCGTTAATTATAGATAGTCTTAGAGATTCGGTTGAAGGGAATTTATAAGGGATGCTTGCACCAGCACCAAGTATAAGTATTGTTGGTACCATTTACTTAAGTTTTTTAAGCAAAATAAGATTTTCTAAATAAAGATTAAAGTTCAATCCTAGAGCTTTGAAACTTCTCTTGACAATTGTTAGTCAAATACATTAAATTAGTTACCACAAAGGAGGGCACTAATTCATTTATTTTAATTTAGATTGCCCTTATAGAATGGACTATTTTGTTTTTTATTAATAATTTATTTTTATCTAAAATGAAACTAGAAAAAGAATTCAAATATTACTTAGAAAATCAGGAAATGCTTGTCAAAGAGTATAATGGTAAATATATAGTAATTAAGGGAGAGAAGATATTAGGGGCGTATAATTCTCATAGGGAAGCTTTAGAGAATACTGTGGCAATTCATAAATTAGGATCATTTCTCATTCAATTATGTAAACCTGGTGAAGAAGATTATTCACTTACTTTTCACTCAAACGTGACCTTTTCATTTAACTAATGCCAGATAAAGATAGCAATGTTGCAATACACTCATTTACTTTAAAAGGGAATGGGCTACTTCCAGTTATAATAACACCTATTGAAATTTCGCCAGTAAATCAATCGAGTAAAAAATATAAAACTAAAGGAATTTGGGATACTGGTGCAAGTGGAACCGTCATCACCCAAGATGTAGTAGATAATCTGAGCTTAGAACCTACTGGTATGGCAATGGTTCATACAGCTAGTGAAAGCAATGTTCGTACAACAACATATGATATTGAAATACATTTTTCTGATAAGCTTATAATAAATATTCCAAGAGCTACTTTAGGTAAAATAACAAGCGATATTGGATGTCTTATCGGTATGGATGTTATTAGGCTTGGAGATTTTTCAATCACAAATTTAGATAATAAAACTTGCATGTCGTTTAGAGTTCCTTCATTACATGAAATTGACTATAGAAAGTCACCTCAATTGAGAGTTCCATACAAAGCTGATCATATTGGTAGAAATGATCCATGTGTATGTGATAGTGGTAAGAAATATAAAAATTGTCATGGTCGGTTATCTTAATACTGTTTAGTTTTTTCTATGTTTAGAAGTCACACTTCATTACTTTACAAATTTCTCAAATTAAATTTCATATTTTTACTTCACTTTCAAATTCATATATTTGAAGTAATACAATTCTAAATGAGTTTGATTTATGATAAAACTCTTTTTCGGGGATTGTCTCGATATCTTAAAAGAACTTCACAAAGAACACACAAAAGGATTTATTGACATATCTTATATATATTATTTATATAACTCATATTTAACTCAAAAATGTAATTTACCTCGTTATTTTATTTTGAATGTTGAGTTATGATTTTCATTTCATAATTTAGCATTCAGCATTCAACATTTTTTGAACTCATTTGAAAATTCTAGTAGTTAACATAAAGTACCTTGGCGATTTGATAGTCTCAACTCCTGGT
>VGVY01000044.1 GCA_016873835.1 Ignavibacteria bacterium
TAACAAAGTTAGATTAAGCTGTTGAGCTTAATTCTGATTTTTCCCTTAAGCTCACTTTGACATAAATTTTATAAATAATTAGATGTGTGTGATAGCAAGCGTAAAAGTTTATTTTTTCAAAATAATCCAAGGAAATGCAATCCATACAAGGATAATAATGATGTTGGTGTAAGCTATCATATATTTTTTTGCCTCAACTTCGGATAAAACACTTAACGTTAGCTGCGTAAGAAAATTATGAAAGAATTTAATTTTATTATTGAAAAAATCAATGGCGACAAAGAAGGAAAATTTGTTTGGGGTAATAATTACTCAAAACTATTCGACCAGTATTATGACGCTTCTGAAATTTATGAATCTGGTGATTACGAAAAGGCAATCAATAAATTTAGATATCTTATAAAAAAAGATTCCTCATTTTTTCCAGCTATGAATGATATTGGTTGGTCATTTATCGAAAAAAACAAGTATTCGAAGGCATTAGGATTCTATGAAATGGCTTATAAAATTGCTAATGAAAAAATTCCTAGGTCATTTAATGGGAAAATAATTTGGGGTTATGTGGATAATAGACATTACTTGCGAACATTACACGGATTAGGTATGGCTTTGTATTATTCGCATAAATATGAAAAAGCTATTAAAATATTCGAACAAATACTTGAATACAATCCTAATGATAATCAAGGAATTAGATATTTGATTGGGGATTTATATTTAACATTAGGTGAAAATATAAAGGCAGAGGAGTCATTTGTTGAAAATTTAGATTCTCCATCCATACGGTATAGTTATGGACTTCTTCTTCATAATTCGAAAAGATTTAGTGAAGCAATAATGCAATTTGCATTAGCCATAATTGAAGATGAATACATCTATAAATTTTTAGTCAATGAAAAAATTGATGAACCAAAAGATTTCTTTACAGTAACAAAAATCAAAGATGCATATGATTATTATTCTTTTACCTTCCTTTTGTGGTTCAACAACAAGAGTATAGAAACATTATATAAATTATATCACAGTGATACATTTTCAGTTTATCTCGAAGAAATAACTAGATTACGGAAAAAATTAACAGAAGTTTATGGCGTCGCTAACGAATCCATTGAAAAAAGAAGTGTGTTTTTAGATAGGATTAGCGAAATAATAAATATTATTGATTATGACTTTGGAGCTAAGATATTTAACGAGATCAATCAAACACGCAGCTAACCAGCTTTTCCACCCGACCGCTTTTTCAGAGCGGCATTGGTTGTGTTAAAAGTTTGATTGCAAAGTTTAGTAAGCTGTTAAAGTTGTTCTAATAAATAAATTAGTTAAAAAATATTGGCGTTGGTTCTTCGTTTCGTCATTGCTGTTTTGGGCGGACGGGTGAAAAACCACGCCGTTAGGCAATAGAATGAAAAAAATAATCATATTTCAGTTTTTATTTATTTCAATGGTATGTGCTCAATCCAATGAAATAAAAGATGCTCTAAAATATTATCCAATTCATATTGGTGATTATTGGCAATACAAAGTGACTCGAAGTCCATTTGGTGTACAAGATAGTTCATGGATTGGTTATAAAGAGGTAATTGGTGATACTATAATGCCAAACGGTAAAAAATATTTTACAATAAAAGAAGATAGATTACCAATTCAGCATTATTATAAGCCATATTTTATTCGAGTTGACTCAAATACTGCAAATGTATATAAATATAATTATGAGGGAAAAGAGATTTTGATTGATCGCCTAGTAGCTAAAAAAGGTGAAATAATATTATATGGCTTCAAATGTACAAATGATACTCTAAAAGAATATTTCGGAGTAAATGTAAACACAAGGTTGATAGAACAATATTTAATTAGTTCAACATCATATTCTGGTTGGGAACGAGCGAAAGAATTTGGTGAAGTTATGCGATATTATGATGACATATATGTTTATTATATCCGTTATCGATGCGATGTTATTTATGCTAAAATTGATGGCAATGAATACGGAAATAAAACTATCGTTTCCAATGAAAACATTATACCCAAGGAATTTGCTTTATTTCAAAATTATCCTAATCCTTTCAACCCAACCACAAAAATAAGTTTTACAATCTTTAAGAGAAGCAATATTCGTTTGAATATATATGATGTCAAAGGTTCTGAGATATATACATTATTGAGCGGTGAATATTTACCTGGAAAATATTTTGTTGATTTTAATGCATCAAATTTAAGCAGTGGTATATATTTTTATCAGTTGAAAACTTCATTTGATATAATCACAAAGAAAATGATATTGATTAAATAGTATCAAATGATACCGAAGGAAGGGATAAATAAAATTAAGAGTCGTTAGGTAATAAGTCAATATACTTGTTAACGACGGATTTAGATAAACGAGTAATTAAAGAGATATAGTTTTACTTTTAAGACGCTGTTCAACATTATTAATAATCATGATACCTCCGAAAGATTTGTTATAAAATAACTCTTCTTCCTTTAGGTATCATATGATACTAACTATAAATAATATTGCCTAACCAGTTTTCCAAGCCGACCACTTCTTTTCAAAGCGGCAATGGAGAAGTTATTGTGTTACGTGCAAATCAATTTCTGGAAATAGCATATCAGAAAAGTAATCTTATTGATTGGTCCGAATTGAAAGAATTCTGGTTTATGCAGCTAATGGCACCAACTTTTCTAGATACTATAAAATCGAATTCGCAGAAATCATACATACTGAATTCAAATATATTTCCCCAAAAAGGTATTTATCGGTTTTCATTTCGTCACTTCAATTCAGTAATAAACGAAGTAACATTTTTCTATTCTTATTCTTTTGAAGTAAAATAACGAGATAATTTCAATTTCGACTCATCTTTTAGTTTTGTAGTTTGAGAATGTTGTTCATCATTTTGAAATGTTCAGTTTTCTCTTGTTGATTAGAAAAACATTCACTAAAATGCACCCAGCACTTAAGTTTTCCAGAAAAAATATTACCGGAGGTTAAATGAAATCAATTTCAGATATATATAAATGGCTTAACAATAATAGTCATCTTGGTTATTCTTCCATCAGAATATTTTTGGGTTTAGCACTTTTTATTCGTGGATTAATTCTGATTATTGAACCTGAAAAAATAACTCAGCTTGCTAATGCAACAGAATATTACTGGTGGTTTTCATATATAACGATTATGCACTTGGTTGGCGGACTTTTTTTAGCAATAGGTTTCTATACTCGTTTAGCATCGTTTTTTCAAATTCCAATTCTCATCGGTGCAGTATTTTATGTTCACATTGGGGAAGGTTTATTGACTTCTGGTCAATCACTTGAATTTGCTATTCTAGTGATGATGCTTTTATTTGTGTATCTATTATTTGGACCTGGCAAAATAGCACTTGATAAATGATTGGTGCAAAGAACATATTATGTTAAAAACTGATAAATAGTATTACTTTGAAGTATCAGAATAACACCGTATTTTGTAATAAGTGCAAGTAAGTAAAGTATAGTTGTGATATGGAAAAGGCTGGTGCCATAAGAACACTTTGGGCCAAGGTTGTAACTAAGATTGGCATTGCTGCAGTTGTAATGATTGGTGTAATTTTTATAGTTATTCACTTCATTGAAAGTTCAAGCAGAGCAATCAAAGAAATTTCTGAAAATTTTGAATCCGGAAAAATTACAACTGAATTTCGGGATTATGTTACTGAAGTTAAAGGATTTCAGCGGCTTCAAGTTGCATCATTAAAGACAGTTGACATCTTCACTAAATTAGATTCCAAAAGTATCCTTTGGAATTTGATAGATCTGCCAGATGTTAAAATTGAGATAAAAATACCGGTTGAATATACTTACTACTTAGACCTTAAAGATCAATGGGATCTTCAATGGAATGAAGAGAAGCTTTCGGTTAAAGTAATTGCACCAAATATTAAATCCGGAACTCCGGCAGTTGATATTTCGAAAATGAATATTACTGTTCAGAAGGGAAGCTTCTTGCGAGATGTTGAATCAGTAAAAAATGAATTGATTGGTGAGTTGAGTGAGAAGCTAGCCTATTTAGCTGATAAAAAAATTCCTTGGATTAGGGAAGCAGCTAGAAACGAAACTAAAGAATTCATTAATAATTGGTTTGTACAGATTCACTTCAAAGATAAAGAGATAAAACCGAAACTTGATTCAGTCTTTTTTGCTGATGAAATAAAACCGATCGAAAAAGTTGATTCAATAAAGCTTGAACAAAAACTTCTCTAAGGTTTTATTATTTCGTTAATCTCTTCAGAATATTTGTCCGCATACACATTTGCTAAAGCATTAGTCTTCGCTTCAATAATCAACCTGATAATCGGTTCTGTATTCGATTTTCGCAAATGAATCCAATGATCATCAAAGTCTATACGTAATCCATCCTCAAGATTTATATTTTCTGTTTTATATCTATCTGCAAGTTTTCGAATTATATCATCTGCATTAAAATTAATTAACTCAATTTTTCTTTTTACTATTGAGTAATTCGGTAATGAATTTTTGAGAGTGCTAATCTTGCATCTAGTTTTTGCTAAGTATTGAAGGACAATTGCTGTGCCTACTAAAGCATCTCTACCAAAATTAACATTGGGCAGAATAACACCGCCGCTTCCTTCGCCGCCAATTACAGCATCAACCTCTTTCATCTTCTTTACAACATTAGCCTCGCCGACTGGAGCTCTATAAACTTGGCATCCAAATTCTTTTGCGACATCGTCGATAGCTCTGGTAGTCGATAAATTTACAGCAACATTTCCTTTTACTAGTGATAGTATGTGTTTCACTGCGAGAGTAATTGTATTCTCTTCACCAAATGGTTCGCCGTATTCGGTAATTAAAACTAATCGGTCAACATCGGGATCAACAACAATTCCCAGATCAACTTTTTTCTTTTTCACCAGATCCAATGTTTCTGTTAAGTTTTCCGGTATTGGTTCGGGCAATCTCGGAAAGATTCCACTTTTTTTACAATTAATTTCAATTACTTTGCAGCCAAGTTTTTTAAGAAGAAGCGGCATTGAATATGAACCAGCACCGTTAACACAATCCAGTACAACCTTAAATTTTCTTTTCCGAATTTTTGGAATGTCTATGTATTCCATTTTTAGTATTGCGTTTATGTGATCTGCTAAACCATTTTTGTATTTTTTAACCTTGCCAAGTTTGTTCCAAGCAGAAAATTTTTTTGATGCATCATTAAGCAAGTTTAAGAATTGGTTGTGTTCTTCCGGGCTTAAAAATTCTCCATTTCTATTCAAGAATTTTAGAGCATTCCATTCATTGGGATTATGACTTGCTGAGATTTGAATTCCGCCGACAGCATTTAAATTCTTTACATTGAACAATACAGTCGGTGTAGGGCAAACTCCAAGGTCAATAACATCATTTCCTTTTGCTAATAATGTTCCAACCACAAGGTGTTTAACCATTTCACCGGAAATTCTTCCATCACTGCCGAGAACAATTTTCCCTTTGCCGCAGAAGTCAGCAAATGCAGTTGTGCAATGAACTAAAACTTCAGGATCGAGACCATCACCAACAATTCCTCGTATTCCAGAAATGCTGATCATTAGAGTTGGCATAACAACCTCTCAATTGAAAATTGACCCACTCAATTTGCAAAGTGAAGCGGGGAATTCAGAATTTAGGATTATATTCTATTGGTAATTTAATAACTTTTCAAAGAAAATGATTTAATAAATGAGTGCTAAATCTAAATTAATAATTAAATGTAATTCGCTGCTAATTAAAAAATTTGGAGTCCCAAAAAGACAAAAACCTTTACCTGATCCTCTTGATTTACTAATTGCAACAATTCTTTCGCAAAACACAAATGATAATAATTCATTCAAAGCATATCAGAATTTGAAACAAAGATTTTCAAATTGGAAAGAACTTCTTGTTGTCAAAAGAACAAAAATTGAACAACTAATTCGGGTTGCCGGACTTGCCGAGCAAAAATCGAAAACGATTAAAAACTTATTAAAAGAATTAGTTGAAAAGGATGATATTGCATTATCATTTTTAAATAATATGAACAATGAACTTGCACTAAATGAATTAACGAGATTTAATGGTATTGGAATAAAAACTGCTTCATGCGTTCTATTGTTTGCAATGAATCGAAACATTTGTCCGGTTGATACGCATGTACATAGAACTGTAAATAGAATTGGAATTGTATCAGAAAAAACTGCTGATAAAACTTTTAATTCTCTCAATGAAAATTTCCCTGATGGAACTGCACATTCATTTCATACGAATTTGATTCGATTGGGTCGTGAAATTTGTAAACCTAAAAATCCAAAATGTCATGAGTGTCCATTTAAAAAAATATGTCAGTTTGATGACAAGAATTTTGAAATATCCGGTGTATCGAATTCTTCTTCTTTCATGCTGCTTGATAACGTTTGAATTAATGAACCTATGAAAACTTTCATATGTTTATTAATAAAAAGAGCTCAAGTTTGTTTTAAGACCTATCTTCTTTATATTTGAGTGAATTTCTACTTTAATTTTGAGATTAAAAAAATGCCAAAAAATTACGAAATCGCAGTTTTAGGTGGTGGACCAGGCGGTTATGTAGCAGCAATTCGCGCTGCTCAATTAGGTTTTAGTGTTGTTGTTATTGATAAAGATAATCTAGGTGGAATATGTCTTAATTGGGGTTGTATCCCTACAAAGTCATTACTTAAGAATGCTGAAATGTACGATTTGATGAAAAATCATTCAAATGATTTTGGGATTTCAGTTGAAGGATTAAAATTTGATTTTAAGAAAATCATAAAACGAAGCCGTGATATTTCTGATAGTATAACGAAAAATGTAGAGTTACTGATAAAAAAAAATAAAGTTGATAGAATTAAGGGTTTTGGAAAATTTGTCTCAAGAAACCAGATAGATATTTTCGACACCGAAAAGAAAAAAATTGATTCCATCCATGCAGAAAAAATTATTTTAGCAACCGGCGCAAGCTCAAAAATTTTTCCAAATATTCCAGTTGATAGAAAAAATATTATAACTTCAACTGAAGCAATGATTCTTAATACTCTTCCAAAAGAATTAATTATTATTGGTGCTGGAGCAATTGGAGTTGAGTTTGCTTATTTCTATTCGGTTCTTGGAACTAAAGTTACATTAATTGAGATGATGGATCAAATTCTTCCGGTTGAAGATAAGGAAGTTTCAGAAACTCTGTCTAAGAGTTTCAAGAAAAGAGGAATAGAAATTCTAATCTCTACAAAAGTTATAAATGCAGAACTAAAAAATAATTCTGTGGTTGTTCAAATTGAACGCGAAGGAAAAAAGTTCGAACTTATTGCTGAAAAAGTCTTAAGTGCGATTGGTGTTTCTGGAAACACTGAAGGTATTGGGTTAGAAAATGTTGGCATTCAAACGGAGCGCGGGCATATAAAAGTAAATCGTAAAAATTATCAAACAAATATTCCAAATATTTATGCGATTGGTGATGTAATCGGACCGCCATGGCTAGCACACGTAGCATCTGCAGAAGCTATTGCTTGTATTGAGGGGATAAAAGGTTTGCATCCATCTCCAATTGATTATTCAACAATACCAGGGTGCACATATTGTCAGCCACAAGTTGCAAGTGTTGGTATGACAGAACAAGCTGCTCTGAATGCCGGATTTGAGATTAAAGTTGGTAAATTTCCATTCATGGCGAGCGGAAAAGCATTTGCAATTGGTGAAAGAGAAGGATTTGTAAAATTAATATTTGATAAAAAATATGGAGAGCTTTTAGGCGCTCATATTATTGGTTCTGAAGCAACAGAATTGATTGGTGAATTAACATTGGCAAAATCGATGGAAGCAACATTTGAATCAATAGTTAAAACTGTTCATGCTCATCCAACATTAACAGAGTCGATAATGGAAGCAGCAGCTAATGCTTATGGTGAATCAATCCACATATAGAGAGTTCGCATATTATAATCTCGGTTTGGTTGATTACAATTCTGCATGGGAGTTGCAAACTAAGTTATTAAGCAAACGTGTGAAAAATGAAATTGAAGACACGCTAATTTTAGTGGAACATCCCCATACTTATACACTTGGTAAAGTTGCTGATAAAGAAAATTTGATTACGAATGAAGAGCAATTAAAAGCACTTGGTATAAGTGTTTATGAAATTGACCGCGGTGGCGATATTACTTATCATGGACCTGGTCAAGTTGTTGGTTATCCTATTATTAACTTGAGTGAATGGAAAGAGGATACACACCAATACCTTAGATCTCTTGAACAAGTAATTATGAACGTATGTAAAGATTATGGTTTAACTGCTCAAAGAAATGAAAAATATACCGGTGTTTGGATTAATGATAAAAAAATTGCTGCGATTGGAATTAAAGTAAGTCGATGGGTCACTATGCATGGATTTGCTTTCAATGTTAATACCGACTTAAATTATTTTGGTGGGATCATTCCTTGCGGAATCCGGGATAAAGAAGTAACTTCTTTATCATCAGAACTTGGAAGAAGTATTGAACTCGATGAAGTGAAACTGAAAATTGTCGAACATTTCAAAGGAGTATTTGATTATAAATCATTTAAAATACTTGATGAAATAGATTTGATTGAAATAAAAGCTGAGTGATGAATTAATATTTAACCCCAATTGAAAATCGAAAGGGAATAAATGGCTAAAGAAAAACTTGATACATTAGTAGAAAAAGATAATGGTAAATCTCCTACTGGTAAAACAGATTCATTCGGAGGGATGACTAAATCTGAACTAATGAATGTATTGCGTTTAATGACTTTATCGCGTACAATTGATAACAAAGTGATGAATCTAATTCGGCAAGGTAAAGCATTTTTTTTAATTGCCGGCGCTGGTCATGAAGCCACTCAAGTTGCATTTGGTCTCGCAATGAAAAGTGGAGTTGACTGGGCATATCCATATTATCGTGATATGTGTTTTTCAATTACTACGGGAACGAAACCTGAAGATTTATTCCTTGCATTTTTGGGGAAGGAAGATGATCCATTAACTGGCGGAAGGCAAATGCCGTGTCATTGGTCATCAAAAGAAGCAAATATTCCCACACAATCTAGCCCAACTGGGACTCAATATCTTCAAGCTGTTGGAACTGCTTTAGCTTTGAGAAAAAAAGGAATTAATGGAGTTGTTTATGTGAGTAGTGGTGAAGGAGCAACTTCGGAAGGAGAATTTCATGAAGCAGTTAATTGGGCGAGTCGCGAAAAACTTCCAGTTGTATTTGTTGTTCAAAATAATAAATGGGCTATTTCTGTTCCGGTAGAAAATCAAACTGGAGGAATTAATTCATCCATTAGCGAAATGATGAAAGGTTATGAAAATCTTTTACGAATGGAAGTTGACGGAACCGATTTTTTCCAAGTAAATGCAGTTGCCCAAAGTGCATTCAAATATGCTAGACAAGGAAAAGGACCAGCATTAGTTGAAGCGCATGTTGTTCGATTGTTTTCTCATTCTTCTTCTGATGATCAGAAAAAATACCGCTCGCAAGATTCTATTCAAGAGGATTTGCAAAAAGATCCTATAGAATTATTTTCAAAAACACTTATCAGTAAAGGAATCTTAACAGAATTAGCGCTGCAAGAATTTAAAAAAGAAATTTCCAATCATGTTAATGAAGCTTCTGAATGGGCTTTAAAACAGCCTGAACCAAAAACTGAAACTGCACTTAAATTTGTTTTCGATGAGTCCGGCACAAAAGATAGACTTGAATATGAAAAAGGAAATATTGATGGAAAATCAGTTGTGCTTGTTGATGCAATTAATCATGCTTTGAAAGAAGAGATGGAAAGGAACGATAAAATTTATGTATTTGGCGAAGATGTAGCAGATGGTAAAGGCGGCGTATTTACAGCCACAAAAAATTTGTCGACAATTTATGGAAATGAACGAGTATTTAATTCGCCTTTAGCAGAAGCAAGTATTATTGGAGTTGCTGTTGGTATGGCACTAGCTGGGTTAAAACCTTGCGTAGAAATCCAATTTGGAGATTATATTTGGCCAGCTTTCATGCAGTTCAGAGATGAAATGGTTATGATTCGCTATCGATCAAATAATTTATTCGAAGCTCCAGTAGTAACTCGTACTTCGATTGGAGGTTACATTCATGGTGGACTGTATCATAGTCAAAACATTGAATCATTTTTTGCACATATGCCAGGGATATTAATTGCTTATCCATCCAATGCAGCCGATGCAAAAGGATTATTAAAAACTGCATTACGTTTAAATGATCCAGTTCTATTTTTGGAGCATAAAGGTTTATATCGACAAAGTTATGCTTCCTCCCCTGAACCTGATTCAAATTATCTGCTTCCATTCGGGAAAGCGAATGTATTTAAAGAGGGCAATGATCTTTCAATTATTACTTATGGTTCTATGGTTCACGAATCAAATTTTGCTGTAAAGAAATTAGAAGAAATGGGGTATTCAATTGAGATTATTGATATAAGAACAATTGTTCCGCTAGATGTTGAAACTATTTATAAATCAGTTAGAAAAACTGGCAAAGTTATGGTTATTCATGAAGACACTTTGACGGGTGGATTTGGTGCAGAGATAGCCGCGTTAATTTCAGAAAACTGTTTTGAGTCTCTTGATGGTCCAATAAGAAGAATTGCAGCTCAAGATGCACCAATTCCTTATTCACCAAATCTTGAATATGCTGTTTTGCCAACACGCGAAAAAATTTATCATTCTATTAAATCGTTATTAGAATATTGATTTTATCTTAAATAAAATTTTGTTGAGGATTTTATATGAAAGTGGAAATTGTAATGCCGAAGATGGGCGAAAGTATTAATGATGGAACGCTTATTAAATGGCATAAGAAAAAAGGTGATCTAGTAAAAAAAGACGAAATAATTTATGAGATAAGTACTGACAAAGTTGATACCGAGATTCCTAGCCCAGAGGATGGAGTTCTTGTTGATATAAAAGTATTTGAGCAAGAAACTGTTGAAGTTGGAACTGTTGTTGCTGTTATTGATACTAATGGTGAAGCAGAACTGGAAGAATCGAAAACAGTTTCTGAAAAAGGATCAGCAGAAGTTATTTCATCAACAACTCAAGTCGGAGGTGAAATAATCGATATTCCAATGCCTAAGATGGGTGAATCGGTTATGGATGGAACAATCATTAAATGGCATAAAAGCATTGGAGAAAAAATTATACGAGATGAAATACTTTTTGAAATTAGTACTGATAAAGTTGATACTGAGGTTCCATCGCCTGAAGATGGAATTCTTGTTGAAATTTTAAAACAAGAGAATGAAACTGTTGCTGTGGGTGAAGCTGTTGCTCGAATTTCAAAGAAAGGTGGAATTGTTAAACCAAAAGTTCCAATAGATGAGAAAGAATCTAAACCAATATCCCCGTCAAAAGAAGTTGAAAAAACTTCAAAAGATTTTCGAACTCTTAATAAAGAGCAATTCATTGATCATTCATCAAATCGTTTTTATTCTCCGCTTGTGCTGAATATTGCCAGAATTGAAAATGTATCAATGAATGAATTGGAAACAATAAATGGGACTGGCATTGGAGGTAGAGTTACTAAAAAAGATATTATTGAATTCTTAGAAAATCGAAAATTAAATAAAGGTTCGATGAAGTTTTCAGAGAGTAAATTTGAAGAAAGCTCTACGACAGAACGTGTACGTGTAATTCCGATGGATAATACGCGTCAAAGAATTATGAATCACATGATACAAAGTAAAGAAACTTCAGTCCACGTCACTGCTATAAATGAAGTTGATATGACCGTCATTCATAATTATTTAACCAAACATGCAGAACAACTCCAAAAAAATGAAGATATTAAACTCACTTACATGTCATTCCTATGTTGGGCAACAATAAAAGCGCTTAGAGAATATCCATTGATGAATGCATCTCTTGAGGGCACTAACATCGTTCAAAAAAATTATATTAATTTGGGAATTGCTGTTGCAGTTGAACCTAACGGTTTGATTGTGCCAAATATTAAAAATGCAGATGGATTAAATATCAGAGGGTTAGCAAGAGCTATTGCAGATATTGCAAATAGAACTCGAACAAAAAAATTATTGCCAGATGATGTTGCTGATGGAACATTTTCAATAACGAATTATGGTGTGTTCGGCTCCTTATTTGGCACGCCAATTATTAATCAGCCCGAAGTTGGAATACTTGGTGTTGGTGCTGTTCAAAAAAAACCAGTTGTTGTAGATGTTGATGGAGTAGAAAGTATTGCAATAAAACCAATGATGTATTTGTCCTTAAGTCATGATCATAGACTTGTTGATGGAATGCTTGGCGGTAAATTTTTAAAGAGTGTAAAAGAAAAATTAGAAAGCTTTGATATTAGTCATGTATAGAATAAGGATATAATAATTTTTATGATTAACCAACACCAGAAAAAATTTGCTGAAGCTATAATAAAAAATGGAACCGAACTTGGTAAACGACCCGATTGGCTTAAGGTAAGATTGCCATCCGGAAAAAACTATAAAGATGTATTTGAGCTAATGCGTAAAAGCAAATTAAATACTGTTTGCGAAGAAGCAAAATGCCCTAACCTTGCTGAGTGCTGGAATAGCAGAACTGCAACATTCATGATTCTTGGCGATATATGTACAAGAAGCTGCGGCTTTTGCAATGTTAAAGTTGGTTTGCCTACAGAATTAGATCTTGATGAGCCAAAACGCGTTGCTGAATCTGTTCAATCATTAAATCTAAAACATGTGGTCATTACATCTGTTAATCGTGATGAATTAAATGACGGTGGTGCATCAATTTTTTCTGAAACTGTTCGATTGATTAGAGAAATAATGCCGAACACAACTATAGAAATTCTAATCCCAGATTTTAAAGGTGATGAAAAATCATTTGAAATTATTTTACAAAATCCGCCGGATATTTTAAATCATAATCTTGAAACTGTTAAAATGCTCTATCATGCAGTTCGACCTCAAGCAAAATATGAAAGAAGTTTAGAATTAATATCATGGTATAAATCAAAGGGATTAAAAACTAAAAGCGGAATCATGGTTGGAATTGGAGAATCTAAAGAAGAAGTAATTGAATTAATGAAAGATTTAAAGGATTATGGTTGTGATATAATGACAATTGGTCAATATCTACAACCAACAAAGAAACATTTACCAGTTCATCGTTATGTTGATTTAGAGGAGTTCAGCTTTTATAAGGAATTTGGATTGAAACTTGGATTCAAGGTTGTTGAATCTTCTCCGCTTGTAAGAAGTTCATATCATGCTGATAAACATGCGCAATTAATCTAAACTAAAATTATTATTATAAAGAAAATACGTTTAATTTTCTCAAAACATTCTTGGTAAACTTCGATAGTTTCTCAATTTTGAAAATCCTAAGTCAATTGTGTAAAAAAATTTAATTTTATTCTCTAGTGAGATGGGTTTTTTACAAATAATCCTTATTTTTCGGATATATTAATGACAGTAGTATTTTTATTATTGGCACGTAACTTTCTTTGTATTTAACAAATAATCCAGTAAAATGCTAGAATTAATTATTCAAAGATTAGGCAAACCATTCACTCTAAGGCTATGGGAAACTATAGCCTTTTTTGTTTCAAATAGATGAGGTAAATAATGGCAAAAGTAAAAGGCGATATAATAATTGACATTGAAAAATGTAAAGGATGTGAACTTTGTGCTACTGCATGTCCTCAAGATTCACTTGAACTTTCTCGTAAAATAAATTCGAAAGGTTATCATTACATTGTAAAGATAGAAGATAATTGCACTGGCTGCACAAACTGTGCTTTAGTATGTCCTGATGGAATAATTAAGGTATATAGAAAAACTGAAAAGAAGAAAGAGCATGTTGCAACTATTCAAAATGTTACTGGCGATATAACAGTTACGGTGAACTCATGAAAAAAGAATTAAGATTAATGAAAGGAAATGAAGCACTTGCTGAAGCTGCAATACTTTACGGGTGCGATGCATATTTTGGTTATCCGATAACACCACAATCGGAAATTTTAGAATACTTAAGCAACGAAGCAGCTAAACGAACCGGAATGGTTATACTTCAAGCAGAAAGTGAAATTGCTTCCATCAATATGGTTTATGGTGCCGCTGGAACTGGAAAAAGAGTGATGACTTCTTCTTCAAGTCCTGGAATGAGTTTAATGCAAGAAGGGATTTCATACATAGCATGCGGAGAAATTCCTTGCGTATTAGTTAATGTTCAACGTGGTGGTCCTGGATTAGGAACAATTCAACCTGGGCAAGCAGATTATTTTCAATCTGTTAAAGGCGGTGGACATGGTGATTATAAACTTGTTACCTATGCACCATCAACAGTTCAGGAAATGGTTGATTTTGTTTTTGATGGATTTGATTTAGCTTTTAAATACCGAACACCAGTTATGATTTTAACTGATGGCGCACTAGGACAAATGATGGAAAAAGTTTTATTGCCGGAACAAAGACCTCGCAAAACAGAATATGAACCGTGGGGGAGTACTGGCAAAACTCCGGATAGAGAAAGAAATATTATTTATACTCTCTCTTTACAACCAGACGTTATGGAAAAATGGAACGAACGGCTTCAAAAGAAATATCGGTCTATTGAAGCAAATGAAATTAGATTCGAAGCAATTGATTGTGAAGATGCCGATTATGTTTTAGTTGCTTATGGATTAGTTGCTCGCATTTGTCAAAAAGCTGCTCACATAGCTAGAGATCATGGAATTAAAGTTGGTGTGTTCAGACCTATTACATTATATCCTTTCCCATATGAACAATTAAACAAAGTTGCTGATAATGTAAAAGCATTTATGACTGTTGAGATGAATGCTGGACAAATGTTAGAAGATGTAAAGTTAGCAGTTAATGGAAAAAAATCTGTTGAGTTTTATGGAAGAATGGGAGGAATGATTCCATCACCCGAAGATATTTTTGCAAAATTAGAAGAGAAACTTAATCATCCGGTTAGCAAGCTAGTAGGAGAATTAGCATGAACGAAAAAACAATGACAGTAGAAGAAGCTCAGCATTTTGAACAAATTCTCCGCGAAGAAAGTATTTGCACAAATGAAAATTTAGTTTTTGAAGTTCCAGATACCCTAACAGATAACACAATGCATTATTGCCCGGGTTGCGGACATGGTGTAGCACATCGAATAATAGCAGAAGTTATTGATGAATTAGATATACAAAAAGATACCATTGGTGTTGCACCGGTTGGTTGTTCGGTGCTTGCATACAACTATTTAAATATTGATATGAGTGGTGCTGCGCACGGAAGAGCTGCTGCTGTAGCAACCGGCATTAAAAGAGTATTGCCTGATAAATATGTTTTTTCATATCAAGGTGATGGCGATCTTGCAGCTATTGGAACCGGAGAAACAATTCATACATGCAACCGTGGTGAAAACATTTTAATAATTTTCATCAACAACGGTATTTATGGAATGACTGGCGGACAAATGGCTCCAACTACTTTAGTTGGAATGAAATCTACCACATCACCATTTGGAAGAGATGTAGAAACAATGGGAGCTCCATTAAAGATAACGGAACTTATTGCTCAATTGCCAGGTACTTATTATGTAACTAGAACTGCTGTTAATTCTCCAAACAATGTTCGCAAAGCAAAAGCAGCAATCAAAAAAAGTTTTGAATATCAGAAGTTGAATAAAGGATTATGTTTTGTTGAGATTGTAACTAATTGTCCATCAAATTGGAAAATGACTCCATTAGAATCTAATAAATGGCTGGAAGAAAATATGCTTCCATTTTATCCACTTGGCGATATTAAGAAACCATCAAACTGATTAGGAGAAAAAATGACTGAAGAAATTATCATTGCTGGTTTTGGCGGACAAGGAGTTCTTTCGATGGGACAAATTCTTTGTTACGGTGGAGTTATGGAAGATAAAGAAGTGAGTTGGATGCCATCATATGGACCGGAAATGCGCGGCGGTACTGCAAATTGTATTGCAATCATTAGTGATGAGAAAATTAGCTCTCCGATACTTACAAGATTTGATATTGTTATTGCTCTCAATCAACCATCCTTAGATAAATTTGAAAGAGCGTTAAAGCCCGGCGGATTATTAATTTATGAAGCTAGTACAATTATTAATCCTCCAACAAGAATAGATATTGAAATTCTTCCTATTGAGGCCTCAACTGAAGCAGCAAAGATGAAGAACTTGAAAATAATGAACATGATTATTTTAGGTGCGTTATTAAAAAAGAAACCGATGATAAAAATAGAAAGTGCAGTCAAGGGATTAGAAAAAGTTCTTCCTGAAAGATATCATAATTTAATTCCATTGAATAAAACAGCTTTAGAAAAAGGAATGGAATTGGCAGAAAAAGTTGGTGTAAAGGTTTAATTATTTTTATTAGAGACGTTGAAAAAACGTCTCTATTTAATTACCTTTTTGGAAATAAATCTCATCTGATATTTGAACCGCTATTAATCAAAAAATTACTTAATTTGGAATTGAAATTGATAATTCATTTTCGATTTATTTATGAATCATTGCAGATTAACTCTATTAAAAGTAATTCTGTTAATAATATTCTTATACTTCACTTTTGATTTTACTGCTTCTTATATCAAAGCTCAAACAATTACGTCAAAAAATTTATTTGTAAAAGAAAAGCAAGATCCATTCACTTGGACTGGCAAAATTGTTAAGCAGAACAACACACCTCTGCAAAATGCAAAAATTTATTTGTATTTGAGAGACAGCTCAGACGCAGGCAAAAGAAATTATGTTCTTAATGCAAACACAGACGCAAATGGAAATTTTGTTTTCAATGAATTGTCAACAAGCGTTGAAAAACTGATTTGCCATTGAATTTTGAATTGTATCAGAATTATCCCAATCCTTTCAATCCATCTACAACAATTAAATATGATGTTAAGAAAGCAGGAAATGTAAAAATTGAAGTTATTTCAATGACTGGGGAGCGAGTCAAAACATTGGTTGACAAAGTAGATTATCCTGGAAGATATGAAGCTGTGTGGAATGGTAGCAATGATAGAAACAAAGGAGTTTCTGCAGGTGTTTATTTTTACAGAATAATGATGGACGGCAAGAACATTGTAAAAAAGATGGTCCTTCTTGATGGAAATAATGGAAGCATGTTAAATGCTCGCGGGCCAAATGTAGGTGATATTGATGAAGCTATTCTAATGCAATACCTTGATGCATACGGAACAGGCTCAACAATTGACAGCATTCAAGTTATAAGCCCTACTACTAAGAAAAAAACATTTACAAATCCAAACTGGAAGAACATGCCTGCTTCATATGCCCTAGGAACATTCAAAGTTATTGAGAATGGAGTGAATGAATTAAATATCGGACCGCTTGTGTCTTTGGGTTTCAATACTCCATTGAAAGATTTCCAAGTTATGCTAGGCAGTGATAAAAACAATAAAACAACAACTGATGCAAACGGCATGGCAACTTTATACACAACTAAGACTGGAGCAGATTCAATTTTAGTTGTTGGTCCTTCTACAACCACCAACGGTATAGACTCTACATATTATTTCTACACAGATAATGAACTTGTTATTAAATCTGGAGTGAATTACATAAAAGATTTTAATTCTGATAAGATTGAAACATGGAAAAGATGGATAGATGAATTCGGAAGAGACTTATTGAAGTTTATGATTGATTATACCAGTACAAAAATAAGAAACCCTCCCTTGGTTGAGTTTAAAAATACAACAGCATTATTTCCCTCGTCGAATATTTCATTTTTTATGAACAGAAACAACAAACCTGCAGGAATAACGGACGCATATATTGACTCAATATATTTTAATGTAAAAAAAGAATTTGAAAGCGTAGACGAGCCTGGAATGGTTAAGTTCAAAATTAGTGAAATTCCTAATTGGGACAAATGACAAATATATACTGCTTACGATAATACAAGTCTAGGCAACACTTACATTACCTATGGAGAACCTAGTAAAGGGTATTATGTTTTATTTGCAACGATTGATTTAAATTCAAGTCCTCTCCCTACAATAAAATCGGCAAAACAAGTTTTTTTACATGAATTTGCAGCACATGCAGTAACCGCTTCGCCATTTCATAGTACTAATAATGCAGATATTTCGTACGCACACCCCACTACAATCACAGAAGCAGGTTTATCAAAAATGGAGAAAAAAGCACTCGCCCATCTCTACACACTCGGCATCGGCAAAAAATTAATGAGAAGAAATTGAAATAACTTTTTTTGTAGAGACGGGATACATCCCGTCTCCCAAAAATTCAAATACCAGAGACACCATAGCTTGCCCCGCTCTGCGGGGTATGGCGTCTCTACGTATAAACATTTTTTCTGCAATTGGAACTCAGAGATTTCCTTTGGCTATAATTTTAAGTTGAAAGAAGAAGGACCATCAAATCTGTTAGCAATTATTATTATTTTTCTAACAATAAGTTTCTTTATCCTTTCTTTTTCTTCAAAATTAATCGGCAAATAACCAAAAGGTTTTTCTACTTCAAATTTTATTTTCTTAGTTGTAATCATTGTATATCTATTTTTATTATAAATACTCATTGCATTTGATGTGAGTTTCAGAATTTTATTGAGTTCAATCCTATGCTTAAAGAGAATTTGAGTTTCAGATTGCAAAACTTTGCATGTCTCTAAAGATTCTAACCCCATAATTTGTTAGTCACCAATTAAATAAATATATTTGGTAGGAAATGAAAGAGGAATGATATGACATTAAAAATAATAGTTCACAAAGCAGAAGAAGGCGGGTATTGGGCAGAAGCACCGGCAATTCCTGGTTGTGTTTCACAAGCTGAAACTTACGACGAAGTTATTAAAAATATTCATGAAGCAATAGAGGGTTGTTTATCAGTAGATATAAAAGAAAGTGAATTAGAAAGAGAAAGCACGATTATAGAGATAGCTGTGTGAAAACAATTTCGGGGAAAGAGTTTGCGTCAATTCTTGAAAAACATGGTTGGATTCTAAAAAGGATTCAAGGCAGTCATCATATCTATTCTAAAGAAGGTAAAGTTGAACGGATTTCTATTCCAATCCATGGCAGTTCAAATCTTAAAATTGGTTTACTAAAACATTTATTAAAAATATCTGGATTAGATGAAAAGGATTTGAACTAACTAGAAAAAATTATAAACAAAATTCGACATTTTTGGAATTCTATCTCATCTTTCCTAATTTTACCACCTAAATTTTGATTCAAAGGGAGAAAAATGACATTTAATGAAGGTTTAATTGTCCAGGTTATCGGACCGGTAGTTGATATAGATTTTGAAGGCGGTAAGTTGCCAAGCATATACAATTCGATTAAAATACCAAGAAAAGATATTGAAGGGAAAGATCAAGA
>VGVY01000045.1 GCA_016873835.1 Ignavibacteria bacterium
CTGAAATCTCTTCCGCTTGTATGTCGTTTAGTAATCACATTGCAAACTTCATCGATATTAAATGGTCGTTCCGGAATTAGAATGATATCTGCACCGCCAGCAATACCGGCATGAACTGCAATCCAACCAGCGTGGCGACCCATTACTTCAACAACAATAACTCTGTTATGAGCTTCCGCAGTTGTATGAAGTCTATCAATTGCTTCAGTTGCAATATTAACTGCAGTATCGAAACCAAAAGTATAGTCTGTTCCGTTTAAATCGTTGTCAATTGTTTTAGGAACACCTACAACTTTTACACCAGCTTTTGTTAGTTTTGATGCAATGCCTAAGGTGTCTTCTCCGCCAATGGCAATTAAAGCATCAATACCAATCTCATTCAAATTTTTAATAACAGTTTCTTCGCCATTTTCAATTTTATAAATATTTGTTCTCGAAGTACCGAGGATAGTTCCTCCTCTGTGTAATATCCCAGAAATGGATGCACGATTAAGCGGTTCAAAATCTTTTTCGATAAGTCCTTTCCATCCCTCACGAATTCCTAGAACTTCGTAGTTTAATTGAAGTGATTTTCTAACTACTGCTCTAATTACAGCATTTAGCCCAGGGCAATCTCCGCCGCCAGTTAAAATTCCAATCTTCATCTTTAATTTCCTATTTAAATTAATTTAAGATTAGCAAATTTAGATAACAATTGTTTTGTCCCATGTTCTTCGAATGCAATTGTAATCTTTTGCATATCGCCGTTGCCAAGAATCTGGAGTATTTTACCCATTCCAAAAACTTGATGTGTTACTCTACTTCCAACACGGAGTGATCTTCTTTCTTGATCAAAATCATCAAAACTTTCTTGGTAATACTCATCATAACTATCTTTTTTTCTTCTGCCAGATTTTCTTCCACTACCAGAATAAAGTTCTTCATAAGTGTCTTCATCAATTTCCTCTAAAAATCTTGATCTGCTTTGATATGCAACCTCTCCAAATCGATATCGGGAACGTGAATAAGTTAAAAATACTTTTTCTCTTGCCCGAGTAACAGCGACATAAAATAGTCTTCTTTCTTCTTCTATTTTCGAGTCTGAATCAAATCTTGGACTCAACGGAAAAATATCTTCTTCTAATCCAGTAACAAAGACCAATGGAAATTCTAATCCTTTTGCGCTATGTACAGTCATAAATGTAACTGAATTTATTTTCTCATCATATTGATCAACACCAGAAACAAGAGAAACCTCTGCTAGAAAGTCATCCAATTTGGTATCCGGATTTTCTTTACTGTATTCTTGAACTGCAGCTAGTAATTCTTGAAGATTATCATAACGTGCCATCGATTCTTGAGTGTTTTCTTCTTTGTAAATTCTTAATACACCAAGTTCATCTACAAGTGCAGAAGTTAATTCACCAATTGAAAGCTGATCTTTAAGGTCAATATATTTATCAAGCAGAAGTTTGAATTGTTTAACATTTTTTTGAATTCTTTCTTTCACTTCAATCACTTCAAATACACGAGCCATAGTTGCAAAAAGAGAAAGTTCTAATTTTCTTGCGAATGCAATCATCTTTGTGATGGATGTATTGCCAATACCTCTTTGAGGGAAATTCATAATTCTCAATAAACTTTCTTCATCGTTTTGATTTGTCAAAACTCTTAAGTATGCTAATATATCTTTAACTTCTTTTCTTCGATAAAATTCTACACCGCCAACAATTTTATATGGAATTTTTTCTTTTCTGAACGCATCTTCTAATGCACGTGACTGCGAATTTAATCTGTAAAAAATTGCAATATCATTTAGAGATAGTTTTCTGCTGGAAATTTCTTTTTTGATTCTCTTAACAATCTGAAGTGCTTCATCTTTTTCATCAGAAGCTCTCATCATCGATAGCAATTCGCCATCGTTATTTTCAGTCCAAAGAGTTTTGGTAATTTGCTCTGAGTTATTTTTAATTACAGAATCAGCTGCAGCTAAAATTGTCTTGGTTGATCTATAATTCTGCTCAAGTCTGAAAATTTTTGCGCCTTTAAAATCTTTTTTAAAGTTCAGCATGTTTTTAATTTCTGCGCCTCGCCAGCTATAAATACTTTGAGCATCATCGCCAACAACGCATACTTTATTTCTTGTCGGACTTAATAATTTTAAAAGTTCATATTGAGCTTTGTTTGTATCTTGGTATTCATCAACCAAAATATATTTGAATATTTTTTTGTACTTAGTTAAAGTTTTTTTGTTTGATTTGAATAATTCGATTGGCTTGAGCAGTAAATCATCAAAATCCATTGCATTATTTTCAAACAACCGGTTGTTATACTCAATATAGATTTCCAAGAATTTTTTATCAGCAAGAGTTGATGTCAAACTTTTATTAAACTGATCAGGCGTAATCATTTGATTTTTCATGTAACTGATTCTATGCTGAACAAAATTTGGAGTAAGATTTTCTAAATTAATATTTAAACTTGCGATAACATTGCTTACAAGAGAAACGGAATCTTCACGGTCATAAATTGAAAAGTTGGAACGATAATTAAGGGTTTTGGCTTCAACTCTTAAAATTCGAGCAAAAATTGAATGGAAAGTTCCCATCCAAAGATCGTCAGCTTTTTTCCCGACTAAGGCTCTTATTCTATCTTTCATCTCTTTTGCTGCTTTATTTGTAAAGGTAAGAGCAAGGATTGAACCTGGTTTGAATCCTTTATCAATCAAAAACGCTATTTTATAGGTCAAAACGCGCGTTTTTCCCGAACCAGCCCCGGCAACTATCATTTGAGGACCTGAGATATATTCTACTGCCTTTTTCTGTTCTTGGTTTAAATCATTAAGAATTTTCATGGTAAGTTTACTTTTTTTAGTCGGCAAATGTATAAAAAAATGAGTGGATTTCCAATTGATTTGGGAATAGAACTTAGTAGGAAAATTAGTTTATGAGCAATTTCCCATTCTTCATAATCAATTTTCCATCAAAATAAACTGTAGGTTTTTTTACTACCCCATCAAGATGAATAGGAATGTGAACATTACCTCCCATTGACTTATTGTCACCAATTGCAATGTGTATTGTCCCCATTACTTTTTCATCTTCAAGCAGCACCCCGCTTAATTTTGCTTTATCATTAGTTCCAATACCAAATTCAGCAATGTTTCGTGCTTGCATATCATATTTGGATAATACAGCATTTAATTTTTTTGCTTGAGCACCACCAGTTATATTTACAGCAAAACCATCTTTCACTTCAAATGTAATTGGCTTCCCTTTAATGACACCGATACCAGCCATAGAACCATCAACTACAAAAATGCCGTTGGAGGTTCCTTCCATTGGAGCAATATATGCTTCGCCGGTTGGAAGATTTCCACTTTCACCTTTTGCATGAAACAATCCTTTACTTGCAATCCCTTTCCTTCCAGTAATATCCATTGTTATATCTGTTCCGTTGGATGCAATAACTCTAACCACATTAGTATTTGTTAATATATCTGTCAACTTGATTGTGAGTGCTGCAATTTTTTTATAGTCTGCATTCAAACCTCTTACCATAACGTCTTCTGTAATGCCTGGGAAAGTAGCAACTCTGCAACCGATTGCTGATGCTTCTCTTCTTGCATTAGTGTGAGTAAGCGATTTTGTAGTTGGACACAATATTACATCAAATTTCTTCATCAATTCGGAAAGTTGGGCTGGCGGTTCTTGCCCATGCATTTCTCTGGATTTCATTTCTACATAAAGAGCATCATGACCAAGATTGAGCGCATTCTTGTAAAGATTATAACCTATTTTTCTTTTCAATTCATCTGTAATTATCAATACAGATTCTTCCTTTTTCGCACCCATACAGTTACGTATTGCAATTCTCGATGCTTTATCAAGTTTAGAAATTTTCATAGATCACCTAGATTAAAGAGGAAAACCAATATTTAATTGAACTGTTGCCGAAAAACCTCCCTTGTCAAAAGGAATTTTACCAGTTGCCAAAGTTGGAATTGATGATCCTTCAGCTGAAACTAATTTTTCGTATTTAATGAATGAATATGCTGCAGTTCCTTCAACACTTATATAGTCGGGGATCAAATGGATAATCAAACCTGAACCAATAAAATAACTGACTTTAGATTTTTCTGGTTCGTATTTTTTTTCATTCTGAATTAAATCGTTTAAATAATATTGATGATTAAAATCGATATTAAAAAATTGTACCCCACCTTCTAATAATTTTAAATCAATAAATGAAATAATTGGAACACCGAAATCAATTGCAAGCCCCCAATGATTCATATTTAAAGTGTATTTATCTTTAGCTGAATTAGGAACAGAAATTTCAACTAGTTCATGAGTTTCTTTTAAGAATTGATAATATCCTTTTGCTGAAATAAAAAAACCTTCAAACTTGGCTCGGAATAAATTAGTGCCTATTCTATAACCGGAACCTTCTTTGAAATTAATTTTATTTGAAGTAGAAAGAAATTTAGAGTTGATAAATTGATTTATTCCGTCAGTATTGTATTGCTGCTTTGTGAATCCAGCATAAAATCCACTCAATCCTAGACATCCGAAGCCGAATGTTTGTCCAAGGTTTAAACTTGTAGAAAATAATGTAACGAAAACAATTAAAATTATTCTTTGATATCGTTCAAATAATTTTTTCAAGAATAATAACTCCGTTCCTTAAAAGTAATTTACAAAAAAAAGTACAAAGTTATTAATCCATCAATTTTTCTTGAGTTCTAAGCCATGCCCGTCAGCTTTTACTTCAGATCTTCGCAAAAAGTATGCAAATAGAAGTCCAAAAAATCCAAGCGATGTAAAAATCCACATCCCTAAATCATATCCAGTTGGATTGTGTAAGCTTGCATTTGAAAAATCGTTAGCACTACCAATAATCCAATTCATTCCAGCTAGGCCGACTTGTTGGATTAAAGTCATTAATGCATAGGCTGAGCCAAGTCTCTTTTCCTCGACAATATATGCAACTGATGGCCACATTACTGCCGGGATTAATGAGAATGAAATCCCCATCATAGCAATTGGAATAAAAAGTGAAATGTTTGTATATGTCATTAACAAGTAAGTTGGAATGAGCAAAAACGAGCCGATTGCCATTAAAAGGGCTCTCTTACCAATTCGATCAACTAATAATCCAAACAATGGTGTTGCAATCATAGCTGAGAAAGGTAAAATGCTGTTCAGCATCCCAGCGAACTCTCTTTCTGTACCGTGTGCTTCCATAAAATATTTGATTGCAAATGTTCTAAATGGAAAAATCGCAGAATAGAATGTAACACACAATCCAACAATCAGCCAAAAAGACAATCCGAATTTGAAAAGATTTTTAAAATCCAATTTATCAATTTCTGATCTTTCACCTAGTGCAAACTTCTTTTCTGCATTACTTTCTAATATCCAGTATGCAATTGTAGCCATTAAACAAATTATCGCTAATGCGATTGCAATAAAGAGTGGACTTTGCCAGTCTCCATAATATGACTTTGCCCAAGTTGGAGAATTATCTGCAGCAACAGAGCCTAGACGTGCAATTGTTAAATTCAAGCCAAAAGCAAAACTCAATTCTTTTCCTTTAAACCATTTTGCAAGAGATGTTGTGACGGCAACGATTAATGGTTCTGAACCAACACCTAATAGAAACCGACCAACTAACATTACATTTTGATCTGGTGCAAATGCTGTTATAAAAGCTGACAGAGTACAAATAAGAGCAAAAGCAAATAATGAAATCTTAGTACCGAATTTATCTATTATGTATCCGCCGCCTAATAGAACTATTATTGCAGCAATACTATAGGAGGAATACAACAAACCAATATCTTCGTCTGTGATATCTCTTGCAGCTTTTAACAAATCTGCAATTGGTGCAATGCTGTCATAAATATAATAATTTCCAAACATTGCTAAGCTGATAAAAATCAGTATCAGCCACCTATAAAATGCAGTCGGTTGAGTTTTTTCTATTTGAAGGTTGCTCATTTGAATCCTTTATACTTCAAAATTTTAAAACACTCTTCCCTGATCATATGTTAATTATTAAACCTATGACCAAGGAAGAATAAATGAAATCAATTTGCTGGAATATTTTTCAATGCTTCTTTCAGCAAATTATAAAACTTTTCAACAGTACTAATTTGAACTTGTTCATCTGGCGAATGAGCTCCGGTAATAGTTGGACCGAAAGAGATCATATCCATTTCAGGAAATCTTTCTTTAATAATCCCACATTCAAGTCCGGCATGAATTGCTTTTATCTCTGGTTCTATATTGTACATATTTTTGTAAACATTTTTCATAACAGAGAGAACTGGTGAATTTACATCTGGTTTCCAGCCTGGATATCCATCACCTTGTTTTACTTCAGCTTTCGCAAGTTTAAAAACTGCTGCAACTGCATTTGATATTTCTTTCTTTTCCGATTCAACTGAACTTCTCTGGCTTAAAATAACTTCCGCATTTTTCCCCCTTGTCGTAACAACAGCAAGGTTTGTTGATGTTTCAACTAAACCAGGTATATCAGCACTCATTTTTATTACATTGTTAGGTACTGCAAATAGCGAATCAATTAAATTGGCGGCGGTAGTTTTATCAAATACTTTTCCTTTTGATTTTGTTGCTGAAACTGATACAGCTAAATTGGTTTCAACACTGGCTAATTCTGATTTTACTATGTCATTGTAATTCAATACAAATTGATTTACATCTGCTACTAATTTTTTCCCAACACGTATAACAGAAAAACATTCTCTAGGAATTGCATTGTGTTTACTTCCACCGTTAATACTTACCAATCTTATTCCAAATTTGTAGTTTAATTCATGTAATAATCTTGCCATCAATTTAATTGCGTTTCCTCTTCCAGAACTAATATCTAATCCTGAATGACCTCCTTTTAAACCAGTAACTTTTACTTCGAGCGCAACTGTATTTGTAGGTATTTCGGAAGGTTTGAAAGAAAATTTAACTGTAGTATTTTGTCCGCCAGAACAACCTATATAAAAAGCGCCATCTTCTTCTGAATCGAGATTAATTAATATTTTCGAATTGAGGAATCCAGCCTTCAAAGCTTGTGCACCATTAAGACCAGTTTCTTCATCAAGGGTGAATAATGCTTCAATTGGTCCATGCTGCAAGGTTTTATCTTCTAATACAGCTAATGCAGCAGCCGCACCAATTCCATTATCACTACCAAGGGTTGTTCCTTTTGCTTTAACCCAATCTCCATCTACATAAGGTTGAATTGGATCCTTATCAAAATCATGGGTGACATCATTATTTTTTTCTGCCACCATATCTAAATGACCTTGCATAACAACTGGAATTCTGTTTTCATATCCAGGTGTAGCTGATTTTCTAATTACTATATTTCCGAATTCATCAGTATTAAACTCTAAATTATTTTTCTTTGCAAAATCTGTTACGTATTTAGCAAGCTTCTGTTCTTTTCTGGAAGGATGAGGAATTCTACAAATTTCTTCGAAATGATTCCATAACAGTTGTGGATTTAAATTTCCTAAAATATTACCCATCGTAAAACTCCTTATTTATTTATTTCTTTGTATGTAATTAATTTCTGTTCATATAAACCAGTTAAAAATTTAGTAAGTCTATCATTTACCGGTTCAATTTTATCCCCAAATTTCTCAACCAATTTTTTTGCAATATCTGCTACATTTTTTTCTCCGTCAAAAAGCATCCAAGCAGATGAACCTAACTCATCAAGTTTTAATTTAATTAATTGAGATTTCATCCTCGGAATCAAAAATTTAACTACAAATTGATTTGTAAACTTTGGTATTAGGATAGTCACAAGATTATTTTCATTTAACTCTTCTTTGTGCAAACGAATTGGATGAAGTTCAAGGTAATTTGCATTCTTTAGAATTTTTCTTCGTTCAGAAAAACTGAGCGGCATTTCATTCCCCTAAAAATAATTATTCCGATACAAGAATCTGTATCGGAATAATATTATAAAATGAATTAAATTGATACTTGCGGTGGCGCTGGTTCGTCAGGGCTTCCAGCATGTTTAACTGGAACTCTAATTAAATACCAAGCTACAAATGCGAACACTACAAGGCTTAGTATGAAAGTTGGTTCTTCGAAAATTGCAAATATTGGAATTTCCCAAAATGCGAATGCGGCGAAGAGCAGACCTATTAATGCTTCACCGGCAATCAAACCAGCAGCTAAAAGAACACCGGTATTTTCAACTCGGGATTTTTGAGCATCATTAAATTTCCTTTTCTCATTGACCATTTCAACTGCACCTTTGATAAGTCCGCCGACAAAGATTGCAAAAGTCGTTCCTAATGGTAAATACATTCCAACAGATACAAGCATAGGGCTTTTAACATTCATCATAATAAATGCTACTCCCATCAACATTCCAGTAAAAATTAAAATCCATTCCATTTGTCCTTCAACAATACCTCTGGATAATATTGCCATCAAACTAGCTTGAGGTGCCGGCAATTGTTCACCACCAAATCCAGTTCCTCCAGATTTAATATTGCCTTCATGCAAAATTAAAAGAGGCACGAACATTACAGCTGCAGAAACTAAAACTCCAATTAAATCACCAACTTGCATTTTCCATGGTGTACCGCCAAGAAAATGACCGGCTTTTAAATCTTGAAGCATCTCGCCAGCTACAGCCGCAGCAACGCATACTACTGCTGCTACACCAAGAACAGCTGCAACACCTTCTGTGCCGCTCATCCCTAAAACTACCATCAATAATGCTGCTACTACCAAGGTAGAAAGAGTAAGTCCGCTTATTGGATTATTACTTGAACCGATGATTCCAACTAGATATCCAGAAACTGCAGCAAAGAAAAATCCGGCTACTATCATTACTAATGTTGCAACTAATGCAGCAACAATATCATTTGCAAAAAAGTTGTAAATAAAAAATGTGGCAACGCCGGTGGCTATAATTCCAATTACAATCCATTTAAATGGAATATCTTTTTCAATTCTGTCTTCAACATGTTCTCCGGTTGCAGCTCGTTTTGCGTCGCTGATAGATCTTTTAATTCCTATAATCAAATTCTTCCGCATTTTCCATAAGGTATAACCAGCACCAACTAACATACCACCAATTGCAATTGGGCGGACATAATCTCTCCAAACTTGCACGATTGTTCCTTGCAAATCATAACCTTCCATTGGAGTGTTGCCAAATTTGAAATAAGCAATAATTGGTGCAAGTAATCCCCAAGCAATAACTCCACCGCTAAAATTCAAAGAAGCTAATCTAGGACCGATAATATAACCGACACCCATGTATGCTGGACTAACATCTGGAGATCTAAAAAGTATGTTCCCTTTTGTTAAGGACATCAAATAATTTGCAGATGTTGAAAAAAGTTTAAACTGTCCAAGCGCTTGAATTAAAGCGCCAATACCCATTGCTCCAAATAAAAATTTTGAACCTGAACCGCCGCGTTGACCAGCTTTATGAATTTCAGCGGCAGCCACTGATTCAGGGAAAGGTAATTCAACATCTTCAACCATAACTCTTCTTAATAACGCAACGAACATGATTCCCAAAACACCGCCGGCAAACATAACCGCAGCAGAGATTGCGTAGTTGCCCGGAGTATAGAATGGGATCCAAATTCCAGCTATAAAAAAAGCTGGGAGTGTAAAAATAGCTCCGGCTGCAATTGATTCTCCGATAGAACCAACAGTACGAGCAAAATTTTCTTCGAGTATGGTTCCTTTAAGTAATTTAATTAAAGCCATACCAATCACAGCTGCTGGATATGTAGCTGCAATGGTCATACCAGCTTTTAAACCTAAATATGCATTTGCAGCCCCTAAAACAACAGCAAGAACAAGACCGATAATTAATGCACGAACTGTAAATTCTGCAAGATTGGTTTCAGAAGAAACGAATGGAACAAACTTTTTTTGATCCGCCATAAATTCTCCTCTAACTGATGAATTTAATTAATTGTTTAAGAATATTTCATATAAGGTTCGGCTAATATAAAGATGTATTGTAAGTTGAGCAAATAAAATCCAATAGTGTAGAAAGATTTATCTAAACAATTAGTCCATAAAAAAAATTAACTTGAAATTATTTTTTGATGTTTTGGAACAATTAGTTAAATAAAAAAATCTTGCTTTCTGTACTAAGGCTTATGATATTAGACTTCAAATAAGAAATGTTATGACAAGAAAGCATAAAAGAAATGTTGCAGCTAGGGTAGATAAATCATCCTCATCAATGTTCAACAACAATATTTTAATTACTCTTATTTTGTTCATAGTTGTATTAGGATTTATTTATTTCTGCTTTATAAATAATCATATTCAAGACGATGCATACATTACTTTTCAATATGTAAAAAATTTTATTGCTGGTAATGGTTTAGTTTTTAATCCAGGTGAATATGTTGAAGGGTATACATCACCACTTTGGCTAATAATATTATCTTTTTTTGTAATGGTTGATGCAGAAATAGTTCAAACTGCTCAAGTTCTATCAGTTTTTTTTGGAGCCGCCTCAATTATTATTTTGTATTTCTTAGGAATTTTAATTTTTCAAAAAATTTCAAAAAGTGATAATAATATTGTTGTATTAAAAACATTTGCTTTGTCTGCATCGTTAATGTTGGCTTTTAATGGTGCATTTCAGTATTGGTCAATAAGCGGAATGGAAACTTCCCTTTTTGTTTTTCTAACATTAGCGGGTTTCTATTTTTATTACAAAAATGGAAATGGTAAAAACTTATTTATTAGTTCATCGTTATTTACTCTTGGTTCATTAACTAGGCCGGAAGGCTGGCTGATATTCGGTTTAGTTTTTATAGATTTATTTTATAATAAATTCAAACAACATTCTATTAAGAAATTAATCAAAGACAAAGTAGTATTAGTTTTTCTGTTAATTTTCTTTTTTCCAAATTTCTTAATGTTAATTTTTCGATTAACCTATTACGGATATCCGCTTCCAAATACTTTCTATGCAAAAACTGGATTTAATTTTTCCTATTTAGAATCTGGATTAAGATATACTTTAGATTTTATCAATACATATACATTTTATGGATTTCTTTTAATACTTGTTTTTTCATTATTACTAACCAAAACAATTAGAAAAGATTTTTTTTTATTGTTCGTAATTATTTTTGTTTACATTTTATATGTAATTGGGATTGGCGGTGATGTTCTGCCTATCTATAGATTCTTTCTTCCAATTTTTCCAATTATCTTTTTATTAGTTAACCTTTTTTTATTTACAAACATTCATTTAAAGTTTTCACAAAAAAATAATATCATTCATACATTTTTACCATTGATAATTCTTCTTATGCTATCTGCCTACAATTATTATTCACCAAAAGCAAAAATTGATCGCTTTGCATTTTATGAAGATAATCTAGTTACAAAAATGAGCGGCACTGGAATTTGGTTAAATGAATATCAAATCAAAAAAAATAAAAAACTCACAGTAGCAGCGACTACAGTTGGGGCATTTTCATACTATTCCAACTCTGTTGTAGTTGATATGCTTGGATTAACTGATGAAAAAATAGCACACGAACCAAATCCAATTCCAGAAATTTCACAATCTGAGTCTGGCTGGAAAGAAAGAAATTATGATGCAGATTATATTCTTAAACGAAAGCCTGATTTTATCTATTTTTCAACCGGAATAAAACCTAGTGCATTCGCTGAACGTGCATTATTTACAAAGGAAGAATTTCTGAATTATTATTATCCTTATTATTTTGAAGCAGTTGAAGGATTTACTGATATAATTTATAAAAGAAAAGATTCTCTACCCAGCGGAAGCAATTATGTAAAATTTACTGAAAATCCTAAATTTGATTTAGCTTTCATTGACCTCTATGTTAAAGCAATCAATATTAAATTTGACACAAATAAATTTGATGATATTATAAATGTTAGTAATAAATTAATTGAGATTGGACCAAAAAATTTTTTCGAACCATACAGATTAATTGGCGCAGCACTTGGTTTTAAAAACCGAGAATCTGAAATGATGGAAATGGTAAAAAAATCTCTAGACGTAAATTTTTACAACATGAATGGCCACATAATTTTATTTAGTTATTATATGTCAAACGGAGATAAATCTACTGCCAAGTATCATTTCGATATTCTAAAAGAATTAGACCCAGATTATCTTATTGCAAGTCGAATTGCAAACAGTTTTTAGAATTTAATTTTATTAACTCCTAAATGGCACAATGCAAAATCATATTTTACTGGGTCTAATGCATCAAATCGTTTGAGATTTTCAGTTATTTCTTCTGCCATATTCCAAGAAATTATTTTTCTTTTTGTAAATTTTAATTCTTTTGCGATTTGATATACATGTGTATCAACTGGTATTATAATTTTAAAAGTTGGAATTCCATTCCACAAGCCAAAATCAACTTTATCTTTTCTAATCATCCAACGTAAAAATAAATTCATCCTCTTACATGCGCTTCCCTTAATCGGATCTGGAAACATAAATTTTATTCCTTTTGTCAATTGACCTTCCTTTGTAAATAATCCAATCATGTTATTAGAGAATGCAGAAATTGTGTTTTTCAAATTCACCTCACTTTCGGAATAGTATAAAAGAAATAAATAGTTCAGTGAATCATAATTAATATATATGCGGTTCAATACTTTGAATAGATTTATTATATCCTGATTGCTATAAAATCGATGCTTGTATGATTTCAATTTATTCTCAAGTCTATCATTCTTATAGTTTTTTACAAATTCATTAGGTCGATTCTCCATTATTGAATGAAGAACTCCTAACGATTTTTTAATTTGAGAAATGTTTCCGTAAGCTAGCAATGAAGATAGTAATGCAGATATTTCAATATCATAATAATTTTTAAATCGATGAGGAAATTCGATTGGGTCTGAAGTAAAATTTGAATTATTAAATTTCTTGTAATGATACTCTAATCTTTTTTTTATTGAAACGTCAGTTTTTGTCATCGATAACCGCAATCATTTTAGAAGAATCATTTTTTTAGATTCAGTATAATCTCCGGCTTTTATTTTATACAAATAAATTCCGCTGCTTAAATTAGCAGCATTAAAATTTATTTCATGAACTCCGGCTGGTTTAACTTGATTGATTAAATTTCTTATTTCATTTCCAAGAACGTCATAAATTTTTATTGATACTAAAGACGTTTTAAGTATTTGATATAAAATTGTGGTCTCATTATTAAATGGATTTGGATAATTTTGATAAAGATAAAATGTTGAAAATGAAGGATTATTAGGATTGGGAAATATTTCGCCTCCAGTATTAGTTTTGTATATATACCCGTACCTTCCACCCACCCAGCCAATAAATGAATTCACAAAATAAATTGAAAGTAAATCCAGGTTTGTATCTATAAAAATATACTTCCAAGATTTCCCTCCATCATTGGTTTCAAGAATTTTACCATTTTTACCGCATGCCCAACCTTTTTTATTATTAATAAAATGGATAGAATTAATATCTTCATCATTTATGAAATGTTCTCTTGACCATGTAATACCACCATCTGAAGTTTTATAGAATGGAGAATCATAATTCCATGCCCATCCATTTTGGGGATCAATAAATAATAAAAATCGTATATCATTTAAAGGAAGACTTGATATTTTATTCCAGCTATTTCCACCATCAATAGATTTTAATAAAGAACCAGCAGCACATCCAATCCAACCAATATTTTTATCAATAAAGAAAATTGAATGCGGTTCTTCAAAGAAAGCTAAAATGGACTCTGCCCATGAAATACCAAGATCATTTGAGAAAAATACTTTTTGAGTACCAGGTTTTACTGCAACAATAAAAATTTTATTTTCCTTTACAAAGAATGATTTGACAATATGGTTCTGCATTTTAAATAGAGTATGCCATGAGCTGCCGCCATCTTGTGACATATATAAAACTAAATCAGCGAGAAGGAGAACAATATTTTTATCAACTATATAAAAATCTTTTATTTCATTTCGAAAAATACCCTTCCAAGTTAAACCTCCATTTGTAGTCCTACAAAGAATATCTGTGTACAATGCCATATAACCAATATTTATGTCATAAAATTTGATCTTTGAAATTGGGAATAATTGATCTTGCGATATAGTTTCCCAATTTAATCCCCCATCTCTAGTTCTACATATCATACCACGTGCACCTATGGCAACACCTTTTTGTTCATCAATCATCGCTAAATCTCTTAAACCCCAAATTGTAGGTAAAATTTTATCATCCCAATTTTTTCCTCCATTATTAGTTACAATAATTCCACCAGTAATTATTATCCCATGCAAGGAATTATTAAACCAAGCCGATTTGATTCTTGAATTACTATCTTCATATTTTTTCATCCATGTTTTACCACCATCAGTGGTAATGGCAACTCTTGATTCATCAATCACCCATCCAAAACTTAAATTTAAAAAACGAATCTTTTTGATCTCAAAATTTTGTTCAATATTCATGTGTAACCAATTCTCTCCACCATCTGTTGTCCTAATAACTGTACCGCTATTTCCAGCAGCCCAACCGATATTATTATTAATAAAAAAGATCGTTCGAAGTCGATTAGTTGTGTTGCTTTGTTTCTGTTCCCATGTTTTACCACCATTAGTTGTTTTAAATAGAAAACCATAATAACCCACAACAAAGCCAACGAGTTCATTTGTGAAAAAGATTGAGTGATATTCAATTGCAAATCCAATTGAATTGCACGTCCAAGATTTCCCACCATCAATTGTTTGTAATATTTGTCCTTTCTGATATAAAATCCATCCCATTTCTTCGTTTATAAAATGAAAATCAGCAAAAACTTCATTTACTTGAATATTCGGACTTATATCATGACATCTTTCAATTCTAGTCAAAATTTTGAATAAATTATTATTTGATGATGCAATAAAATTATCTTGATTAAGCGCTATGATTTTATTGAAAGAAATATTTGAAATGATAGGCTTTTGGATAATCCATTGAGAGTAGGTTATAGTCGTTGTTAAAAATAAAAATGTTGAAATTTTTTTAAACGATTTAAACATGTTGAGTCAGGATTATTTAGTTAACAGCATCTTCTTGGAAGCGAAGAAATCATTTACTTTTATTGTGTAGATATAAAAACCGCTTGCTAATTTGCCGGCATCAAATAAAACACTGTGCTGACCGCCATCTTTGAAACTATTAACTAAATCTGCAACTTCCCTTCCCAAAAGGTCGTAAACTTTTAACGATACATACCCGGCTTTTGGCAAACTATATCTTATCGTGGTAGTTGGATTAAAAGGATTTGGATAGTTATCCAAACAATAACCAACTAACTCCTCACTTTTCATTGTTTTGATACTGCCTTGCTCTTTAAATTCTATTCCACTTTCATTAGAAGCATATTTAGCCAACAAATGCTTTGGATAATTAGAGATCAATTCTCCAAAAATCTCCTCTGCCTTAGATTGGTTTTTAATATAATATTTGTAGATCAATCCTTTTTCATAAAGCATTTCGCAAGTTAAGTCTTCATCATCGCCGGCATCTTTAATAACTGCATCCGCTAATGCTATAGAATTATTATAATCGTTATTATCCACGGCATTCCAAATAGAGTATCGTTTGATGTAGGGAATGTACTGCTGACCAAGTTTACTATTTGCAAGTTCAATTAAGTAATCTGTAAATGAATTCAAATCTTCTTTAGCTTTATAAAGATGATTCAGCTTTGATAATGCTGCTTTGAATATTTGCTTCACTTTTTCCAGCTTAATAACATTTTTATATTCTTCAATTAGGTTCGAGTAATCATTTACATACTTACTTTTATTATATTTTTCTTTTTTAGAATCATCATTTATTTTTCTGAGTAAAGTGAGGTATTTATCATCGGCATCTTTAAGCAGTTTTGAATCAAAAGTATTTGCAGCATTTATCTGAAATGAGCTTGCTTTCTGTAAATTGCAAACACTATTTACGCCGGTAATGAAGACATTTCCATAAATACTTTGAGGGACAGGTAAACTATATGTGTTGCTAATTGCATAAGCATAAGCTCCATTCTGGGCATAAATATCTGCACCATTATTACAAAAGGTATTATGATCTCCAATGTTATAAGAAGCTGAATTAGACAAGAACACACCACAATCATAATTTTTTACTGTATTGTAAAATACATTTCCCGTTCCGCCATATAAATTTACTGCAAATGAAGCTGAACCTATTTGAGCCGTAGAATTACTTACATTTGTATTTGTACTGCCGTAATCGCAGAATAAAGTAGAGCCGGGGAAATCACATGAAGAAACATATACCAATTGACTATTATTTGAATACACACCATTTGCAATTCGCATACTGCTTATTTGTATGTTTGAAGAATTAGTTACTGTAATACTGCTATTAATTATTGTACTACTTGAACCCTGACCAGTTAGAGAAATATTAGTACGGCTACTAAAACTCGGCGATTCGTTAAAGGTACCAGATGCAAGTTCTAATGTTTCATTATTATTAAGTGCTGACCATGCAGTTTGGTAAGAAGAATATATACCTTTAATCGCACCACTTTGTTTTCGCATAGCAGACAACCCACTAAAGGAACCACCACTCACATATATATTACCACTAGTTGTTAAAATTGAGTTACCATTAAGGTTAATGCTTGCACCCGAAACAAAACTCAGAGTAATACCGCCTGGAACCGTAATATCACTTTGAAGTGTTTGTGAGTTGGAAACATTTATAGTTTGCCCTTGAACTGCTGCTGAAATAGCTGAAGGTATTGAAGATTGATCTTGCGGGACATCTACTGATCTTCGATGAAACTGACTTGCTGATTGATAGATAACTGGGCAATAGTCCTTAGCATGTTGCATTAATGGGGCTGCACCCCACTTTGATATATAAACATTTGAAGTCCCAGTTGTTACCGCAGAGTGATCCCCTGAATATGAAACTTGAGTAGCAATATTCTCAGAAACAAAATCATAACTTCCATCTCCTGGTGAATTTTGAAAATAAAGATCGTCAGAAGGGGAATTTATCCATGTACGATTTGAATAACCATCAGCCCAAGCATAAGAATGACAATTATATGTTCTGGTTGATGAACTTAATAGTGTTGCTTGCGGATAAGTGTTTCTATAATATGTATCTGTTCCACTGACATCAAATGCTCCTCGCTCCCATGGGTCATTTGTGCCATCGCTTCGTACTGTATTTGGGACATATGTACCTCGTGGTGTATAGATATTCAAACTAGTTTGACTTTTATACAATCTATTAGTACGTGCAATTTCGTTTTCAATAAATCTTTTATCCTCTTCTTTCTTTAGAGTTGATGAGATTTCTTTTTGTGAAATGAGTATTCTTAGCATCCAATAATCATTAATTGAAATCGAAGGTTCCTGTCGAGCAAGAATTTTTTGTTCAATGGATTTTGCTTTCTTAAAACGCGCCAACACAATTTCACCAACATCATTTTGTACCAGTAATAATTTCAAAGCTTCTGAAATTTTCTTTTGTGCCTCAAAACCCTGCTGAGACGAGTTAAAAGCAATAATATCAAGTTTTAATGGAAAATTTTCCCATGCCTCGAGTAATTCTGAAGTAGTCATTTTGGACAAGATTACTTCTGGAATTTTACATGCCTCTACCATTTGTTGGTGTGTCGTAAAGCTTTTCCATTCATCACTACCTGGTTTTACCGGATAATCCCATTTTACTTGAGAAAAAGAAAAAGAGAGAAGTCCACTCAAAAGCAGTAATAAAAATAACTTTTTCATATTTACATCAATTGTTTTGATATTTTTTCTACTTGTTATATGCGTAATTAATTGAAATAACACCATATTGCGTTGCGAGCCAAAGAATACCGTTTTTATCAATCTTCATGTCTCTAATAAATAAATTGTTAGGAATCCCATTGGCAATATCTGATAAATTTTTCCAAACGCCGTTTTTGAAGAAGGATAAGTTATATGGATACCTCCATTCAGCTTCAGTTGCAATTAACAAATAACCAAATCTATCGCTAATAATATGGTCAACCCTGTTAGATGTTATTGCCTCTGGATTATATACTCCGTTTGGATGTGGTCTAAAGTCTATCCAATTTTTTCCGTCAAATTTCTGAAGTCCCCCGTAATAATGTTCGTAGTCTAAACGCTCTAATTCGTTAGCTCCTATCCAAACACCATTATCTATATCATTTACTACAGTATTTATTCCAAATAGCAGACCCGAATTGTTTTTTGTAAATGTAGTAATGGTGTTCTGTTTATCAATGTTTACCAATCCCCCGGCTGTTCCTATCCATTTGTTATTACTCTTGTCAATATATATATCATTTATAATATTACTAGGTAGGGTAGAATTTTCTTTAGTATAGACTGCCCAGTTACGTCCATCAAAAGAAAGTAAGCCCCCACCTGTAAAGTGTCCATTCCCGATCCACAACAATCCTTTGTTGTCAACGGCTAAGCATCTTATTACACTATACAATAAAGCAGAGTTATTGGTGGAATAAATTGTCCAGCTATTTCCAGTGAACTTTGCAAGTCCATTTGATGTACCTATCCAGACATTATTGTTGCTATCAGTCTCAATACACTGGATTGAATTGCTTGGTAAACCAGAATTGCTTGTATTATATATTGTGCATTTGTTCTCATCCAGTTTCGCTAATCCCTGACTATAAGTACCAATCCAAACCCGTCCAAAATTATCTACTGCTAAAGCACTTATATCATTGCTTGGTAATCCAGAATTAGCCTGATTATAAATAGCCCAACTTTTAATAATTACGTCGATATCCTGTGTTTTGGGTTCTATACTCCCGCAGCCGCAACCACAAAACATAGTAACTAGAACAACTGCAAAAACAATTTGATATTTTGATTGGTATAACATTTTATTCACTATAATAATTAACGAATAATATATATCCTATAAACTTCTTTTTCATTCTGCACCCCCTATTTAATTAATCTTATTTATTTGTTGTCAATGTGGAGTATATTTTTATAGATTTGATTGGAAAGGGTTCAATATCTGGATATTTACTTAAGAGGTGGAAATAGGGTTCGCGGATAATCATTTAATCCCCCGCTAAAAAGTAACTTAATTATTTCTTCACCTGTAAACTAGAATAGTTTCAATAAAAGTCAATTGAATTTTTACTACCGAAATTTGAGGATTGTGTTATTTGCAGAACAGTGATTTCCTGTCTGCACCGATAATTAATGTCTTATCAAACGGCTACGAATATTACTGTGTGTTTCTCAAACAAAAAGCCCCGACAAAAATGCCGGGGCTTTTAACACACCCTCACCGTTTTATTCTTTTTACTTATAGTTAGTATCATATGATAC
>VGVY01000046.1 GCA_016873835.1 Ignavibacteria bacterium
TTTCAATTGTTGAGAAAGCGATAACAAATAATGATAAGTTGAATTTACTTTATTGTGATTTCAGAATACTAAATTATTTGAGAAAAAATCAACTAAATATATTTACCAATTACTCTACCATTGCATATCCAGATTCATCGGGTGTATTTTTTACATTGAAGGTTTTGTTAAGAAAAAGAATCAAATCATTTCAAAAATTAATTAGCACAAATATTATTAATGATATATTAATAAATTTTCATAAACACAAAATGAAATTATTTCTTTACGGAGACACTCTAGATGTCTTGGATAGTGTCAAAAGTAGGTTTAAAATTGAATATCCTAAAATTGAATCAGTTGGACAGATAGATGGATTTTCCAACTCTCAGGATTACATTGTTGATGAAATAAATAAATCTTGTGCTGATGTTTTGATGATTGGGCTTGGAGTGCCAAAACAAGAAATATGGCTTGATAAATATTATAAAAGTCTTAATACAAGAATAAATATTACTGTGGGAGCTTATTTTTCGTTTTATAGTAGGAAGTTCATAAGGGCTCCAAAAATTCTACAAATTGTTCATCTGGAATGGCTGTTAAGGTTAATACAAGAGCCAATGCGGCTATGGAAAAGGTACTTTATTGATTTTCCAAATTTCTTTTTTACTGTTTTAATTGATAAATATAGAATAAAATGAAAGTTGGAATCTTTTGCCCTAACATTAGACCAGTATGCGGAAGATCTAAAGCAATTCTTCTGTTAGCAAAAGGCCTGAATAAACATTGTATTCATGTTTATTTATTTACTAATAAAGAGAGTGATTTTTCTCTAATCAACCAATATGGAATAAAACTAAAAGTCATTCCAATTAATCCTTTATCAAAATCGATTTATAATTTCAACAAATCAATTTTACTAATTAAAAAATATGCAACTTATTATGAACTTGATGTTGTTCATACTCATCACAGATATGTTGAATTCTTAGCATTTATTACTAAAAAAGTATTTGGATTAAATTATAAATCAGTTACAACTGTACATTCTTTGGTTACTGATCGCCGGTTTATCAGTTTCAAATCTGATAAAGTAATTGCTGTCAGCAATTTTATAAAGGAAAATCTCATTAAAAATTATAATTTACAGAAGAATAGAATTAGTGTCATCCCAACTGGGATTGAAATTCCTTCAGAACTCAGTGAATTAAAAAGTAATGAAATAGTATTATTAGGATTCGGGCGGTTTGAGCACGAAAAAGGATTTGATATTATTTTAAAAGCTGTAGAGAATTTGAAACCCATTGTAGGCAGAATTGTTGTTAAGTTAGTCGGTGAAGGTAGCCAAGGTAAATATTATCATAATCTTTCAAAGATTCTAAATATAGATGTTGAAATAAACATTAATTATGGCACTCCGTGGGATGAAATTAAAAAGGCAACTATTGTTGTTGTTCCTTCCAGAATTGAAGCATTTGGATTAAGTATTTTGGAAGCTGGTGCTATGGGAAAATGTGTCGTGGCTTCAAATGTTGGAGGGATTCCAGAAATAATTGATAATGAAATTAATGGTCTGTTATTTGAACGTGAGAGTGAGGAGGATTTATTTTACAAATTGAAATATTTACTTGATAATAGAAGCCTAATCGAAGAATATGGGAAAAAATTAAAAACTAAAATTGAAGAATATTTCATTTTAGGTCGAATGATAGATTTGTATTTAAAAGAATACCAGAAACTTTTAGCTTACAAAAGTTTATGAAAGATATTTTAAAAATATCTTTTATACTTTGCATATTTATGCAAAGCGAAGCATTTCCCAATTTATTCTAATATCAGAAAAAATTGATGGGAAGAAATATGCATTACATTACCAATCTCCGTACATAGAAGTTCAGTTCAACAAAACAAATGCAAATAAATTTCAAATTAACTTCCCAGAATTTATTGATGAATCTGTTCCAGGAACAGTCGTAATTCCAAAAGCGGAAATGTTTATTCCGTTACCAAAAGGAACTAATCCAACTTTATCTTTTTATGTCGTTGATGAAATTCAATACGAAGCATTCCCTACAATTAATCCCAAAGTTAGGTTATCTCGTAAAGATGAAATAATTGCCGAATCAGTTGAATTAATTCCAAAAGATTATTCAACAATTTATATGAATAATGGAATTAAGAAAATTGAAGGCAACAATTTCCTTCATCTAACAATAAGTATTTTTTCTTATGATATAACTTCTTCGATATTTACATATTATAAAGAATTCATAATCGAATTGACTTTCAGTGAATCAATAGAAGATTATTTTACAAATAAGGCATCTAGTTTAACGCAACTCAATAGAACAAATACAATTACTTATAAATCAAAAGATAATTTTATACAAAATGATACGTCTAGTAAGTGGATTGATTATAATTTAACCTATCTCAAACTCGGAATTGGGAAAGACGCAATATATCGTATAACATATAATAACCTAATTCAAAATGGAATAAATACGAATCAAATCAATCCAAAAACATTTCAAATGTTTTGGAAAGGAAGAGAAGTTCCAATTTATGTTTCGGGTGAAGAAGATTTGTTTTTCCAGCAAGAGGATTATATTGAATTTGTCGGAATTAAGAATTATGGGGGTAATCATAGAACTATTAATGATTACAATACTCCATATAATGAATTTATTGATCGGTATTCCGATACAACGATAGTCTGGTTGACCTGGGGGAAAAATGAAGGTAAAAGAATACCAAAATTAAATGTTCGGCATGGTTCAGCAGCTACAACCGTAAATTATTATAATCATTTTATACACGAGGAAAGAAATGTATGGTTTGATTATTCTTGTGATCAATTAGTACGACGACAATTACCAGAGTGGATAGAAAATGAAACATGGATGTGGAGAACTCAAGGTGTAGGAAGCTTGGACTTACCTTTTCAAGTAACTGATTTAATCCCAAATAAAACAGCAAAGGCTTTTATTAAGCTGCAAAGTATTGCCGCTAATATTTCCAAGAATGCTCATAATGTTGGACTTAGAATAAACAATGATGGTGCAGTAAGTGATTCTACTTTATTTGATTCTTATCAGCAGAGATTAGTAAAAGCCAAATTTAATTCTAATTTACTTAGTAATGGTACAAATCAATTAAGATCTATCTCATTTCAAACATCTGGTTCATTAAATTCCGTTTTTCATGATTGGTATGAAATAGAATATCCTCGTTCGTTGTTGCTTAAGAATGATTCGATCATTTTTAAATATAATGACTATAATACAGTTGAGTTTATTAATTACGAAATTGGAAACTATTCAGGTAGCAATTTATCCTCTTATAAATTTAATCACATGCTCTCCGTAAATAAGATAACTGATTTCAAAATTCAGAATAACAAAATTATTTTTTCAGATTATACAGATTCTTTATCAAATTATTTTATTAGTAATTCCAGTAAAATCAGTTCACCAAAAATTTATGGAATTAAAAAATTTGTAAACTTGAGAAGTACTCATAGAAGTGCTGATTATATTTTAATAACTCATAAATCATTAAATAAAGCAGCTGAAGATTATGCAAATTTTGTAAAAACGAATTATTCAATAATTGTTACTACAATATTAATAGACGATATTTATGACGAATTTAATTATGGGTTCACCTCTCCAGAACCTATAAAAGAATTTTTAAAGGCAGCATATTCAAATTGGAATGGAGACGCTTATAAATATGTACTTTTATTAGGTTCTGGTAATTATGATTATTTTTTAAACAGAAACAGAGAACTACCATCTCCTTATCGTCCAAACCTTGTGCCTTCATTCGGCGTACCAGTTAGTGATAATTGGTTTTTAATATGGGATTCGAATGGGATATTGAATACTAACATTAAAATTGGAAGAGTACCAGCTAAGAGTGAAAGCGAAGTATATAATTATTTAAATATTCATAGGAATTATCTTACAAAACCTTATTCAAATCTTAATAAAAGATATTTATTTTTTTCTGGAGGTGTTCCATCGGAACTTGAACAACTCAAGTCAGTTAATGATTTCATAATTGATAGCTATGTAAAAGTTCCTCCAATAGGAGGCAATGCAACCCATTTCTATAAAACCGTTAATCCAAATACAAACTTTGGACCATACAAACCAGAATTCATTAGTGATGCAATTAATCAGGGAAGTTTATTCATTTCTTATTTAGGGCATAGTGGAACACAAACTTGGGATAATAGTATTACAGAAGTACATCAACTTAATAATACTAGTGGTGCTAATCCTCTTATTACTGATTTTGGATGTTCGACAGCTAAGTTCTCAGAACCTGATGTAACTTCCTTTAGTGAGCTATTCACTATTTCTGACCAAGGTCAATCTATTGCCTATATTGGTAATTCTTCACTTGGATTTATTTCTACCTCGACAACTGCACCAAAACTTTTTTATAAATCACTTCTAAAAGATTCTACTTATAATATTGCACAGACATTATTAAATACTAAGAAAGGATTGATCACCAACTATGGCAATTCATTGGTGAATCAAGTTTTTGCATTAACAAATACACTAATCGGCGATCCAATAGTAAATATTAAAATACCTATAATACCAAATCTAGCAATCAGTAATAATTCTTTTACTTTGATCACAGAAAATCCAAATTCAAACTCAGAAAAAATATTAATAAAAGTGAAGTATTTTAATTATGGCAAAGTTGAACAAAAAAGTTTCAATATTAATATCAGAAATAGATATCAAGGAAATCTAATAATTGATACTGTCCTAACTAAACCAATCCCTTTGTATGTTGATTCTTTGGATTTCCAGTTTAGCATAAAAAACAAACCTGGCTTTCATGATATAACTGTTACTTTAGATAATGAAAATAAAATTTTTGAACTATCTGAGGATGATAATACTCAAGAGTTTAAATTATTTGTGGCAAACACATTATTAAGGGATTTGTTGAATTATCCTAATGAAAATAAATTTAATTCATTAACATTTATTAATCCAATTATTAAAAGCGCTTCAGAAGAGATAGAATTTCAAATTGCAGAGAATCCAAAATATTTAAATGCACTTCAAAATAAAATCACATTTACTAATGGATTTACAAAAATTAACCTGAATAACTTGCAAAAAGATAAACGTTATTGGATGCGAGCAAAGCTTAGTAGTGATACAGAATATTCCATCATTCGGTCATTTATTAAATCTGATGAAAGTGGGTTTTTTCTTAATGATAGTTTAAGTTTTTCTGGTGGTACTTATGAAAATTTAATTATTGGTGAAAATATAAAATTAGCCGAAGAACAAGTTGTTTTTGAAGCTATTTCAGCCGGATTTAATGATGGTAACACTGCCATAATCACGAAGAATAATCAAAACTATATTCCATGGCCAAATAGAGGTCATAACGTATGCGTTTTTGATGGTTCTAATTTTGAATTTAAGAAGTACGAATATTTCGATCTGCTATTTGGCGGTCAGCAAGCACGTACTAATTACATTAATCTTTTAGACTCATTAAAAACCAATGATTTAATTATCATTACGATAGTAGATGAAGGATCAGTTAACTTAACCTCTGAAATAAAACAACGTTTAAAAACTTTAGGAAGCAATTATGCTGATAGTATCGGATTTAGAGATTCATGGTCATTTATTGCAAAAAAAGGTTTTTCAAATTCTCCAATTTCAGAGTCCTATTCAAAAATATTTAAGGGTCGAGCAATTTCTAAAAAAATATTCAGTAAAAAGTATGATAAGGGGAAATATTCCAGTATTAAAATTGGTCCTTCTAATATGTGGATTTACATTAGGGTTGAAGATTCATCATATCCAAATAATAAAATAAACTATAAAATTTATGGGGTGACTAATGAAAATAAAATTGATACACTAAGTAAGGTTATAAATTCAAATCAAAGTATAAGTTTGCTCGATTTAGATCCAAAAAAGTATCCATTTTTGTTTATTGATGCTGAATGGAATAATTCTAATACAACAAACGAAGCATTATTGAAAAATATTTTTGTCAACTATCAAGGAATGCCAGAAATTGGGACAAATTATCAATCAGTAATAGTTGTTAAGGATACTGTTGACCAAGGAGAGAATGTTTCACTTGATTTTGGAGTCTTTAATGTTGGAGAAGCAACAGCAAAAAATATTGTTGTGTTAGTAAAAGGATCCGATGACAAGACAAGTGAAAAGATATTTGAAAGTGTAATTGATTCTTTAATTTCGGGACAAACCAGAAATTTTACTGTGACTTACAAACCAGAAAAATTTAACAAGAATTTCCTATTCGAAATAATTATTGATCCTAATAATCAAATAAAGGAATTGTTTGAGGATAATAATTATTTCACTTATCCATTATATATTAGACCTGATAATTCAACACAAACACTTTCAGTTTTATTAGATGGAATTGATATTATGGATGGTGATTACGTATCTACCAGACCGGAAATCGCAATTGAGTTATCAAATAATTCGAAATTAGGAATAAATGATACATCAGCAATTAAAGTTTTTTTAAATAATAAACTTGTCAGTTATTCCAGCAGTCAGTTTACAATTAATTATAATAATGCTAATCCTAAAATGAGTATTAAATACTGCCCTATTTTAGGGGACGGTGAATACTCATTGAAAGTAGTTGCTAAAAATATTTATAATCTTGAAGTTCCTGAAACAGTAGTAAACAAAAAATTTATAATTAAAAGTAATTTGCAAGTGGATGATGTTTACAATTATCCCAATCCATTTTCTAATGAAACATATTTTACTTTTAAACTAAGCCAAGTACCGGAAAAGATGAAAATAAAAATTTATACTTTGAGTGGAAGATTAATCAAACAAATTGAACTCATAAATACTGAACTCAAAAATGATTTTAATAGAATTTATTGGGATGGGCTGGATGAAGACGGAGACTTAATTGCAAATGGTGTTTATCTCTATAAATTAATTTTAGAAAAAAACACCGAAATTATTGAAAAAGTTGGAAAACTTGCTGTTGTAAAGTAATTATTTCGATTTTGCTAAAGTTTAATTTCAAAAATCTTTTACTCCATTTATCTAATTAGTTATTACTATTCATTTTTATTAATTTTTGAAAAAGAAATAATTCATGAAGAATTTTGCAATTACTGGTATTGCCGGTTTTGTTGCCCCTAGACATTTAAAAGCAATAAAAGAAACCGGAAATAATGTATTATGTGCTCTAGATCCACACGATTCTGTTGGCATTTTAGATTCTTATTTCCCTACTGCTCAATATTTTTCAGAGCATGAAAGATTCGAAAGGTTTTTATCTAAAAATAAAAACGATATTGATTATCTATCCATATGCTCTCCAAACTATTTACATGATACACACATTCGGTTAGCATTACAGAATAATATTAACGCAATTTGCGAAAAGCCTCTTGTTTTAACTCCTCAGAATCTTGATTTACTTCAAACATTGGAAAGAAATTCTAAAAACAAAATATTTACTATAATGCAATTGAGGTATTTGCCTTCTTTAATAGATCTAAAAAATTTAGTTATTCAGAGAAGCGTTAGCAAACATAATGTTAATATGAAATACATTACACCAAGAGGAAATTGGTATCATTACTCATGGAAAGGTGATGAAGACAAATCTGGTGGGCTTTTAACAAACATTGGGATTCACTTATTCGATCTTTTAATCTGGCTATTTGGTTCTGTTATAAATTATAAGATAATTAATATAACTATGAAAAATGTCAGCGGTACGCTTGAATTAAAAAATGCTGATGTCGAATGGTTTCTTTCTATAGATGAAAAAGATATTCCTTCAGAAACAACAAATAAGAAAATGAAATCATTTCGGTCTATAGTTGTTGATAACATTGAAATAGAATTTTCAGAAGGATTTACTGAACTTCATACAAAAGTTTATGAAGAAATATTGAAAGGTAAGGGATTAGGTATTGATGAAGCTAGACCTTCAATTGAACTTGTTTATAATTTAAGAAGAGAAAAATTATGAATTACTTTATTCATGAATCATCATATGTAGATGAAAAAGTGGAGATTGGGGAAGGAACAAAAGTATGGCACTTCACTCATATACAATCTAATTCTAAGATTGGCAAAAATTGTGTTCTTGGTCAAAACGTAAACATTGGAAACAATGTAACAATTGGAAATTTTGTAAAGATACAAAATAACGTTTCTGTTTATGAAGGTGTCACACTTGAAGATTATGTTTTTTGTGGGCCATCAATGGTTTTCACAAATATTATTGATCCTCGGAGTAAATATCCGCAAGTTGGTTCTAAATATTATATCAAAACAATAGTTAAAGAAGGGGCATCACTCGGAGCCAACTCAACGATCTTATGTGGAATTACAATTGGAAAGTATTCATTTATTGGTGCCGGCGCTGTCATTACAAAGAACGTACCTGATTATGCTTTAGTAATTGGGAACCCTGGAAAAATAGTTGGCTGGATGAGTGAAGCTGGGCAAAAATTAAATTTTGATAGCAATGGGAATGCATTTTGCAGTAAATCTAATAAAAAGTATAGACTGCAAAATAATTTAGTAGAAGAAGTACTATAATAATTTTATTTCGTTAGCAGAAATTTATCATTTGAGAAAGATTATTTAAATAATTCTAATTCAATTTGTAAATTTGTTACCGAAATTATAGGAATTTTATGGGAAGAATATTCGAAACAAGAAAACACAAAATGTTCGCACGATTTGCGCGAATGTCGAAAGCATTTAATCGTGTTAGAAAAGATATTGAAATAGCAGTTAAAGCTGGCGGACCTGATGCAAAAGCAAATTCAAAACTTCGAATCGCAATTCAAAATGCCAAAAGCGTCAATATGCCTAAAGATAAAGTGGAAGCTGCAATTAAACGAGCTTCGTCTAAAGATATAACCGGCTATTTAGAAGTTACTTATGAAGGCTATGGACCGCATGGTGTTGGAATTATGGTAGACTGTGCAACTGATAATATCAATCGAACAGTTTCAAACGTTCGTCACCTTTTTAGAAAATATGAAGGATCAATGGGTGCCGCTGGCTCAATTTCATTTTTATTCGAACGCAAAGGATTATTTAAAATTGGAAAGGATAAAATTGATGATTTAGAAAATTTTGAGTTGGAATTAATTGATCATGGATTAGATGAATTATCACATGATGAGGAATTCATTTACATATACACAAATTTTCACGACTACGGCAGTATGCAAAAAGCCTTAGAAGAAAAAGAGATAGAAATTCTTTCAACAGAACTACAGTATATTCCTACAACTAGTAAGGAATTGAACGAAGAGCAATTAAAAGAAATCAATGAGTTGATAGAAGCATTGGAAGAAGATGATGATGTGCAGTCAGTTTATTCAACTCTAATTTAAGATTAAATAGAATAATCAAATCTATCCATTCTTGTGAAGATTAAATTATTTATTTGACCTACTTGTCTTTATTTTCACTATCGATATTTTTATTTTTCCGTTCAAGTTATGTTTTCTTAGAAATAAGATTTTATATTCCATTTTTCTAACAATTGATTTTACCTCTTCAAGAAAACATCTTTTGATTCGTTTTTTAACGATAAGTAAACGATTTTTTCAAACTTAATGGCAAGATTTTTGTCAAATTCCAAGTTCATATCGCAAACAAATTAATTAATATATAGGTACTATTAATGACAAGAGTAAAAATTACAATTGATGGCAATGAAGCTGCTGCTCATGTTGCATATCGAGTTAGTGAAGTAATTGCAATCTATCCAATAACTCCATCCTCGCCAATGGGTGAGTTATCGGATGCATGGTCTGCAACCGATGTTAAAAATATTTGGGGAACGGTGCCCTCGGTGACTGAAATGCAAAGTGAAGGCGGAGCTGCGGGTGCCGTTCATGGCGCATTACAGACTGGAGCTTTAACTACAACTTTCACTGCATCGCAAGGTTTATTTTTGATGATACCCAATATGTATAAAATTGCTGGAGAATTAACACCAGCAGTATTTCATGTTAGTGCAAGATCTATTGCTGCTGCAGCGCTTTCAATTTTTGGCGATCATAGTGATGTGATGTCAACAAGACAAACTGGATTCGGTTTGATGTGTTCCGGCTCAGTGCAAGAGGTTATGGATTTAGCATTAATCACACACGCTGCAACATTAGAATCAAGAATTCCATTTGTGCATTTCTTTGATGGATTTAGAACTTCTCATGAAGTAATAAAAATTGAACAGTTAGATGATGATGATATTCGTGCAATGATTGATGATAAGTTTGTAAATGAATTTAAAGGTCGAGCTTTGACTCCAGATCATCCAGTACTCAGAGGTACTGCCCAAAATCCAGACGTTTATTTCCAGGGAAGAGAAACTGTAAATAAATTTTATAATGCTTGTCCTAGTATTGTTCAAGCTCAGATGGATAAATTTGCAAAGTTGACAGGGCGCAAATACAAATTATTTGATTACTTCGGTGCTCCAGATGCAAAACGTATTGTGATTATGATGGGTTCTGGTGCAGAAACAGCTGAAGAAACTGTTGAATATTTAACAGCTCAAATGGAAGAAAAAGTTGGATTAATCAAAGTTAGACTTTATCGACCTTTTTCAATTGAGCATTTATTAGCAGCATTACCAAAAACGGTAGAAAAAATTTCTGTGTTAGATAGAACAAAAGAACCTGGCTCAATTGGTGAACCATTATATCTTGATGTTGTAACTGCAATAACAGAATCAATGAATTCTAAAAATCCTCATTTTAACAAAATGCCGGTTGTTGTTGGCGGCCGATATGGTTTATCTTCAAAAGAATTTACACCTACAATGGTTAAAGCTGTATTTGATAATTTAAAAGCAGTTGAACCAAAAAATCATTTTACTATTGGAATTGTTGATGACGTTACCAACACGAATTTGCAATTCGATCCTAATTTTGTAATTGAAAGAGACGATGTTGTTCGATGTCTATTCTATGGTTTGGGTGCTGACGGAACTGTTGGAGCCAATAAAAATTCAATTAAGATTATCGGTGAAGAAACAGAAAATTTTGCACAAGGTTATTTTGTTTATGATTCAAAAAAATCCGGTTCAACAACTGTTTCTCATTTAAGATTTGGTAAGAGACCAATCCGATCAACCTATTTGATTCAAACTGCAAGATTTGTTGGATGCCATCAGTTCAATTTACTTGAAAAATTTGATGTGCTTGGAAATATTGTTGACGGTGGAACTTTTCTACTAAATTCTCCTTATAGTAAAAATGAAACATGGGATAAAATTCCAAATAAAGTTCAGCAACAGATTATCGATAAAAAATTAAAATTATATGTTATTGATGGATATACTGTTGCTAATAATACTGGAATGGGCGGAAGAGTTAATACAATAATGCAGACTTGTTTCTTTGCAATTTCTGGAATCTTACCAAAGGAAGAAGCGATTGAGCAAATAAAAATCTCTATTAAGAAAACTTATGGTATTAAAGGTGAAGATATTGTTAGAAAAAATTACGAAGCAGTTGATCAAACTCTAGAAAATTTATTTGAAATTAATGTTCCTGAAAAAGCAACAAGTACCATCGAACTACCTCCGATTGTATCTGATAAAGCCCCAGAATATGTAAAAAATGTTTTATCAAAAATAATTGCCGGGGAAGGTGATGATGTCAAAGTAAGTGAAATGCCGGTTGATGGAACATTCCCACTTTCAACAACAAAATGGGAAAAGAGAAATATTGCTCTTGATGTGCCTGAGTGGGATTCCGAATGGTGTATTCAATGCGGTAAATGTGCTTTGGTATGTCCGCATGCTGCAATAAGAATTAAAGTCTATGATAAGGAGAATATTAAATCAGCTCCGCAATCCTTTAAACATATGGATGCTAAAGGAAAAGAATTTCCTGATGGTTATGCATATACCATTCAAGTTGCTGTTGAGGATTGTACTGGATGTGAATTGTGCGTTGAAGTATGCCCAGCAAAAAATAAGAAAGAGACAAGACTTAAAGCATTGAATATGGTATCTCAAATTCCAATTCGCGAACAAGAGAAAATTAATTTTGATTATTTCTTAGAATTGCCGGAAATTGACAGACGATTAGTAAATACCTCATTAATCAAAAGCAATCAATTATTAGAACCTTTATTTGAGTTTTCCGGGGCATGTTCTGGCTGCGGAGAAACTCCATATGTAAAATTAGTATCACAATTATTTGGAGATAGAACAATAGTTGCTAATGCAACTGGCTGTTCATCAATTTATGGCGGTAATTTGCCGACTACTCCTTGGGCTACTAATAAAGACGGAAGAGGGCCAGCCTGGTCTAATTCTTTATTTGAAGATAACGCTGAGTTCGGAATGGGCATGCGGCTTTCGATTGATAAGCAAACCCAATTTGCAAAAGAACTTCTTGCAAAACTTAAAGATATTATTGGAAGTGAATTAGTTGATGCAATTTTAACTGCTGAACAAAAAGATGAAGCTGGCATTTATGAACAACGTGAAAGAGTAACTAAACTTAAAAGTATTTTAGAAAAAAACAATTCTATTGATGGAAAGAAATTATTGGAAGCAGCTGATTTTCTAGTTAAGAAATCCGTTTGGATTATTGGCGGTGACGGGTGGGCTTATGATATTGGATATGGCGGATTAGATCACGTACTAGCTTCTGGAAAAAATGTAAATATTTTGGTCCTTGATACTGAAGTATATTCAAACACTGGTGGGCAGATGTCTAAAGCGACCGGCATGGGTGCAGTTGCAAAATTTGCAGCTGCTGGAAAGCCAACTGCTAAAAAAGATCTTTCTATGATGGCTATGAATTATGGAAACGTATATGTAGCAAAAGTAGCTATGGGTTCAAATGATGCACACACTGTTCGTGCATTTCTCGAAGCAGAAGCTTATGATGGACCTTCATTAATCATAGCATACAGTCATTGTATTGCTCATGGTATAAACATTTCCAAAGGACTTGAACATCAAAAGCTTGCAGTCGATAGCGGATATTGGCCATTATTCAGATATAATCCAGAAAACACAAAAGAAGGAAAGAATCCATTAAAATTAGATTCAAAAGCTCCAAAGATAAAATTAGAAGATTATATCTATCGTGAAACACGTTATAAAATGCTAACAAAATCTCACCCAAAAGAAGCAAAGGAACTTCTTACTTCTGCACAAGAAGAAGTATTAAAGAGGTGGAAATTGTACGAACAGATGGCAATTATTGATTATTCAAATAATGGAAACGAAAAGGAAGAAAAAGCAAATTAATTTTTTAGGGCGAAGAGAATAAAATTCATCTTCGCTCAAATATTTAATATAAACGGAGAAATCATGGATCTTTCAACTAATTATATGGGCTTGAAGCTTAAAAATCCTATTGTTCCCTCTGCTTCACCATTATCAAATAATGTTGACAATGTTAAAAAGATGGAAGATGCCGGTGCTGCAGCAGTGGTTGTTTATTCTTTATTCGAAGAACAAATAACTCACGAATCTGGTGAACTAGATCATTACTTAGCATATGGAACTGAAAGTTATGCGGAAGCAATAAATTATTTCCCTGAACAAGAATCTTTTAATCTAACTCCAGTCCAGTATCTAGATCATATTGCAAATCTTAAAAAAGCAGTTGATATTCCAATCATCGGAAGTCTAAATGGTGTTAGTTCTGGCGGATGGGTAAAATATGCTAGAAATATTGAACAAGCTGGTGCTGATGCACTCGAACTAAATATTTATTATGTGGCGGCTAATCCAAATCTTAATAGTTTGGAAATTGAAAAAACGTATGTTGATGTTTTGAAAGAAGTAAAAAAGAATGTAAAAATTCCAGTCGCAATGAAATTAAGTCCTTTCTTTACTTCAATGTCAAGTATTGCAAAAGGTCTTGATGAAGCTGGTGCAGACGCACTTGTATTATTTAACCGATTTTATCAGCCTGATTTTGATTTAGAAAAACTTGAAGTTGTACCAAATCTTGTCCTCAGTACCAATTGGGAAATGAGATTGCCGCTTCGTTGGATTGCAATTCTCTATGGAAATCTAAAATCTAGCCTAGGTGCAACAAGCGGAATTCACACTCACGAAGATGTAATAAAAATAATGATGGCTGGCGGAGATGTTGCAATGATGGCTTCTGAATTATTAGTAAACGGAATTGGTAGAATCTCTGAAATTATTAAAGGGATTGAACGATGGATGGAAGAAAATGAATATAAATCAATCGACATGATGAAGGGAAGCATGAGTCAGAAAAAAATTGCTCAACCAGCTGCTTTTGAAAGAGCAAATTATATGAAATTACTTCAAAGCTACAAAACTATTCTCTGATCATCTTGAGTACCTATATAAGCCATTGGATTTGTCTGAGTCCAGTGGCTTTTTTATTTCTGTCTGCAATTAAATTTTTTCTTGTATATATTTGTTAAAACACTTCATCTCGTTGAATTACAAAGGAGTTTATGCAAGAGAAATATCATAAATGGTATACACAATATTTAAGTCGTGATATGGAAATGCTGGTTTTTGGCCACGCTGGTTATCCAGTAATTCTTTTTCCAACATCAAAGGGTAAATATTTTGAGAACAAAGATTTTGGATTAGTTGGCTCTGCATGGCAATTATTAGATTCTGGACAAATAAAAATATATTGTCCCGATGGAATTGATGAAATGAGTTGGTATAATAATTCAATTCATCCGGCAGATAGAGTTAAAACACACATTGCATATGAAAGGATGATATTAAATGATGTGATAGAATTTGCAAGATTTGAAACCGGGGTAAAAACTGTTGGTGTTGCTGGATGTAGTTTCGGTGCATATCATGCTTTAAATATCGCTTTTCGCAACCCGGATAAAATAAGTAATTTATTTTGTATGAGCGGTGCTTATGATATAAAACAATTTATTCATGGTTATTATGATGATAACTGCTATTTCAATAATCCACCAGATTATATGACTAATCTCTCAGATCCGTGGTTTTTAGATCGATTAAATAAAATGGGAATTATTCTTGGTACCGGAGAATGGGATATTTGTTTGGAAGAAAATAAGCGCATGTCCGGAATATTATCTTCAAAAGGAATTGCACATTGGTTGGATGTTAGACCTCAAACTGGTCATGATTGGCCATGGTGGAAAGACATGTTTCCTTTTTATTTATCACAAATAGGTTAATAGTAAAGGAATATAAAATGAAAAAAATTGGAATTTTATTTGGACAAGAAAATACTTTTCCACAAGCTTTTGTTGAAAGAGTTAATGAGAAAAAAGAAAAGGAAATTCTTGCAGAGTTTGTAAAAATTAATAAAGTTGTTCAAGGTGAGCCGTCTGATTATGCGGTAATTATTGATCGAATTTCTCAGGATGTTCCGTTTTATAGAGGGTATTTGAAAAATGCTGCAATATCTGGAACTGCCGTAATTAATAATCCATTTTGGTGGAGTGCTGATGAAAAGTTTTTTAATAATGCTTTAGCAACAAAATTATCTGTGCCGGTTCCAAAGACAGTTTTACTTCCTTCACATCAACATCCTCCTGATACAAATGAAAAGTCTTTTAGGAATTTAGATTATCCGCTCGATTGGGATGGAATATTTGAATATATTAGGTTTCCGGCCTTCTTCAAACCATTTGCTGGCGGTGGCTGGAAAAACGTATATAAACTTGAAAACAAAATTGATTTTTTTAAAGCTTATCATGAAACTGGTACTTTAGTAATGATGCTCCAAGAGGCAATTGATTTTCAAGAATACTTTAGATGTTATTGTATTGATAGAAAAGATGTTAGAATAATGAGATATGATCCGAAAGTACCTCATCATGAAAGATATGTAAGAAATCCTTTTCCGATTGAAGCTAAGTTATTAAAAAATATAGAAGATAATGTGATCACCTTAAATAATGCATTGGGTTATGATTTTAATACAGTAGAATTTGCTATAAGAGATGGAATTCCATATGCCATTGATTTTTGCAATCCAGCTCCTGATGCAGATGTAAATTCAGTTGGGCAAGAAAATTTTGAATGGGTTGTTGAAGCAGCCGCTAAAATGGCCATTAGAAGAGCAAAAATTCAAAAGCCGGAGCAAAATAATCTAACTTGGGGTGATTTTGTTTCAAGGTTCGTAAAAGGAACTAATATTACTTCTAAGTCAAAAATATTGTGAAATGAACGAGAAAAAACTTTTTTCATTAGGAATTGAGGAAGAGTTTCAAATTGTAGACCCAGTTACACGGGAACTGAAATCGCATATTCAGCAAATCCTTGAAGAAGGTAAAATGCTGCTCAAGGAGCAAGTTAAAGCTGAAATGCACCAATCTGTAGTTGAAGCTGGTTCAAATATTTGTTACAACATTAAGGAAGCAAGAAATGAAGTTGTAAAACTTAGAAAAAGTTTAGCAAGCATCGCACAATCTCAAGGATTGGAAATTGCCGCAGCTGGTACACATCCTTTTTCAAGATGGGAAGAACAAAAAATAACTGATCACCCTAGATACCACGGTGTTGTAGAAGATATGCAGCAAGTAGCTAGAGCTAATCTAATCTTTGGACTTCATGTTCATATAGGGCTAGATGATAATGAAGATATTATCCATATTATGAATGCTGCAAGATACTTTCTACCTCACATTTTTGCATTAACCACAAGTTCACCATTTTGGAAAGGCAGAAATACTGGATTTAAATCCTATCGTTCAAAAATATTTGATAGATTTCCACGAACTGGAATTCCTGACCATTTTAATAGTTGGGGGGCATTTGATTCCTATGTTAATCTGCTTATTAAAACTGGCTGCATAGACAATGCAAAAAAAATTTGGTGGGATATTCGCCCTCATCCCGTTTATGGTACCCTTGAAGTCAGGATTTGTGATATGTTAATGACTGTGGATGAGACAATTGCTATAGCTGCATTAATACAAGCAGTAATTGTGAAGCTACACAAATTATTGAAGCGGAATTTGGGATTTAGGTTATATCGCAGAATTTTAATTAATGAAAATAAATTTAGAGCCGCACGATATGGACTTGAGGGCAAATTGATTGACTTTGGGAAGCAAGAAGAAGTTCCAGTTCAAAATTTAATTTTTGAATTGCTTGATTTTGTTGATGAAGAAGTTGATGAACTTGGTAGTCGTGATGAAATAAATTTTATTCATGAAATACTTAAAATGAAAACTGGTGCATTTAGACAGCTACAAGTTTGGAATAAAACTAAAGATCTAAAATCGGTAGTTGATTATATTATATCTCAAACGAACCAAGGCTTGAATTAAAATGGTTCCCTTTCTACGTGAAGAATTTAATTCTAAGTTCAGCACAGAACTTTATGAAAAATATTTAAAGGATATATGGAAATGGACTAACGGTGAAGTTGATTTTAGAATTTGTGAAACTCCTCTATTTCTTAATAACGATATTACTAATAAATTAATAAAAGCCTCTGAAGCAATAGTAAATTTTCTTCAATCAAGTGAATTCAAAATAAATTGCGTAAATGCTATCCCTAATAATTTGACTGTCCCAAATGAGGATAAAAATCCTCTCTTTTTACAGATTGATTTTGCAATAACAAGAGATGAGGAGGGAAATTTTATTCCAAAATTAATAGAGCTGCAAGGTTTTCCTTCGCTTTATATGTTTCAATCTGAACTGGATAGAATTAATCGACTTTTTTATACATTCGATTCTAAATTCAAAACTTATTTTAATAAGTATAACTATGAAAGTTATTTGGAGCTATTCAAGAAAGCCGTCATTGGAAATCATTCTAAAGAAAATGTTATTCTTTTAGAAATTGAACCGCATAAGCAAAAGACACGTATTGATTTTTATATTACAAATAAATTATTAGGAATTGATTTAGTATGTGTTTCAGAAATCATTAAAAAAGGGAATCGATTATTCTATACCAAAGATGGAAAAGAAATTGAAATTGAGCGAATATATAACAGAGTAATATTCGATGAGTTAAACAAAAAAGAGTTGGTACTTAACTTTGATTTTAGAGATGATCTTGATGTTGAGTGGGCTGGGCATCCAAATTGGTTCTTCAAAATTAGTAAGCACTCTTTACCGTTAATTAAAAACGAATTCGCACCAAAATGTTTTTATTTATCTCACTTAGATAAATTCCCTGATAATTTAAATGACTACGTTTTAAAACCACTTTATTCATTTGCTGGTTCAGGCGTAACAATTGATTTATCAGTAGATCTTCTTGAAAAAATACACGACCGTAAAAATTACATTTTGCAAGAAAAAATTAAGTATGCACCCTTGATAAAAACTCCGGATGGATATTCAATGGCAGAAATTAGAATGATGTTTTTATGGATTGACAAGCCAATTCTTGTGAATAATTTATTGAGGACCAGCAAAGGTAAAATGATGGGTGTTGATTATAATAAAGGCAAAACTTGGGTCGGTTCCAATATAGCTTATCATTCTATTAACTAATTAATGAACCATTAAAACAGAAATTTTGTTAATCAACAAAAAGGATTTTTAAATGGATATTGGAATTCTTGGTTCTGGAACAGTTGCTCAGCAAATGGGAATTGGTTTATTAAAATCTAACCATAATGTTAAACTTGGTACAAGGACACAAAGCAAATTAGATGATTGGTTAATGAAAGCCGGGAAAAATGCTAAGGTAGGAAGTTTTTCTGATGCAACAGAATTTGGAGAAATAATATTAATTGCAACATCATGGGAAGGAACTGAAAGTGCAATTGATCTTTCAGGAAAAAATAATTTCAAAAATAAAATAGTTATTGACATTACAAATCCTCTAGATTTTTCAAATGGAATGCCTCCCAAATTTGTTTCTGCACTTGGCAGCTCGGCCGGTGAAAGAATCCAAAATTGGTTACCCGATTCAAAAGTTGTAAAAGCATTTAATACAGTTTCTTCTAACATTATGATTAATCCAAAATTAGAAGAGGGTGATCCTGATCTTTTAATTGCCGGAAATGATCTTGATGCAAAAAAAACTGTAGTTGGAATTGCTAAAAGTTTAGGCTGGAAGAATATTATTGATATGGGAAATATTTCCGAATCTTTCTTTCTTGAAGCCTTTGCAATGTTATGGATTCATTTTGGATTTAAGTACAACCATTGGACTCACGCGTTTAAATTACTTTATAAGTAATTATGAAGAGAACTTGGTTGAATATAAAACAAATTAGCTCTAACTTTGCTTCGCAAAAAAAAGCCGAAGTGGCGGAATTGGTAGACGCGCTGGACTCAAAATCCAGTGGGGCTCAAACCTCGTGCCGGTTCGAGTCCGGCCTTCGGTACAAA
>VGVY01000047.1 GCA_016873835.1 Ignavibacteria bacterium
CCTAATCCAAAAACAAATTGCTGGGATTTTAGAAAAAGCGGACCAAGCAAAACAGAAACGCAAAGAAGCAAACACACTAACGGAACAATTTCTGCAATCTGCATTTATAGAAATGTTCGGCGATCCGGTGAAAAATTTGAAAGGATGGAAGAAAGTTTCATTTGAAGAAGTCGCCGATATTGAGAGGGAATCAGTTTGTAGTGAGGATTTTAAGGAAAATGATATATATATCGGACTTGAGCATATCGAAAAAGAAACGGGAAAACTTTTAGGTTTTGTTAGAGTAGATGAAATTGATTTGAAGAGTAATAAGTTCAAATTTACATCTGAACATATCCTTTACGGAAAACTTCGCCCTAATTTGAATAAAGTTTGCCTTCCGAATTTTCAAGGTGTCTGTAGTACAGACATAATTCCCATTAAACCAAAAACGAGTATTTCAAATAGATATTTTCTCACTTATTTATTACGTCAAGAATTTTTTGTGAAAGAGGCTACGGCTAAATCTGCTGGTGCGAATCTACCAAGAATAAGCCCTAATATTTTAGAGTCCTTTCAGATTTATATTCCACCTTTACCACTCCAACAAAAATTCGCTACACTTGTAGAAAAAACGGAAGCATTAAAAGAAAAGCAGAAACAATCTGGGAAAGAATTAGAAAATTTATTCAACAGCTTAATGCAAAAAGGGGTTAAGGGAGAACTAATCTATTAAAACTATACCAAATTCTAATTATGAGTACTAACAACTAATTTTTTCCCGAACACTTCTTCAAATAAAATTTTTCTTCGTTCCAAACTCCAAAGCTCAATTTCTGGATTTCCATTTTTTTTAACCATCAATTTCATCTTTACATTTTTATTCTCAATTCTGCATTCCACATTCTCAATTATTCTTTTATGTGTTCTATCAAATGAATCAGCTATTCGCAAAATTGCAGAAAGTTTTCTAATTATTTCTTGACTCTCAATTGGGAGTAAATCAAAATCATTATGACTTGATTTAGGATGACTTTTTCTATGATACCGAGCGGTGTGGGCGATAATTGCAATTTCGTTTTCATTAAAACCAAGTAACTCACTGTTGCGTATTATATAATAACTGTGATGGTGGTGATTTGTATGAGAAATATGATACCCAATATCATGAAGCAACGCAGCGGCTTCAAGAAATTCTCTGCAATCATCATCAAGGTTATGCATATTTTTTAGTTGATCAAATATTTGAAGTGATAAGACAGCAACATGTTTACAATGATCTTTATCATATTTTGAAGACTCAGAAAGATGTTTAATACTTTCATTTCTAATATCATGAAGAACTGGTTTTTTATTATCCGGGGAATTCTTTTGTATAGTATCAATAATAATTCCCTCTCTCAAGGCATATCCTGAAATTATCATTTTATCAATTTTCAGCATCTTGAAAATTGTAGATAGAATTAATATTCCGGCCGGAATTATATCAGCACGTTTATCATCGAGTCCGGGAATCTTTTTTCTTTTTTCAACGGATTTCCTTTTAAGTATCTCCATTTCGATTTTATCAAGTTCTTTCTTTGAAAATTCAAAATTATTTAAAATGGATAGTGGAGAAATAGATCCATTCCTTTTTGCATAAATCATTAACCCCGCAGACATAATTGTGCCCGAAGAACCAACTGCAGTCTGTAAATTAAATTGACCAACTTTTTCGACAATATGAAAAATTTCTCCCTCTATCCATTTTCGACACGCATCAACTCTTGCTTTTGAAACAATACTATCTGGGAAAAATTTTTGAGAAAGTCTAACAGCGCCAATTTTCAAACTTTGAGAAAAGAGAATGTTACCTTTTTGAGAAACTATGAATTCTGTACTTCCTCCGCCAATATCCAGTATAAATGATTTCTTATTATAAATTGGTACTGCTTTAAGAACCCCAAGATTTATTAATCTTGCTTCCTCTGTTCCACTGATCACTTCAATTTGAATTCCAGTTTCATTAAAAACTCTTTGAATAAATTCATTTTTATTATACGACTCACGAACTGCACTTGTAGCTACTGCACGAATTTCTGCATTGTGAGAATCGGCAATTCCTTTAAATCTTATTAATGCAGTGACTCCTCTTTCCAAAGCACTTTGATTTATTACTTTAATATCGCCGGTGCTTCCCTCACCTAAACGAATAACTTCCTTTTCACGATCAATTATTTCGAAATTCCCATTGTTATTTATTTTAACAACAATTAAATGAAACGAATTTGTACCAATATCAATTGCGGCAATATTTTTATTATAGAGTGTCAATTAATAATTTTATTTTTGTCTAAAATGTAATTACTTAAATAAAAAACATCTTCAACTGAAATATCATTCATTATTTCAGACTTTCGAATAAAAAATTTATTCACCCCAACTGGTGCCCAATTAAATGGATTTGTTGGACCAAACAAGGAAATTTGTGGAACTTTTGTTGTCCCAGCAACATGCATCACACCAGTATCGTTTGTAATAAATAAATCACTTCTATCTATTAAAGCTGCAAGCTGTGAAATTTTTTTATCAATAAAATAACCTGATTTTGGGAAATATCTTTTGATAAAATCTAATTCAACATTATCGGCACTGCTTCCAGTAAAATAGATTTTAGTAACTCGTTTTTCTGTTAATAAATTAATTAATCTGATAAAATTTTCTAAGCTCCATCTGTTTTGAGGTTTCCCGGCGCCAACATGAAATCCCATCAAAATTTCATTATTGTTATAATTAATAGACTGCAAAAAATTATTAACATAGTCGATATCATAATTATCATATTCAAAAATCGAACTATAATTCTTTGTCTTAATTCCAAATGGACGGAGAATATCTAATATAAAATCTGATACATAAGAGTCAGGACATTTTTTCCAATTCAAATCTATTCTGTAATGAAATAAAAAATCGACTTCATTTTTTTTAAAATTTAAACTCTTGGGCCCAATTTTGAATTCAGCATCTGATAAACTTGCGAGAATACAGCTTGTTACAGAGATAGCAACTGTAACCGGTACAATTGCTAAATCGTAATTACCCTTAAGAATTTTCTTTAGTTTAAATAAATAGAATGGATTTATCAGATCTCCTTTTTTAAATACAAATATCCTATCAATTAATGGATTATTTTCAACAGCAAAAAAGTTCTCTTCACTTGCAAGTAAGGTAATTTTTGCATTTGGATACGTCTCTTTAATTGCTCGAAATAAAGACACACTAGCAAGCATATCGCCAAATTGGTTATGCTGACGAATAATTAATACATTTTTCGGAACTTTGATTTTTTTATCGTGTATTTCATCAACTGATAAAAATTTCTGAAGAAGTTTTGATGTGACTTGTTTGAATTTATTATGGGACATTCAATAAAGCTGCTCTTATTTTTTTTCTGACTCCGATTCTGATACATCTTCAAACTCAGCTTCAATTATATCTTTTTTATCAATCTTCGAATTATGATCACGCTTTCTAAACTGAGATTGCTTTTTTTTATCATCACTGATCTTAAATGCATTAACAATATTTTTTACTATTCGTAATACAAGAAAAAAGAGAAGCCCCCATAAAATGATTCTTAAGAACATTTTACAATTTTACCTCCGGGTTGAAGTACTCAATAAATCCTCTATCCTCACGAAATATTTGAGAATAAAGTTCATCAAAGTCTTCTTCCCGATTTACAAAATCAATTTCGGATGTATTAACAATTAATAGTGGTGTGCTGCTGTACTTGAAGAAAAAATTATTATAAGCTTCTGATAATTCTGAAAGGTAAGCTCGTGTTAGATTTTTTTCAATTGACCTTCCTCTCACCTTAACATTTTCTAATAATCGATCAATACTAGACTGTAAGAAAATAACCAAATCTGGGTTTGGAATGTCTCTTTCTAACAATGGGAAAAGACTTTCATATAGTTTTATCTCTTCGCCGGAAAGATTTAAATATGCAAAAATTCTATCTTTCTCAAAAATATAATCAGATACTATATAACTTGAGAATAATTCTTGTTGATTTAGTTGAAGCTGTTGTTTATAACGGTTAATTAGAAAAAACATTTGCGTTTGAAATGCAAATCTTTTTCTATCATCATAAAATTTTGCAAGAAAAGGATTCTCTTCAAATTGTTCAAGTATTAAGTTTGCACCAAGTTTTTCCGAAAGTTTTTGTGCCAGCGAAGTTTTACCAGCTCCAATTACTCCATCAATAGCGATATATTTTATTTCAGACAAATTAGCTTAGGCTATATTCTAATTTTTGAATAATATGTTTTTCAATTGACTTTAAATCAAATTGAAAAAGCTCTTTTTTTTCAATCGGATGAAAAAAATTTTTATCTATTTCCAATAATGGAATCATAACAAAATCTCTTTCCAAAATTCCGGGATGAGGAATATTCAACTTATCACTCTTATAAATTAACTGATTATAGAAAAGAATATCAATATCAATTTCACGCGGTGCCCATTTTTCTTTTGATTCTTTTCTGCCAAGTTGCTTTTCAAGTCTTTTTATTAAATTAAATAAATTATCAATAGTTAAAGAAGAACTGACTTCCACAACTGCATTATAAAAATTCTTTTGTTCTTTATTTCCATATGGAATTGTTTCATAGACTGATGAATAATTAACAATATTAACATTGAATGATTGTAGCTCTGCAACAGTCTTCTTGAGAAAATAAAGTCTGTCTCCTTTATTTGACCCAAGTCCAAGAAAAATTTTATCTGCCATTTTCTTTTATAACTTCAGCTTCAACATAATCTAAAACACCACCGACCGGAACATTATGTTTTCTTACACGAACAGCAATTTTTGAAATATTTTTATATTTCTTAAGTAATTCCTCTGCGATAACAGAAGCGAGTGTTTCAATCAAATAATATTTCTTTTCATGAACAACTTTATTGATGAACTTATAAATCTCATCATAATTTATAGTTAATTTTAAATCATCTTTGCTGGCTGCTTCAGAAAAATCAGTATAAATATCAACATCGGCTTCAAACTTCCCTCCAATATTCTGTTCTTCTTGCAGAGCACCATGATAGGCATAAAATGCAGCGTTTTTAATTCGGATAATATTAATCATAGCTAAAACTTTTTCTTTGTTGATTCATAATAGTTGATAAGCCCTCTAAAATTAGCAATTAATATTCCGATAAGCACTAATGAACTTCCTATAATATCTTGAAATGATAATTTCTCATTAAGAAAAATCCATCCTAGTAGTACTGCAACTATTGGAGTAATAAGTGAAGTAATTGATAAAATGACAATATTAATTTTTTTCATCAGCCAATAATAAATAGTAAATGTAACTAAGGTGCCAAAAAATGCTAGGTAAAATATTGAACCAATTGCAGAAACAGTAAAATTCCAAGTGCTGCTCTCTTCTAAAATAAAAGCAAGCGGAATCATAATTATACCGCCAATTAAAAGAGGAACAAAATTAAGTGAAAGAGAATTAATATGTCTTCCATATTTTTTAACTACTACAGCAATCCCCGCTTGCATGGTTGCACTTAAAAATACTGCAATCATTCCAACAAAGTCATTTGTAAAATTAATTGAAAGATTTCGAGAAAAAATTACTACAATTCCAATAAAACCAATCGTAACACCAACAATTTGACCAATAAAAATTTTATGATTTGGAAAAGCAATTTTTGAAAATATAATTACAAAAAATGGAAAGACTGCAAATAGAATTGAAGCTAAACCAGATGGTATATATTGCTCAGCCCAATAAACTAATCCAAATGGAATTGCGAATGAAAATATTCCAAGTACAAAATAAAGTTTCATCGAATGAGGATCAGTTTGAAGCGAAATATGCCGAATCTTCATCAATCCGTAAATCAGAAACGAGGCAAGTAAAAAACGAATACCGGCAGAAAGAATCGGAGTTAAATAATCAAGCCCAACTCTAATAGCAAGCCAAGTTGAACCCCAGATTAAACTGATTAATATATAGCCGCTGCCAATTTTAAATTTATCTGATTCCATTAATTTTTCTTCATATAGATTATACCGAGAGCTCTTCCTGATTTTTGACCATCTCTTCTATAAGAATGAAGCAATTTATTTTCTTCAAATGTGCAAAGTTGCGACACTTCAATTTGTTTGTCAGGTATATCAAAAGCTTTAATTAAATCAAGATTTACTAGAATAACATCTAAAAAGAATTTGTTTTCTAATTCTAAAATATATTTATCGCTGAACAACTCAGCAACTTCAATCCCAACTTCGTAATTTTTTTGAGTAATTGAAGGTCCAATATATACTAAAAGATTTTCCGGTTTGGAATTGAAATCAAATACTAATTTGTTAAGAGTTTTTCTGACAATCTGTTTTTGACTTCCCCGCCAGCCAGAATGTACTGCAGCAATTATTTTTTGCGCATAATCATATATAAAAATCGAAGCACAATCTGCAGTAGATATTGCCAAACCAAGATTATTTTCTATGGTTATCATTGCATCACTTTCGCCATGCAATCCTGGTTGATCAATAATTGAAATGATTTCTGAATGGATCTGTTTCTGATGCGCAACTTGAGAGGATCTGATTCCGAGTAATGAATAAAAATAATTGCGATTTTCGTTTACTTGATCAAGTTTATCTCCAACATTATAAGATAAGTTGAAATAGAAAGGTTTCGCTCTTTCTAAACCTATTTTAGTACTAATGCCAAAAATGATATTTTCATATTTTGATAGAAGTTCACTTTTAATTATTTCCATATTCCCTTTGAAAATAGTCCCTTGAACTTCAAGGGACTATGGAAGGATTAAAATGATTTTAATGAAACATCAAGATCGAGTAAGATATCGTCAGGATTTTCTAATCCAACTGCTATTCTTATTCCGCCGGCATCAATCCCTCTCTCTGCTAATTCTTCTGGCGGAACAACTGAATGAGTCATAGATGCTGGATGTTCTATCAGAGTTCTTGTATGTCCTAATGAAACAGCGAGTGTCATTGTGTAAGCATGATCTGCAACATAATCCATAAACTTTCTTCCATTCTCTTTACTCTCTACTGGTGAATTTCCTTTTAAACAAAAATAGAGAAGACTTCCTGGAGCAAAATTCCCATTAAAATCGACCATCTGTTTTTTAGCAATGTCATGATATTTGAAATTCGGCAAACCCGGGTAATTTACAAATTCAATTTTTGGATGCGCGTTTAAATATTCTGCAATTCTGAATGCTGTTTTAATTTGATGACGCTGCCTGATTGCAAGTGAAGGTAAACCATATGTAAGAATTGACCAAGCGCTTTTAGGATTTAGCACAGCACCAAAATCTTTGCGGTACAATTGTATCATATCTTGGAAATTTCTTTTTCCAATTACTACTCCACCCATATCCGTCCCGAAACCACCAATACCTTTTGTGAGTGAATGAATCACAAAATCAACACCAAGTTCGATCGGTCTTTGGCAAAAGGGAGTTGCAAATGTGTTATCAATAACAATATGAATCTTGTTTTCTTCGCTTCTATTTTTATTAATTTCATCAACAACTTTCTTCACTTCAGCAATGTCAATTATTTGAATATTAGGATTTGCGGGTGTTTCAAAATAAATGACTTTTGTTTTTTCCGTCACGTTATCGAAAATTGAAGTTGCGTTAGTTAAATCTATTGGAATCCATTTTATTTCATATCGAGGATACCAATTTGATAAAAGCGAAAGGGTGCACCCATACAATGTATTATGCGTAATTATTTCGTCACCTGATTTTGTTAAAACACCCAAAACAGCCGATATTGCTCCCATGCCGCTTGCAAAACTGACTGCCATTTCTCCCTTTTCAACATAAGCCAAATTCTCTTCAAGCATGTCTTTATTTGGTTCACCTAAACGATCATAAATAAAGATTGGAGCTTTATCGCCAAATTCTTCAGTACGAGCAAATTGTTGAAATCCTTGCGCACCTCTCTCAACTGAATCTAACCTAAATGTAGTTGAGGAAGAGATAGGAGCTGTAACATGATGACTATAATCCCATTTATCAGAAATATTTTTCCCATAAATTAAATGAGTGTCCATAGAATATTTTGAATCATCAACCATATTTTTTTTCTGTGTCTTTAATTCATTTGCCATAAGTTCCTCCTAAGGAATTTTTTCTAATGAAAATTACCGAAAATTAATACCGAATTCTAATTGAATTGAGATGTAACGTAGAAAGTGGAATATTTATTTTTGAAAACTACAACAATTTATTTTTTTCTAACCAGTCATCATTATAAACAGTAGAAAAATATTTATAACCAGAATCACAGATCAATGTTACTATATTCGCTTTCCTATTAATTTGTTTTGCAATTTGTACTGCACCCCAAACATTCGCACCGCTTGACCCACCAGATAAAATACCCTCTTCAAAAGCAATCTTCTTTGTCCACCCAATAGCCTTTTTATCGGATACCTGAAGCATGTCATCCATCAAATTAAGTTGAGCAGTTTTAATCAAGAACTCATCGCCCATTCCCTCTAATAAATATCTTGAAGGCGTTATCATTCTTTTATTCTTGAACCAATCATAAAAGACAGAACCGATTGGATCGATTCCAATAAGTTTGATATTAGGATTATTTTCTTTTAGGTATTTACCAGCACCAAATAATGTTCCTCCAGTGCCAACAGCTACAACGAAATAATCAATATTACCTTTCATTTGCTGCCAGATTTCAGGCCCGGTAGTCATGTAGTGACTTTCATTATTATCGAGATTGTTGTGTTGATCAATATAAAAGAGATTTGGATTTCCCTTTGCTAAATTTAAAGCATAATTGTTGTAAGACTCTGGATTCTCCGGTGGAAGAGATGCATCAACTTGTATTACATCAACGCCAAGAACTTCAAGCATTTTTATTTTTTCTTTACTTGTTGTATTTCTAATAACAATTTTAAGGTTATAACCTTTTTGACGACAGACTATTGCTAATCCCATAGCAGTATTGCCAGAAGAGTTTTCTATGATTGAATCACCAGGTTTAATGCGCCCTTCTCTTTCTGCTTTTTCAATCATGTATAAAGCAATACGGTCTTTGATACTTCCTCCCGGATTCATGAATTCGAGCTTTGCCCATATTGTAGCTTTAAGTCCTTTAGAAATATTTTTCAACTTTACAATTGGGGTCTTTCCAATTGCATCCATAACACTCTGATATTTATTATCTCTCATGAAAATCCTTTTTGGGAATTAAGCACCAAATTTGTACCCTCTTAAAAATTCATCTGCAGTCATTCTTTTTCTGCCCTCTGGTTGAATTTCAAGTATTTGTAGAATTTCATCCTTTGTTTTAAAAAGAATTTTATCATTAATTGTGGTAATAGGTTTGCCGATTTCAGTTTTTCTAAATTCATTTGATATGATTTGGTTGTATAGAGTTGTTCTGAATATCTTATAATTTAATCCATTGAATGTAAAATTAGCACCTGGATATGGCGATAATCCTCTCACAAGGTTATGAATTTCAATGGCAGATTTATTCCAATCGATTTGACAAATCTCTTTTGTAATTTTTGGAGCAAGTGAAATTTGAGATTTGTCTTGAGTTTTAGGTTGATAATTTTGTGATTCAATTAAACCAACTGTTTTTAAAACTAATTCTGAACCCAGATTCCTCATTTTATCATATAACGAACCAAAATTATCTTCATCATCAATAAAAATTTTTTCTTGAAGAATTATATTCCCGGAGTCAACTTTTTCTTCAAGCATAAAAGTAGTTAATCCAGTTTCTTTTTCTCCGTTAATTAACGCCCACTGAATAGGTGCAGCACCTCTATATTTAGGTAGTAAAGAGCCATGCAAATTAAATGCGCCATATCTGGGTAAAGTATACACATCCTTTGGTAATATTCGAAAAGCCACAACAACAAATAAATCTGCTTTAAATCTTTTGATCTGTTCAATAAACATAGGATCGTCTAAATTATTTGGAGTTAAAATTTCAAGTCTATTTTTGATTGCAAAATCCTTGACTGGTGTAGAAGAAACTTTTCTTCCTCTCCCTCTTTCTTTATCGGGTGCGGTTACAACTGCGACTATTTCATGATTACTTAGGATTAATTTTTCTAATGAAGGAACTGCAAAGTCCGGGGTACCAAAAAAAACAATTTTCATTTCACATTTTTATAAGTTCAAATTTCTTGAAGTTATTAATCGGAATAAAAAATTACTTCACAGTGATTTCATAATCAATTTCAACTTCACGATTTTTGATTTTTTTTAAATCATCTTTTAATATATTCTTAACATCCTCATTAACTCTATCTGGTATTAATTTGCCAATTAGATGATCATATTCATGGAGTATCACTCTTGCAAAAAGATCATCTGCTTCAAGTTCTACTTCTTTTTCATCTGTATCAAGAAATTTAATTTTTATAATGCTTGGTCTTTCCACATCAGCACGAAGATTTGGTAAACTGAGGCAACCTTCTTCCATAACTGTTTGTTCATCGGATTCCAATACTATTTTAGGATTAATCATTACTATTGGTTTAAACTTTTCATAACCTTCAACACCTTTCAAATCAACTACGAAAAGAGATTCCGAAAAACCAACTTGATTAGCAGCTAAACCAATTCCCTTTGCATTTCGCATTGTATCAAACATGTTTCTAATTTTTCCGATTAATTCATCAGAAACTTTATTAACATTTTTAGTTTTTTGTCGAAGAATTTTATCTCCGAATACTGAAATTGGTAATATTGCCATATTTAAAATTAAGATTGGTGAACTTCAACTCGAATTGTATCAGCACTAAGATCTTTAAACAAATGAACCTCAGTAGCGCAGAATAACATTCGAACTAACAACCGAAAGATAATCAACATTTGCTGAAGAATAAAGGCGATTACGAGCAAATAATAGGGAGTTCGAGGTATGAATCTGCCAACGACATTGTAAATAATGACTCCTAATGCCCCAATGATTGCTACTATCAGAAAAGTAATAAAAACTTTTAGGAAATTATTTTTAATGAATAAAATTGCTGAATAAATTTCTTTTAATATCGCGGTTCTGTCATTTATAGCGAGTGAAACTTTTGAGTAATCAGTAATTATATTTATAACACCAATAAAAAAAACTAACAGAGTATAGCGCAGCGCCAATAAAACGAATTCTAATTTAATGTTCTCCGAATTATAAAAAAGTAATCGAATTAGATCTCCCGAATAATCATTAAACTTAAATGCAACCACATAGAATAAAAGCGAGAAAAAAAGTACTTTGACAAATCTGTAAAAATATTTTACACCTCCATAAAAAAAGTCAACGATATGATTTTTTTCTGGTGTATGAAATATTGCAATTAGACCTCCAAGAAAAAAAGTCTGAAGTATTGTATAAATTGCAACAACTCCTATTATACTTAATGGCAGTTGTGCAAAGTGGATGTTGTATAAATTTCTAATTTGTACATACCACATGTAATCAAATTGAAAAGAAAGTTGATCACTTATTAATGATCTTCCCAAATTACTTGACAGCATTTCATAAAATGGTAGTGTAAGAACAATTGCAGAAGCAGCGTTAAAAATCCAAAGTAAGAAGACAATTTTGTAGTTATAAAAAACTGCCCTCACACCTAAAACAATTGTATTTTTTACATAATCTATCATCCAATACTTCCTAATATCATTAGAGCATTTTGAACCCAAAAAAATACTCTGATAGTTAGAGACCAAGGGGCCCACACTCTTTTTTCAAAAGTGTACGAATTGTTTGCAAAATTTAAATCGAGTAAATTTTTTCTTTGTGGGTCAATTTCTGCCGCAATAACGTTGTGAGGTGTTTGAAATCTAAAAATTTTCCACTGCTCATTAGTATCCCATTTGCGAGTTATAGTTCCCTTTTCAGTATGTAGTACAACATCATTTTTGAAAAAACCATCATTTATTCTTTCAGCTAGAACTTCATACTCGTCCTTAGAAATTTGCTTTAAATAACTAATTCGATAGTCAAATGTTTTTGAAGAATTATAAAAATCATTGAAAAACCAATTCAAATCTTCTTTAGTATTTCTTTGAACCAAGGAAATAAAATCTTGTGCTGTAGGATGCTTGAATTTAAATCTCTTGTAATATTGTTTTAGAATTGAAAACATTTTTTCATAACCTAAATATCGTTCAAGTGTGTGGAGTACTAATTCAGCCTTGCTGTAAGAATTAACTGTGTATGATAATCGTGATGGCAGTTTATGAGATGAATCTGCAAGTGATCCAAGATTTGTATTTCGATAGTAACTTGCCAAACTCTTAGTACCTTCTGGAATATTTATGTCAGCCAGTGTATAGATTATTGGAATTTCATTGTATGAAAAAAATTCTAGTCCGAAAACTGGGATGTGTGAAGCAATTTTAAAAGTATTCAAAATATTAGGATAATATTTATACATTATTTTTGTCGCCATGTAAGAAGCGAACCCTTCATCTAACCATGCTTCGTAAGTCTCATTATTTGCAAGAATACCTTGAAAAAATTGGTGGGAAAATTCATGAGCAACTAAATATTCTGGCCAACCAGTTTCCACTGGTGAAAACAAATCTGCACTAACAGTAAACAGAGTTGGATATTCCATTCCTCCGGCACCTGAAGTTCTTGGCACATCAACAATTGAAATTGATTGATAAGGATAGGCTCCAACATTTTCTTCAAAAAAATTGAGTGAATTTTTTACACATTCCAAGTAACGGTCAAAATAATAATCGCGTTCTGGCTGTACATAAGCATTAATAATAATCTGTGAGCTATCGTTTCGAGTGTAAATATCTTTTTTATGCAATAATTGTTCTGAAGCTAAAAAAACAAAATCATGAGCACCATTTTGTTTGAATAAATAAGTACTTGAATTGAGTGTATCAACTTTTTGAGTTTGTACTCCGGTAGCCGCAACTATATAACTATTTGGTACTTTAATTTTAGCTGTATATGTACCAAAGTCTGAATAAAAATTAAGGTATGGATAATATGGACTGCAAATCCAGCTCCCATTTTCAAATACACCTACTTTTGGATACCATTGAGAAACAAAGAAAAAATTACGTCCTCTTGCGTAACCTAATCTTTTAACCGACTCTGGAATTTTCAGGATATATTTAAAATCTATTACAACAGAATCATTTGGAGCAATTACTTCAGGCAATTCTATTTTAGCAACTGTACTATCACTCAAAACTGAATTTTCAGGATGGATAAAAATTAAATCGGTTGCTTTTCCATTAACTGATACAATTGAAAAATTTAATTCTGTCTTAGTTTTAGAAGAACTGATATTATATCCTTTTGCAAATAATGTATTGTTGCTTTTATATGCATTAGGATATAAATGAAAATGGATCTCATCCGTTGAAAATTCTGTTTTATTATGCCAAATAATTTTTTCATTTACAATGATTTCTTTTGTTGATGGTTTGAATTCCACATCAAAAAAATAATTTGCGATATTTGTTACATTATTAATTTCACTATTTAATAAGCCATCAGTGTATATTTTTTTTTGATTGAATTCAGATATGCTTACAATTGAATTATTGCCTTGAGCAATATAGAGAAGAATTGAAAGTAAGAATAAAAGAGCTACAGTGTAAATCTTTTTCATAATTTTAAGTTAGAGAATAAATTTACCTATTTCAATAAAGTTAATTCATTTCAAAATGGATAAAAAATACTTTATTGTTTCTCTTAATCCTTTTATCAAATCATATTTTGGAGAAAAATCTAATTCTAAAGCAGTCAGCTCTATTGAGGCTAGACTGTGTTTAATATCCCCGGTTCTTTCGTCTTTATAAATTATTTGGCTTTTACTTTTTGTCTGCTCGAGAACTATTTTGGCTATTTCATTAATTGTGATAGCCTTTCCGGATGCTACATTAAAAACGCCACTTACATTTGAACTAGAAATAGCTTTAATATTTGCTTGCACAACATCTTCTACAAAAATAAAATCTCTTGTTTGATTTCCATCCCCATAAATTATTATTGGTTCATTTCGAATAGCATTTTTAATAAAATTAGGTATTGCGGCTGCATATTGACTTTCAGGATCTTGTTTCGGACCAAATACATTAAAATATCTTAATGAAATTGTATTTAAGTCAGACATTTCTTGATATAATTTGAGATAATTTTCCCCTTCTAATTTGGTTTCAGCATATGGAGATTTAGGCATCGGTTTAGTATTGACTGTTTTAGGTGTTTCCGGATTATCGCCATAAACAGCTGCCGAGCTGCTGTATACAAATTTTTCTATCCCAAATTCTTTTGCGGCATCTAATAAGTTTAATAAACCATTAATATTAATATCGTAACATTCATCAGGCTTAATAATAGAATCAGGAACTGACACAAAAGCTGCAAAATGATGTACATAGGAAGTATCTGGTAATACTTTGAAAACTAATTCACTATCTGTTATACTTCCATAATGAAAAGTAACCGATTTGAATTCTTCAATATTCGAAAGATTTCCAGTTCTTAAATTATCTATAATGTGAACGTCGGCTTTGTTGTCATTCCAATACTTTACAACATGACTTCCAATGAACCCGGCGCCTCCAGTAACAACTACTTTTGTTTTTTTCATAATAAGAAAAGTCTTAAAAGGAAATATCTTTGAATTCTTTTTCTAAATATTGTTTCACTTTAACAATGTCAGCTTTATCAGTTAAATCAGGAACATGTTCTTCAAGTGGGAATGCAAACAGTGATTTAGGATAGTTATCAATCAATAGTTTAATCGCAGTTGGCAATTCTTTTTCTAATCGAACTGGATGTAATGGAACAGTTTCCAGAAATGGAAATATCATGTTATAACTAAATTGAAAAATATTCATGCTCACACCAATATATCCATCCTTATTCAATATGATTGCAATTTCATCTTTGGAAGGCTTTTCAATTATATTTGTAATAAATCCTTCATTATCTTTTTGTGTAATTGAAAATTTATCAGTCCTATCAGATTCATATTTCAATCCGTTTCGGTTATAATCAATCATTGAATTAGAATAATTAGAATCAAGCATTAACATGAGTGCAGATACTGAATATAAATTATCACTATTACACATTGTAAATTTTTTTCCATTCCATTCCGGTTTTGACTTCAAAGCATAATAAAGTGCATCAGCAGTGCCAAAAGGTTTTACTCTTCCTTCTGGGATTGGCTGAATTGCAAAAGTGAATTGTATTCCAAGATTGCTAAAATTTTCTAACTTAGTTGAATAATATTCTCTTATTGAATTATCTTTATCATTAGTCAGAATCACAATCTCCTTATAACCAGCCTTATAAACATTGAATAAAAGATAATCTAAAAATGGTCGGTCGTTATCTCCTAGTCTTATCATCGATTTCGATTTTTTGTTAGCATCTTCAATCAGCATTTGATCAACATTTTCAGAACTTTGATCCGACTTTCTCATTCTGGAAGAAACTCCACCGGCAAGAATTACTATTCTCCCCATATTTTTCCTTTATTATGAATATTCTATTTGAACACCACTATCAATATTTACAATATAAGATTCTGATGCAATTTTTTTTAATTCATCCAATACTTTTTCATTATTCTCACTAGCATATGCAAACATAGATCCGCCTCCTCCTGAACCATTTATTTTTGCTCCATAAGCACCAGCATTGAGCACAGAATCTATCATTCTATCAATTTTTGGAGTTGATATTTTTAATTCTTCCCTCAAAATTGCCTGATGCTCATTTAACAATTCACCAATTCGTTTTTTATTTGTTTTTTCATTCATCAATTCTTTCAATGCTACTCTTGTAATATCCCTATTTCTAATTGTTCCTTTTAATAGACAAAACTCGTCATTTGAAAAATGTTTTTGAAACTGATCAATTTCATTTAAGTTTATTTTGACTAATGAAAAGTCTCTATATAAACTTGATAGTGTTTTTGAAATATTCACTAATATATTTTTAACATTGGCTAAAATTTTTGTCGTTTCTTTTATTTCTTTTGAATTACCTAAAATGAATGAATCGATAGTGGATTTTATATTTGTAATTTTTATTTGAGGATTAAAATCAATAAAAATCATTCCGCCAAATGAAATTGAAAAGTGATCCATCATTCCACCGGGTTCTAAAAATTCAATCACCTCTGCTTCATGAGCAAGTTGAGCGATTTCATATTCAGAGAGAGATCCTTTTTGATCTGTCATCCCAAGTAAAAAACTAATCCACGCAACAACTAATGCCGTTGAACTAGATGCTCCGGCATTGATAGGAATATTTCCATTGACAACACACTCAAAACCATTTGAAAAATCATATCCATTTCTTTGTAAAACATTTATCGAACTCTTTAAGTAATCTCGGTTTGTTGAATACTTTACTCTGTCAGATAAATCAAAATCTTCTATTAAGTTTATATCGGGTAAATGAATTATTACCTTTTTATCACTCCTTTTATAACCTTCAATATGGATTCTCTTTGATATGGCACATGCAATGACGGGAAGATTTAAATAATCCTGATGTTCACCAAACAAGCAAATTCTTCCAGGCGCTGATACTTTTAACGATTTGATATGAAACCTTAAAAATTAAACTAGACTATATTTTTTTAACTGTACAGTACCAATCACTTGATTGTTCAAGTAGTTCATTAATTTTTTTAACAAGTGAATGAGGATCTTCTAAATTCCCCTCTTGTAGTAAGGAAGATTCATAAAGCTGTTCTGATACTTTCTTAATATAATCATCGTTTGAATCAGCTTTAAACACTTTTAATAAATTGCGGACCAACTTATTATTTCTATTCAATTCTAATATTTTTTTATCTTTCTCTACGTTCTGATTCGTCATTTTCAATATTTTTTTCATTGAAGCTGACATTCCATCATCTTCTGAAACCAAACAAGCAGCACTATCCACAAGCCGATTTGATTCTACAACATCTTTAACTTTTTCACCTAAAATACTTTTTATTTTTGAAAGTAAACTGCTGAAATGTTTCTCATCATCATCACTTAATGAGTCAAACTCTTTCTTTGGAATATCGGTATCAGATAGCTTTTCTAATTTTTTGAGATCAACTGTATCGACAGATTTTATTTCATATTCTTTGTATTTACGTATTGAAGATATTACGAATTCATCAACCGGATCATATAAATACAAGACTTCTAAATCTTTCTTCTTGAAAATTTCTAAATGAGGATCATTTAGGACTGCATCTCTACTTGAGCCGCTAATAAAATAAATTTCTTTTTGTTCAGCTTTTATTCTTGAGGTATAATCCTCAAATGAAATCAATTCATTTTGATCCGAACATTTTGAGGAATTAAATCTTAACAATTCAACATACTTATCGTGGTTAGCAAAATCCGAATACCCAAGTTTAAAAATCCTTCCATGTTCTTTCCAAAATTGAATGTAATCTTCTTTGTTTGTTTTTGCTTTATCATATAAATATGAGAGAATAGTTGTTGTAACACTTGAAGCTATTTTATTGAAAACTACATTTTCTTGAAGCGTTTCTCTAGAAATATTCAGCGGCAGATCTTCAGAATCAATAACACCTTTTACAAAACTCAAATATTCCGGAAGCAAGTCTTTGTTTTTATGTTGAATTAAAACTCGTCTTACGTATAAATCCAAACCATAATTTTCTCGATCATACCAAAAGAATTCAAAACTGCTTTTAGGGATGAAAAGTAATGCATTAAATTGAATTGGAGCGTCAACTGATTTATGGATCGTCTCCATCGGCTCTTCACTTTCATGCGAAAGAAATTTGTAAAATTCAACATACTGTTCCTTTTTGATTGAACTTTTTGGTTCTCGCCAGATAGCAGCTACAGTATTTATTTTTTCTTTATCAATATAAATTGGGAATGAAATAAAATTGGAGTGCTTTTTTATTATACTTTCTAGTTTCCATTTTTGAACAAATTCCTCAGAATCATCTTTAAGATGAATTTCTATTTTTGTTCCTCTTTTTATGTTTGATTCAATTTCGGTAATCTCATAATCTCCCAAACCATCCGATCTCCATTCAACTGCTTTTGAATCTTTATGAAATGATCTAGTAGTAATAATAACTTCTTTTGCAACCATAAAAACTGAATAAAACCCAACTCCAAATTTCCCAATAATATTATTCGCCTCTGACTTTGCCTCAGATAATAATTTTACAAATTCTTCTGTCCCAGATTTTGCAATAGTGCCAATATTTGAAATTACTTCCTCCTTTGTCATCCCAATACCAGTATCTAATACAATAAGAATTTTTTTCTTTTCATCATATATGATCCTAATTTCCAGAGGTAATTCTTTATCAATTAATTCTGTGCCTCTGTTAAGTTCAAATCGTAGTTTATCAAGAGCATCTGAAGCATTAGAAATCAATTCACGTAAAAATATTTCACGGCTCGTATAGAGGGAATGAACTAAAATATCAAGTAATTTTTTTACCTCAGCTTTGAATTCATATTTAATTTTTGGTTGATTTGTGATCATATTTATCTCTTTATTAAATATTCTTTAGAATATTAACTTCAGTGAAATGGATTTTCTCGAAGAATTTCATGTGGTGAGTTAATTACTCTTTTAAAATCTATTTTAAAATTAATTTTAAAAATTATTATTCTTTTGGTTTTTCTTCTTCTTCTCCGCTCAAGCCTTTTTTAAATTGTTTAACACCTTGACCAATTCCTTTCATTAATTCTGGAATTTTTTTACCGCCAAATAGAAGTAATAAAATTAATGCAATAATAATTATTTCAGTTGCGCCTATATTTCCCACTTTACAAATCCTTTTTTTGTTGACGAAATATAAAAAATTATATTTTATGATGTAATTCCCCT
>VGVY01000048.1 GCA_016873835.1 Ignavibacteria bacterium
AAAACCGTGCCAACCCATTTTTTTCGATTGCTTTAGCATCATTATTAAGTTAAATTTGAACTTGAAATGAGTCGTTTTTACTTTACAAAAATGAGCGGTTCTGGGAATGATTTTGTTCTTTTTGACCAAAAATTGAATGAAAATCTCTCGCTTTCACCCATTTTTGTTAGAAAAGTATGTGATCGTAGAAACGGCATAGGTGCTGATGGAGTGATCCTAATTTCGGAGTCTAAAGATTATCCTTTTGAAATGACATATTATAACTCGGATGGATCAACCGGCTCATTGTGTGCTAATGGTGCAAGATGTTCTTTATGGTACTGTTTTTTGTCAAAAAGAATTCAATCAGATAGAATTGATTTTCTTTCAAATAATATTTCTTATTCGGGACAAGTTTTAGAGGATGAAAGAGTTATCTTTTATTTGCTGTCCCCTAAAAAAATGAAGTTTGATTTTAAGATTAATGCTGCTGGGCAATTGATTAATGCTTGTTTTTGTGATTCTGGTTCGCCACATGTGGTAATTAATATTAATGATGTTCTTCAACAACCAAATCAAGCTAATTCTCGCTTTGATAACTTGGACAATTTTCCGGTTAAAGAAATTGGGAGTGAGATAAGATATTCACCTGATTTTGCTCCGGATGGAGTTAACGTGAATTTTATTGACTCAACAAATTCGGTCATAAATATAAGAAGTTATGAACGTGGAGTTGAAGATGAAACTTTATCATGTGGAACTGGAATAGTTGCTTCAGCAATAATTACTTTTTTCAAAAATAAAAGAAAATTACCTATAAATTTTTTAGCAAAGAGCGGTGATATATTGACAGTAGATTTCCAGCAGAACGGGAATGAAATTGAAAATATTTCATTGACGGGTCCGGCAAAAATAATTTTTAATGGTGAAATTACAATCTAATAAGGAGATACATGGGTAGAGTAATATTTTCAATTCGTTATAATATCTTTCCAGAAAGAAGGGTAGAATATTTAGATGTTGTAAGGGAATTAAAAAATTTGGTTAAAGCTGAAGGTTTGGAAAACTACTCAGTATTTGAACAAAAGAATAAAGCTAACAACTTTGAAGAAGTGTACATATTTACTTCTCAAGAAGCATTTGAAAATTTTGACGATAATCAAGATGAAAGGATTGATATTTTAATGACAAAACTTTCTGATATGATTAAAGAACAAACAACACAGTATACTACTCTTTTTGAAGTCAACAACTAATGTTCATTGATTAGTTATAATTATTTCTATGAGATTTGGTGAGTTATGTTTGAATTAGTTGGTGCAATTCATGTCCATTCAGTTTTTTCCGATGGTTCAGGTGAAATTAAAGAAATAGCCGGTTATGGTAATGAAGTCGGCTTAGATTTTATTTTGTTAACAGATCACAACACTTTAAGAGCTTTACACGAAGGTTTTGAAGGATGGTACAAGGATACATTAATTCTTGTCGGATATGAAATAAATGATAAAGAAAATAAAAACCATCTTTTAGCTTTTAATGTAAACGAAACCCTTTCTACAAGGTTACCGGCAAAAGAATATACAAAACAAATCAATGAATCCGGAGGCATTAGTTTTATTGCTCATCCTCATGAAATAAGAGATTCAATGAAAGAACACCCGCCATATCCATGGACTGAATGGGAAACCGAAGATTTTACTGGAATGGAAATCTGGAATCATATGTCTGAATGGATGGAAGGTTTAACTGAACAAAATAAATATAATTACTTTGTTCATCCTCTTAAATCTATAAATGCACCTTTTACTGTAACTTTGAATAAATGGGATGAATTGAATTTAAAAAGAAGAGTAGTAGGAATTGGCGGTGTTGATGCTCATGCTCATAAAGTAAATTTACTTGGTTTTTTTGAATTTGAAGTTTTTCCCTACAAGGTGCTATTCAAATCGATAAGAACCCATGTATTATTGGAAACTGAAATTAAACCTGATCCATTAAACTTATCATTACCAAATACAAAAGAAGAATTTTACAAATCATTAAAGCATGGGTGCTGTTTTGCCTCGAATTTTTATCACGGGAATGCAAAGGGCTTTCGGTTCTTTTTAGAAGCTGATGGTAACGTTTATCAAATGGGAGATTCTGTTCCATTTTTAGCAAAATCTAAATTATGTGTCGTTATTCCGGAAATCATCGGAACAATTAAATTGATAAAAAATGGTAAAATTTACGAATCAATTGACAGTAATAAAGCTGAATTTGATGTAAAAGAGGCTGGTGCCTATCGTGTAGAAGTTTATCTTAATGGAAATGCTTGGATTTTTTCCAATCACATTAGAATAGGATTATAATATTTACTAAATTTTGCCCCTAAATTTTGGATTTTAACAAACGAGGATAAAGTGCTTACTAAGAAAAAAAGAATTACCAAAAAAGAGATCAAACAAGACAAACTTGTTACAACATATTATCAGGTGATGAATTATTATAAAGAATATCAAGCCAAATTTTTGATTGTATTTGCAGCACTTGTATTAGTAGTAATTGCAGTAATACTGTTATCAAATAAAAGATCGAATGATAACTTAGCTGCAGCTTCACAACTAGCTAAAATAATGCCCGTTTATGAAGCTGGGTCATTTCAAGAAGCTATTGATGGGCAGCCGAATGCCAATGTAGTTGGGTTAAAACAAATTGTTGACAATTTTGGAAATACTGAACAAGGTGAAATTGCAAAAATATATTTGGCTAATTCCTATATCGTGTTGAATAAATTAGAAGAAGCATTCCAACTTTATGATGACTATTCTGGTTCAAATCCCTTATTAAAAGCAACTTCTTTAGCTGGTAAAGCTTCCTACTATGAAACGAAAAAAGAATATGAAAAAGCAGTAGATCTTTATAAAGATGCTGCAAGAGTTTCTATAAGCAATCCATCCACCCCGGACTATTTACTAAGGGCTGGAATAAATTTATTGAGAATTGGTAAAAAAGAAGATGCAAAATCAATTTTTGAGGAAATAAAGAAAGAATTTACTTCTTCAATGGCTGCACAAGAAATTGATCGATATTTATTTCAAACTGAAAGTTAATTCCTAATAATTTTACTAAATACCATCCTTGCTTTTATAGTAAGTGGTGGGTATATTTTAATCGCTTCAGAGGATATTTAATGGCAGATACATCCGATTTAAGAAATGGTTTAATCATAAGATATAAAGGTGATCCTTTTGTGGTTACAGAGTTTCAACATGTAAAACCCGGGAAAGGGGGAGCTTTTGTAAGAACAACTCTAAAAAACCTTAAAACCGGTAAAGTTTTGGAAAATACTTTTCGTTCTGGTGAATCAATTGACGCAGTTTCAGTTGAACGACGCAAGTATCAATTTGTTTACAAAGACGGTGAAAGTTTCGTATTGATGGATAATGAAACATTTGAACAAATATATGTTAATGAAGACATAATTGGCGGTGGCTCTGTTTATCTAAAGGAAGGAGAAGAAATTCAAATCCTTTACGATGATAAAGACCAAATTATTTCTGCAGAAATTCCTATGTTTATTAATTTACAAGTAGTTGAAACAGAACCTGGATTCAGAGGTGATACAGCAACAAATGTAATGAAACCCGCTAAGCTTGAAACTGGAGCGCAGATCAATGTCCCTCTTTTCGTTAATGAAGGGGATATGCTAAAAGTAGACACCAGAACCGGTGTTTATGTTGAACGAGTTAAAAACTAAATTGTGAAGGATATGGATATAAATCTACTTAAAAAGCTCATCAAAATGGTTGAGCAAAGTGAGATCACTGATTTTTCAGTTCAAGAAGGTGATCTGAAAGTTAAAATATCAAAGAATACTCACAACGCTGCGAATTTTAGTTTTCAAACACCTATAGAATATTCAAGACCGATGGTGCAAAGTAATGCAGCAATTCCTATTGTAGAAAGTCCTTCCGTTGAAATTAAGCGCGAAACAAAATCCGACCTTCATGAAGTCAAATCCCCTATAGTCGGAACATTTTATAGAGCACCAGCACCAGATGCTGACCCTTACGTTGAAGTTGGTGATTCTATTGCAACCGGAACTGTTTTATGTATTGTTGAAGCTATGAAATTACTCAATGAAATTGAGTCTGATGTAAATGGTAAGATTGTTAAAATACTTGTTGAAAATGCTACTCCGGTTGAATATGGACAACCGCTTTTTCTAATTGATACAAAGTAATTCTTCAAACATTTAAGAGGAAATTTTGTTCAAAAAAATTCTTATCGCTAACCGTGGTGAGATAGCTCTTAGAGTAATTAGAACTTGTAAAGAACTTGGAATTAAAACTGTTGCGGTTTATTCTGAAGTAGACCGCGATTCATTACATGTTATATTTGCTGATGAAGCTGTCTGCATTGGACCTCCACTTAGTAAAGAAAGTTATTTAAAAATTCCAAGTATTTTATCTGCTGCAGCCGTAACCGGTGCGGATGCAATTCACCCTGGTTATGGATTTCTTGCCGAGAATGCGGAATTCAGCGAGATATGTTCAGAATCAAATATTAAATTTATTGGTCCATCTCCAGATTCAATTCGCAAAATGGGAGATAAAGCTTTTGCAAAAGAAACGATGCGTAAGGTTGGAGTTCCAGTTGTTCCTGGAAGTGATGGAGTAGTGCAGACAATTGAAGAAGCAAAAAGAATAGCTTCTGAAATTGGTTATCCAGTGATGTTGAAAGCCTCTGCTGGAGGCGGTGGAAAAGGGATGAGAATTGTTTTCAGCGAAAGTGAAATTGAAAAGTCATTTCTAACAGCAAGTGCTGAAGCTCAGGCAGCTTTTGGTGTTCCAGATCTTTACTTAGAAAAATTTATTGAGAATCCACGTCACGTTGAAATTCAAGTGATGGGAGATCAGCACGGCAATGTCTACCATTATGGAGAACGTGACTGTACTATCCAAAGACGTCATCAAAAATTAATTGAAGAAGCTCCTTCGCCGGTTATTACTTCTGATGTTAGAAATAAAATGGGTGAGGCTGCATTGCTTGGAGCGCGTTCTGTTAATTATGAAGGTGCTGGTACTATTGAATTTTTAGTCGATAAATACTTGAATTTTTATTTTATCGAAATGAACACAAGAATTCAAGTTGAGCATCCAGTTACAGAGATGGTTCAAAATCTTGATTTAATTAAACAGCAAATACTTGTTGCAGCTGGTGAAAAAGTTGAAAATCTACCTCAGCAGCCAAAAGGACACGCAATTGAATTTAGAATAAATGCTGAAGATCCCGATCACAATTTTAGACCTTCTCCAGGAAGAATTGAATATCTTCACTTCCCCGGAGGATTTGGTATTAGAGTGGATTCCCATGTTTATAATGAATATTTGATTCCTCCAAATTATGATTCATTAATTGCAAAATTAATTGTTTGGGGAACAGATCGCCCACATGCGATATCTCGTGCGAAACGTGCTTTTGAAGAATTTACAGTTGAAGGAATAAAGACTACTGTTCCGTTCCACAAAAAAGTATTGGATAATGAAATTTTCAAGAGCGGAGTTTTTGATACTTCATTTATAGATAAACATTTAAAATAATTCTGAGGAAAAAATGAACATTCCAGAAAACCTAAAGTATACTAAAGATCATGAATGGATTAAAGTTGATGGAAATACTGCATTGATTGGTATAACTGATTTTGCACAAGGTGAATTAGGAGATATAGTTTTTATTGATATTAGTCCTGATCTTTCTGAGCTTACAATTGGTGAATCATTCGGAACTATCGAAGCAGTTAAAACAGTAAGTGATTTATATGCGCCAGTTTCTGGTAAATTGATCGAGTTGAACAGTAAATTAACTGATGAGCCGCAAATTATTAACACAGATCCATATGGAGATGGATGGATAATAAAAGTTGAAATGACTGATTCATCCCAATTAGGCGAGTTATTAGATTCAGCAGCATATTCAAATTTGCTAGGTCAATAAGTTGTTTACAAAAAAAGTTATTTATTTATAATGCCGGAATTTTTCCGGCGTTTTATTAATACTGTCAAACCAAATGCAGCATCAACAAAAAATCTTAATACTCGACTTTGGCTCCCAATACACTCAATTGATTGCTCGAAGGATTAGAGAGAGTAAAGTTTACTCGGAGATTCAACCTCACAATTATCCATTGTCGAAAATTAAAGCGGATCGACCTCATGGTATAATTTTATCTGGCGGACCGATGAGTGTTTATGATAATAATTCTCCAACTATGTCAGATGAAATTTTTGAGCTTGGTATTCCAATTCTTGGATTATGTTATGGACTACAACTAATTGCTAAAAAATTTAATGGAATAGTTGAACCCGCAAATGATAGAGAATACGGAAAGGCAAATATTGAAATTATATCGGACGATGTTTTGTTTAATGGTGTAGATAATAACTCAATTGTGTGGATGAGTCATGGTGATTATGTTAATAATCTTCCCAAGGATTTTATAGTTACTTCCCGAACAAAAAATTCTCCGATTTGTTCTTTTGGCTACACAGAAAAAAAACTTTATGGATTACAGTTTCACCCTGAAGTTGCACACACCCAATTTGGTAAAAAAATTATTGAGAACTTTCTTTTTGATCTATGTAATTGCAATCAAGATTGGAGTCCTAAAAATTTTATCAAAAGTTCCATTAATGAAATAAAAGACAAAGTAAAAGATAAAAAAGTAATCTGTGCTTTGAGCGGAGGTGTTGACTCATCAGTTGCTGCAGTATTAATGAATAGGGCGATTGGAAATCAATTAATCTGCATCCATGTTGATACTGGGTTAATGAGAAAAAATGAAAGCTCAGAAATTATTAATATGTTCCAATCGAATTACAAATTACATTTAATCAGTGTTGATGCCTCATCAATGTTTCTTGAAAAATTGAAAAATGTTAGCGATCCTGAATTAAAGAGAAAAATAATTGGAACTACATTTATAGAAATTTTTGAAAATGAAGCGAATAAATTCTCTAATGTCGATTTTCTTGTTCAAGGTACTCTTTATCCAGATGTGATTGAATCAGTTTCAGTAAAAGGAGAGTCTGCTACAATTAAAACACATCATAATGTTGGCGGATTACCTGAAAAAATGAAATTGAAATTAATAGAACCTTTTAGAGAATTGTTTAAAGATGAAGTAAGAGAAATTGGAAAAGATTTAGGATTGTCGGATAATTTTCTCAAAAGACATCCATTTCCTGGTCCGGGTCTTGCAGTCCGTGTTTTAGGTGATGTAACAAAAGAAAGACTTGATTTATTACGAGATGCAGATGATTTATTCATAAAGGAATTAATTAGCAGTGGAATTTATGACAATATCTGGCAAGCATTCGCTGTATTACTGCCCGTTCAAACTGTTGGCGTTATGGGAGATTCGAGAACTTACGAAAATGTTTTAGCTCTGAGAGCTGTAACATCTACAGATGGAATGACTGCTGATTGGTTTAAATTCGATTATGATTTTCTCGAAAATATTTCAAACAAAATAATTCGTTCGGTAAGAGGAATCAACAGAATTGTTTATGATATCAGTTCGAAACCTCCTTCTACAATTGAGTGGGAATAATTATCAACGGAGGTTATTATTTCAAAAGTAAAAGAACTTCCACTTGATGATAGACCAAGAGAAAAATTAATTTTACGAGGTCCTCAAAGTCTCACGGATTCTGAATTAATCGCTATATTATTGCGGACTGGTAAGAGAGGGCAAAATGTTATTCAGCTTGCTCAAGATATTATTAAAAAATATCGCGATATAAATGTTTTATCTTCGCAATCTGTTGCATCCTTAATAAATATTTCAGGTATCGGAAAGGATAAAGCAGCTACAATTGTAGCAGCATTTGAGTTGAGCCGTAGAGTAGATTCTCAAAAGAAATGGTTTTCAAATAAAAAAATTACTTCTCCTTCAGATATTGCAGAAATTTTCATCCCATTATTAAGAGATCAATTGAAGGAGCAATTTATAGTTGTTTGTTTAAGTTCATCTAATAAAATTGTTAAATATGAGACAATATCTGTTGGAAGCTTAAATGCAAGTGTTGTTCATCCAAGAGAAATTTTTAAAGTTGCAATTGATTGTAATTCAGCTAATATAATTCTACTTCATAATCATCCAAGCGGAAATGTAGAACCAAGTAATGAAGATTTAGCAATAACACAAAAAATTGTAGATGCTGGAAAATTGTTAGATATCCATGTTTTCGATCATTTGATTATAGCCGGGAACAAATTCACCTCTTTAGTTGAAAAAAGGTTGATATTGTGATAGAATCGCAACAATTCGTTCTGATTTCACTTCATTTGGATAAAAAAATATTTATATTAGTAATAATTGATTGAAAATCACCTAATTAATAAGGAGGTAACTAATGTTAAAAGTAAAGAAATATCTTGGCACTTGGCTTGGGATTGCACTATTTATTGGTATGCTGGGTGTTACCGGATGTAGCGGTATTTCTGAAGAACAAGTTGCTGAACTTGAAGCGCTTCGTTCCGAAGTAAAAGCTCTAGAAAAAGAAGTTAATTCAATGAAGAGCGAAAAAGCAGCCCTCGAAAGAGAAATTGCAGAAAAAAATGCAAAATTAGATGAATGCAATAAAACAAAAGCAGAAACCAAAAAAAATCTTGAAAAACTAGGTTTGTAAAAGTTTAATTAGGAGGAAAAAATGAAAGTTTTAAAATATCTAGCGACCTTTAGTTTTGTTCTGCTTCTTTCATCTAATGCATTTGCACAAAGAACAGAAGACATGACTAAAGAAGAATGGCAAAACGAGATTAACCGTTTAACTGAAATGAAAGTAGCTCTAACTTCAGAATTAAATGCATTGAAAAACGATATTGCTGCATTGAAAAACACACGTGATAAAATGCAAACTTATGATGATTGTATGAAAGAACTTTACGCTATAGTTGGCGCTACTAAAGCTGATGTTGATAATTTTAGAAATCAACTAAATGCTTTGACTAAAAAAATTGATGGTCAAGAAGCACCGAAAGCTGATAGACAAGCAGAACTTGATGCAATGAAGAAAAATAAAATTTCTGCACTCCCAGAATTTTTTGACAAAGTTCATAATCAGCTTCAAAGAAAACTTGATGCATGGGTTGAAGCTCCAAAAGAAGTTATGTACACTGTAGTTAGAGGCGATCATCTTTGGGGAATTGCAAAAAAGAAAGAGCATTATGCAAATCCATTTGCTTGGCCAATGATCTACAAAGCAAACAGAGATCAAATAAAAAATCCTGATTTGATTTATCCAAAACAAATTTTCAAAATTCCTAATTTAACAGAAGAAGAAACCGCTAAATACGATAAGATTAGAAGAAACTATAAACCAGCTCCGCCAACTCAAACTGCTAAGTAAGGAATTTTAGATTTGGTAATTCATATTTATTAAACTAAAGCCCTTTTCAATTTGTGAAGAGGGCTTTTTTTATTTTAAGGAGGTTTTTACGCAAATAGAAAGAATTTTAAAATTAGATAATATTGATTTTGTTTCCTTCCTCGGTTATAATGACAGCAATATCAAACCTATCGAAGAGAGATTTAATGCTGCTATTACAGTTCGCGGTGAAAATGTAATAATAAAAGGTATAAGAGAGGAAGTAGAATTAATTGAGAAGATTTTTAAAGAAATAGTATACGTATTAAATACAACCGGTAAATTAACTGCAAAAGATGTTGAAACAGTAATAGATTTGACCGTGCAAGGAAAAGAAATTATTAATGGAAATGAATTTGAAAATATTGTTCTATATTCAAAGAAGGATGTAATAAAAGCCAAAACTCCAAATCAAATCACATACTTAAAATCTGTAAAAGAAAACGATATATGTTTTGCAATTGGACCAGCTGGAACTGGAAAAACATTTTTAGCAGTAGCATTTGCTGTAGCAGCGCTCAAAAGAAATATTGTTAAAAAAATTATTCTGGCTCGTCCGGCAGTTGAAGCTGGTGAAAGTCTTGGATTTCTTCCTGGAGATTTTCGAGAAAAAATTGATCCATATCTGCGTCCATTGTATGATGCATTGGAAGAAATGATTCCTACAGAGCAGCTTAAAAATTATTTTGAAAAAGGAATAATAGAAATTGTTCCTTTAGCTTACATGCGAGGAAGAACATTGAACAATGCGTATGTCATTTTAGACGAAGCTCAAAATGCAAATGGTATGCAGATGAAAATGTTTTTAACTAGACTTGGTCCTAATTCTAAAGCCATTATCACCGGAGATATTACACAAATAGATTTGCCAAGTTTTTCTCAAAGTGGATTAATCCAAGTTAAGGAAATATTGAAGGGGATTGATGGCGTTGGATTTGTCTACTTCGATAAGACTGATGTAGTACGTCACAAGCTTGTAAAGGATATTATTAACGCATATGAAAAACACTTTGCCAATAACGGTAATAAAATGGAATAATCATTACTGAAATACTTTTTTACTCTCTTCCCAATATTTATCCATTTCTTGTAATGTGCTGTCAGAAAGTTTTTTCCCAGTTTCTTTAATTTTTTTTTCGATGTAGTTAAACCTGGAAATGAATTTATCATTAGTTCTCCTTAACGCATTCTCTGGGTTAATACCAAGAAAGCGAGCGTAATTAGTAAGAGCAAAAAATACATCTCCAAGTTCTTTTTCTAGTTCTGCTTTATCTCCTCTTCTTTCAGTTTCATGCATCTCTTCAATTTCTTCAATCACTTTTTTCCATACATCTTCCTTTATTTCCCAATCAAACCCAACTTTAGAAGCTTTTTCTTGAAGGCGGTGTGCTCTTGCTAAACTCGGAAGGTTTTTTGGAACTCCTTCTAAAACTGATTCTCTGCCCTCAGATAATTTAATCTCCTCCCAATTTCTTACTATTTCTTCGGTTCCATTTACTTTTACTTCACTAAAAACATGTGGATGTCTACGAATTAATTTATCCTTAATTGTATCAATAACTTCATTAATTGAAAAATGTTTATTCTCTTGCGCAATTACAGAATGGAATAGAATATGCAGCAACAAATCTCCTAGCTCTGATTTCATTTCGTCGTAGTCTTTCATATCGATAGCTTCAATAAGCTCATAAGTTTCTTCAATTGTAGCTCCTTTTATACTGTCATGTGTTTGTTCTTTATCCCAAGGGCATTCGAGTCTGAGCTTTTGCATAATATCCGCTAAATCTTGAAACTTTTGTCCGGTCATTCTTAACTCCTTTAATTTTGGATAGAAAGATACCTAGATTGAAAAATAATCTAAAGCTTCGTAGAATAAATTTTCTATATTTAGAAAAGATATTTAGGAGATTTGTTGTGATTGATGAAAAGATTAAAGAATTAATTGGAATGGATTTACCTTTATTTCCAAAGCCATTAGCATCCTATATTCCCGCAATGCAAGTAGGAAATCTTGTAATGACCGCTGGGCAGCTTCCTTTATTTAATGGGAAATTAATAGCTGAAGGAAAAATTGGAAAAGACCTTTCAGAAGAAAAAGGATTTGAATGCGCAAGAATGTGTGCTGTAAACTGCTTAGCTGCAATTAAATCTGTTGTTTTGGATCTTGATAGAATTGAAAGAGTATTGAAGCTTACTGTATTTGTAAATTCAGCAGAAAATTTTCATTTGCAACATAAAGTTGCGAACGGAGCCTCAGAATTTATCGGCCAGATTTTTGGTGAATCTGGGAAACATGTGCGAAGTGCTGTTGGAGTAAATGAATTGCCGATAAATGCACCAGTTGAAATTGAAATGATTGTCAAAATAAAATAACGAACCGATTTGGCTTGAATCTTATTGCTATTATTCCAAAATTATGATCAAGTAAATAGAAACTTTTTTTATGGGTTGTTGTAAAAAACACAAAAATGAGTTGGACATGAAAAAATATATCCTATTAGCATCCTTACTTTTTACAATTTCAATTAATGCACAATTTAAAGATCAATTGGACAAACCAGTTGATATTAAGAGCGGAATCGTAAAGGATAATACAACTAGTCTTTTTGGTTTTATCAATCCAGAAAACTTTAAGATGCATCATGCATTTGATATTTCATTTCAAACTTTTGGCGGCGGCAACTTAGCGTTAACTACTTATACTAACAGCATGTTTTATAAGATAAATGAGCAGTTGAATATCCAAGCAGATGTTAGTCTTGTTAATTCACCTTACAATACATTTGGAAAAGAATTTTCAAGTTATATAAATGGATTATATTTGAGCAGAGCGCAAATAAATTATAAACCTTCCGAAAATACCTCAATTATCTTTGAATACCGAAATCTACCCAACGGATATTATTCACCTTATTGGAACGGATATTCACCATTTTATAGAAACTATTTTATTGAAAACTCTGCATTCGAGAAATCGAAATAGAATTTTAGTAAATTTCGTTTAGTAATTAACTTTATTTTTATTAAACAATATCAGCCATTGGAAAAAACAAAAACTAAGAAAAATTCTGTTGACCTAAAAACCTCGTCATACAATCTATTCTTAAATATTTCACTTTTCTTTCTTGGCGCAATTATTATTTTCATGGTTTATTCCTTGTATGTTAAAATCACAGCAACTGATTCAGAAATTCCGATTCAAGAAAATACCCAAGTTGCTTCAGATATTATTCAAGCAGATGTATTAAATGGATGTGGAGTTGGCGGAATTGCAGATCGATTTACAGATTTTTTAAGGAACAATAAAGTTGATGTTGTCTACAGCGGCAACTACATTCGTTTTGATATGGATGAAACTCTTGTAATCGATAGAACCGGCAATAAAGCTAATGCATTAAAGGTTGCTGAAATTTTGGGCGTTAGCAAAAGTAATGTAATTCAGCAGCTTAATAAGGAATATTTGTTAGATGTTTCCATAGTTATTGGTAGAGATTATTATAATTTACTTCCACTTAAATGAGGTAAAAATTGACATCAAAAAAATTCGCTTTATTAATATCAGATTTAATCAAGAATAAAAAAGGGTTTGATATCAAAATACTTGATCTTAGAAAACTCTCAACAATCTCTGACTATTTTGTTATTTGCTCTGCAGACTCTGAAAGACAAGTTAAGGCAATTGCTGAAGAGGTTGAAGTAAAATTAATTGAAAATGGAATCAAATGCTTTCATAGAGAAGGATTTGAAAATCTTAACTGGGTATTGCTTGATTATTTTGATGTAATTGTACATGTATTTAAAACAGATTCGAGAAGTTATTATAATCTTGAAAAATTTTGGGGCGATGCTCCAGTAATTGATGTACTTGATGATGAAGAAATAAAACCAATCCCAAAATCGACTAGCAAAGTGAAATCCGGGAGAAAGAATTGAAGAAATATCTCATTCATCTTTTCAAAGAAACCTCCCAAAAATTAGATTATCTCGAAACAGTTGATTTAATTTTTACAGTTCCAGCTCAAAAAATCCATGGAGACTATGCAACTAATATTGCAATGCTGCTAACAAAAGTATTGAAAAGAAATCCGAAAGAGATTGCTAGTGAAATTATTTCCAATTTAGTTTTTGATAATACAATTATTGAAAAAATAGAGATTGCCGGTCCAGGCTTTATTAATTTTTATTTCAATTATACATATGTAACATCAGTTATTAAAGATGTTTTTAAAAATTTGGAAAATTATGGCAAATCCCAAAAGTATGCTGGTAGAAAAGCACAAGTAGAATTTGTTTCAGCTAATCCTACTGGGCCATTAACTGTAGGTCATGGCAGAAATGCAGTAATTGGCGACACAGTTGCAAATATGCTTGAATGGATTGGTTATGAAGTCGATAGAGAATATTACTTCAATAATGTTGGTCGGCAAATGCGTGTTCTTGGGGATTCAGTAAGACTGCGCTATAAAGAATTGCTTGGAGATAAAATCGAGTACCCGGAAGATTATTATCAAGGAGATTATATTAAAGAAATTGCGCAATCCTTGATTGAAAAATATTCTGACAATTTAAGAGAAGAAGAACCTGATGGGATTTTTAAATCGGCTGCTGAAGAAAATATTTTTTCGGATATCAATAAAACTTTAACACGGTTAAATATTCAATTCAGTAATTATTATAATGAGCATAAACTTTATGATGAAGGCAGAATTGAAGGGCTTCTTAACAAATTCAAATCGAAAAATTTATCTTATGAAAAAGATGGAGCGGTTTGGTTAAAACTTTCGAGCATTGTAAATGAGCAAGATAAAGTGATTGTGAAATCAACTGGCGAGCCGACTTATCGTCTTCCTGATATTGCATACCACATTACAAAATTTGAGCGCAATTACGATTTAATGATAGATCTTTTTGGGTCTGATCATAGCGCTACATATCCAGATGTTTTAGCTGGTCTTTCCGCATTAGGTTACGATTCAAACAAAGTAAAAGTACTGATTCATCAATTTGTTACTATAATGCAAAAAGGTGAAATAGTAAAAATGTCAACTCGAAAGGCTAATTACATTACACTTGATCAATTAATTGATGAAGTTGGAAGTGATGTAGTAAGATATTTCTTTAATATGAGAAGCATAGGAAGCCATTTTAATTTTGATATCGAAATTGCGAAAAAACAATCAGATGAAAATCCAGTTTTTTATATGCAGTATGCCCATGCAAGAATTGCTTCGATTCTAAGAATGGCAGTAGAACAAAATCTCAATCCTTCACTTGAGAATTTGAATCTTCTTATAACGGAAGAAGAACAAAATCTGCTGAAAAAATTATTTGAATTCCCGGATGAAGTATTGTATTGCGCTGAAAATTATGAACCTCATAAAATTGCTAATTACCTGGAAGATTTAGCATCTCTTTTCCATAAATTTTATACTGTCTGTAGAATAATTGGCAGTGAAAAAAAATTGGCAGAAGCAAGAATGGCATTGATTATAGCTGTGAAAGCTGTGATAAAGAATGGATTAACTATTCTCGGGGTTTCTGCTCCTGAAAAGATGTAACTCAATCTGCCAATGCAACCGAAAGTCCATAAACTTTCAACGCTCCGTTTTCTTTCAAAACTTTAGCGCATTCAGAAATTGTTGCTCCGGTTGTTATTACATCATCAAGTAAGATTATTTTTTTGTTATCGACATTATTAACTTTTAAAACTTTAAAGGCATTTTTCACATTCTCTTTTCTTTCATCAACGTGCAATTCTGTTTGAGTTCTTGTAAATCGGTTTCGCTTTATGACATTTGTTTTAATAGGAATCGAAATAATATTTGCAATTCCTTTTGCTATATAGTAAGATTGATTGAAACCACGTTCAGCTTTTTTAAGTCTATGTAGTGGAACCGGTACAATGAAGTCGGGATTCCAGCCATGAATAATATTTTTTACTAATCCAGCTATTGTTTCTCCTATAAAAATCCCCACCTTAAAATTTTCATTGTATTTTAAGGAATGCAGTACTTTCTGAAGTGCTTTGTCTTTCTCAAAAATAAATGCAGCAGCAAACTCATCGACAAATTTTTCTTTCAGAAATTTTTTTTCATACTCTTCATTTATCCTCTCAGTGGTTACAGTTGGCAAGCTATTTAGGCAGTTAACACACAAATATCTTTGCTTAATTTGTAAGATTTCCTGGCAACTGATGCATAATCTTGGGAGAATGAAGTCGAGGGTATGATTCGAAAAAGAAAATATTTTATCTAAAAACTTTTTCAATTAAAAAAGCGCCTAATTTTTTGTCACTTAGTTCTAAATGGTTAAAAAACCATTTTTTAAGATTAGATAACTCTTCTGCATTAATAACATTAATGTTAGCATAGAATTGTTCATCAATCGACTTAAGTTTTTTTATAACTCTGTCATGTTCAAGTTTATGAGAAAAATAACCTTGGTAATTATTCTCCTTCATTAATGTTTCTTCTGTGAAAAAATGTTCATTTGTTGCAGACAAAAAATTCTTGAATATATTATACGTGTCGTGAAAATCACTTTTTTTTGCTGAGCTGTACAGTTGATTAATGAATAATGCCATTTGTTGATGTTCAGCATCAATTTTTTGAATATGTGTCAAATCCGTTTTTTTAATATCTATAAATGCCATACTTGATATAATTTAAAACATTCCCAGTCGTTTTCTTAGGAACCATTCAATAGTAAATAGAAATAAGATTATAATTAATGTCATTTCTTCAGACCACAAACGGTATTCATTATGACTAATAAATTCCTTTTTAGAGTTCCTTCTCGTCATTTCCAATTCTTCTAGTAATGATTCATAATTGTTTACAGCAAAATAATTACCATTGGATAAGTTAGCTATTTGTCTCAATAAATTTGTATTCATTTTTGTGATTTCTTTCTCAAGATTTGTTTCGCTTATAATAAAACGAGTTGAGTTGCTTTTCAGATTGGTACCATTAAATTTAGCTATTGCATCAAATCTATAATCGCCTTTATCCTTGGCAATAAGTGAGCTTGAATATATCCCATCCTTTACCTTAGAAAGAATATAATTTAACTTTTCTTTTTCGTTATATACACTTAACTCAATCAATGCAGAATCAATAGGATTAAATGTCTGGTCATATAATTCAGCAGTAAACGTAATTTCTTCTCCAATTGAGTAAACTTTTTTATTTGTGCGGATCGAAAATTGTTTTTGTTTTTGAGGAATGTTTAACCACTTTACGATATCGTTAATGAAATTTGAAAAAAAGTTTGGATTTTTTTCTGCTGTCGCGAGCTGCCATCGCCAAATATCGCCTCCTATCAAAGATATGGACCTTTCATTTGCAATACTTCTAGTAATAAAGGTTGGTGAATTAATTGGAACGTTTTTAACTACAGTTCGTAAAAGAGTATTACTGCCTGGTTTTGCATTTATGTCTGTTGTGTTTCTGATTAAAGGTGGTAGATTCTGCCAATTGTTATAATTGCTTAAAAACTTAGAGAATGATGACATTTCTCCACCGCTTGTAATTTCGCAATTGACAAGAATATTTTCATCTATTATCTGCCCTATAGAAAATGGTAGATATTTTTCATATGGTTTTAAATTTTGTAAATCACTAGATGCTGATAAGTATATAAAAAAAGGTTTGTTGTTTTGTATTGCACCATATATTTTATCAGCTAAACTCTGTGGTGTATTTGCAGTAGGAAAGTCAATTAGAAATAAAACTTCAGCACTGTCAATAACATTAACAGAAATATCTCGCCAGAATTTCTGGGGCGCAATCTGAATTAATTTATTAATTTCTAAATTATTATCAGCTTCTAATGCTTGTATTATAGAAGATAAATCTGCTGATGGTCTTCCAGCTGCAACTGTTATTTTTAGTTTATTATTTAGTACACTCAATAAAACAGATTTTGAATTATTAGTTTTATTTTCTTCATTTTCAAATGTTGAAATACTGAACTCAATTATTTTCTCTCCACTCTCACTTGAAGTGTATGGAAATTTTATTCGATTGATTCCTGATGAACTCAAACTTAACGTCTTTGTTGCGAGAGATTTTCCTTCTTCAAACATCTGAACATTAACTTGGCGATTTTCAAAACCATCATTAAAAACTACGAGCTCTAATTCAGTTTGTTTTTGAGCATATATATATTGGTTAAAAATTATGTCTTTAATAAATACATCTTTAATTTGAGTAGAGTCTCCAATACCAATTGTGAATATTGGGAATGCAGACCTTTCGACATCGTATAATGGTTCAGTACCATCATTAATAATTCCATCACTAATTATTACTGCTGAACTAATAGGATTTTTTTCTTTCTGAATCGTGTTGAAGATATTTGAATAATTAGTTAATGGTTCGTTGAACTTCAGTAAATTGATTGAATCATCGTCAACACTATTAATATTCTGACCGAATAAATAGACTTTTACGTTTTCTTTCTCTGATGATAATATATTGCTTATCAATTCTTTTATTTGGTTAATTCGTTTAACACTATCTTTTTGTGCAATTGAGTTTGAATTGTCAATAAAAATATATGAAGCTGGTTCAAGAGTTTTCTTATTGGTAATGGTTAATAGTGGTTCAAAAATCAGTAACAATAAAAGTACTACTGCAGATGATCTTAAAGAAAATAGAATAGTTCTGATTTTGTTTGAGGTTGTAGGAATAGTGAAACGATAAACATAAAAAGTAAAAGCAAGTAGTAATAAGATTACGAAACCTAAAAATGCAAAGTGGATATTAAAGGATATAGAAATATTTTCCATAATTTCAAATAAGTTTATTTCATCAGATTTTCAATCTGCCATTCTCCCATAGAATCAAAAGTTTTGTAGTCTGTTAGATCAAAATGAATTGGGGTAATCGAGACATAATTATTCTTTACTGCAAAATGATCTGTATCCAGCAAAGAATCTGTTTCGATTAATGTGCCAGTTAACCAATAATATTTTTTTCCATACGGGTCAATTCTTTCTTCATAAATATCATCCCATTTTGATTTCCCTTGTCGGGTTAATTTTATTCCGGCTATTTTTTCTTTTGGCAGATC
>VGVY01000049.1 GCA_016873835.1 Ignavibacteria bacterium
GTCCATTAGCGAAAGGTGAAAAACTTGGTGCTTTTGCACTATCGGAACCAGAAGCTGGAAGTGATGCAACTCAACAGCATACTCTTGCCCACAAAGATGGAAATTTTTGGATTCTAAACGGAATGAAAAATTGGATTACTAATGGGTTGACAGCGGACTATCATCTTGTGATGGCACAAACAGACAAAGAAAAAACTCATCATGGTATTACAACATTTATAGTTGAAAAAGGGACTCCTGGTTTTGGACATGGTGTGAAAGAAGATAAGCTTGGAATTAGAAGCAGCGATACATGTTCGTTAACATTTGAGAATTGTAAAGTACCAGAAGAGAATATTGTTTGGGAAGTTGGCAAAGGTTTCAATTTTGCAATGAATACTCTCAATGGCGGAAGAATAGGAATTGCTGCACAAGCTTGCGGTATTGCAGAAGCTTCACTTGAAGCTGCAACTAAATATTCAAAAGTTAGAAAAGCATTTGGAACTGAAATTGCTAGTTTACAAGCAATCCAATTTAAATTGGCTGATATGGCTGTAAAAGTTGAAGCAGCTAAATTATTGACATTACAAGCAGCCGCTTTGAAAGATGCTGATAAAAAATATTATAAAGAAGCTGCGATGGCTAAACTTTATGCTTCAAAGATTGCAGTTGAATGCGCACTCGAAGCTATCCAAATACATGGCGGTTATGGATATGTGAGGGAATATTTGGTTGAAAGATTTTTGCGCGATGCTAAAATCACAGAGATTTATGAAGGGACTTCAGAAATTCAAAGGATTGTAATTGCACGCGATTTATTAAAGTAAATTTTTTTGTTGCGTCTTTGCGAATACTCAGCGTCTTTGCGTGGAAAGCTTTTTGCACAAGTTGCCATAAAATGTAGCGAATGAAATAAATCTTAAAGTTTTAGTTCTGGCTAACATCATGAAAAGAATTATTCTAATAATATTTTTTTACTCGTTTGTTATGACTGCACAAAGCGATTGGGTAAAGTGGGATGCAAAAGAAATATCTTATGAAATACATTCACCGACACATCATGATTATACAATTGACAAATCGAGTTTTGGTTTAAGAATTCTGTCTTATGCTAGAAATGCGTATTATTATTTTATTTCCGATGTAGATGGTGATAACTGTCCCTTTTTCCCTTCATGCTCTGCATTTTTTATCCAAAGTGTGAAAGAGTCAAATATTTTTAGAGCCTCATTGATGTTTACCGATCGGTTCATAAGAGACATGAATTTGTTTAAGAATAATAACAGATACTCATTGCACGCTACTAAAAAATATATTGATCCAATTAATAACTACTTACTTGAAGAAAAAAGAATAATTCTTACGACTGGTGAGTTTATTGAATAATTATTTTTCAAATCATTTTTTGAATTCAATTAATTTTTATCAAACCAAAGTTCTGGCCATAATATTATTTTTATTGCCGTTTAGTACAATTTTATTTAGTCAAACAATGAATATTGATGAAAACTATTTTTCTCCAAAGAATAGATTGGCTTTTGGGAACTTTCTTTTCATCCAAGAAGATTATTTGAGAGCAATTGAAGAATATAAAAATTACTTGATGTACATTGATAATGATACCGTCCGGTTCAAATATGCAGAAAGTTTTTACAGAATTGGAAAGTACAATGAAGCAGCAGATAATTTTAAAAGTATTTTTTATGGTTCGTTACTATCAGATGAAGCAAAACTTGCTTTTTATAAAGCATCGTTTTTCAATGGCAGCTATAATAGCTTTAGAGATATTTGTAAGATGGAAGGATATCAATCAGAAAAATATGCAAAAGATATTAATCGCCTCTTTTTAATTTCTCATTTAATGGATGAATCGATTTTGCCTGATACAAATCATTTTTTAAAAGCTTTTCCAGATTCGACAAAAAATAAAGTTCGCGAATTATACATGATGAAAAAATTTCCATCCAAAAAAAATCCAACGACTGCAATGCTTTTATCTATGTTTATTCCAGGTGCCGGTAAAATTTATACTGGAGAAATTAGTGATGGAATTACAGCACTGCTGACAACTGGAGTTTTAGCTTACCTTGCTGCAAATAATTTCAAACACGAGCACAATTTTAGAGGATGGTTATTTGCCGGACTAGCTGTTTTTTCTTATGCCGGTACAGTATATGGATCTTATGCTTCTGCTCAAATCTACAACGCTGGTGTAAGATTAAATTTTGATAATGAAGTAAAACTCTATTTTGAAAAAAGAAATTACTTATTGCCTAAAATAAATTTTTTGAAAACCAATGATTAAAAAGATTGTCTTATTTACTCTGTTTTTATTTAACGTGCAAGTTAATGCACAGAATCAGATTTCAATTCAATATGAATATGCACATAACTTGATGAAAACTCGGCAGTACTTTGATGCAATAACTGAATTCAAACGAACTCTATTTTTTGATATAGATAAACAATACTCTTATAGTGCAAATTATTCTATTGGTGAATGTTATAAAGCTGGTGCAATGTTGGATAATGCAATACAGTATTTTTCAATCGCTCAATATAATGCAAGAACTGATGATGAGAAAATATCTGCTCAACTGGAAATTATTAAAACTAATATTTTGAGAAGAACGACGGAAAGAGCCCATCAAATTCTTAATGAAATTGAAAAAATCTCCTCAATTAATAAAGATTCTGTTAATTATTGGAGAGGCTGGGCATTTATTTTTAATGATGAATGGAAGGAAGCTGCGAACTCATTTGCTAAAATTAATCCAAATCATGAATTGAAAAAATTGGCAGAGCAAGTAGATATGGATAAAGTTTCGGTTACTTTTGCAAAGGTAATTTCTTATATTTTGCCGGGTTCGGGTCAAATTTATTCTGGTTCTATATTGCCCGGATTAATTTCACTTGGATGGAATTTGTTATCGGGTTATTGGACTGTGTCAGCGTTTAATGAATCGCGTGTTTTTGATGGTTCTGTATTGCTAGGATTAATCTGGTTAAGATTTTATAGAGGTAACATTCAAAATGCTGGTGATTTTGCTGTTCAAAAGAACAATGAAATTTCAAATAAGGCTTTAAGATATCTTCAACATGAATATAAAGGAAACAGACCGTGAAAGCGAGTGAAGAAGAAATAAGGAAAATTACATTTGAAGCAATTGAAGTACTTGGGGCAAATGCATCACCAGAAGCAGTAAAAGAGGCAGTAAGAAAAAAGTTAGAGGTTGAAAGTGGGGAGACGTTTACTGCAAAACCGGGAGATACAACTTCCGGTAGAGTTATCCTGACTTCTTTTGGTTTAAATAAACCTGGAATTGTTGCTGGTGTTACAAAAGCCCTCAGTGAAAACAATTGCGATATTCAAGATTTATCTCAAAAAATAATGGGTGATTTTTTTACGATGATTATGATTGTTGATATATCTGCTTCACAAAAAGAATTAAAAGAGATTCAAACTGAAATGGCAAAAATTGGTGAGGAGTTAAAAATAAAAATCTATTTGCAGCACGAAGATGTATTTAGGTTTATGCATCGAATTTAGAATTTGGAGAAAAAATGCCTTACGAATTTGAAGAAATACTTGAAACTATTAGGATGACAGAGATCGAACACTTTGACATTCGAACGGTTACGCTTGGGATTAGCTTGCGTGATTGTCATGATAGAAATCTTGAGGTTACAAAACAGAAAATCTACGATAAGATCCTTCGATATGGAAAGAATCATGTTAAGTTTGCAAAAGAAGTTGAATCTCAGTATGGAATTTCAATTGCTAATAAAAGAGTCTCGTTAACTCCAATTTCAATTCCATTTGATGCTTTTCGTTTTGAAGAATATATAGAGATTGCAAAAATCTTGGAAAAAGCAGCAGAAGAAATTGAAGTAGACTATATCGCTGGATATTCAGCCCTTGTTCAAAAGGGAATGACAAATGGTGAAAGAGAACTTATTAAATCGATTCCATTTGCACTTGCAGAAACAAAAAGAGTTTGTTCAAGCGTTAATGTAGCATCCACAAAAGCTGGTATTAACATGGATGCAGTTTTAATGATGTCTGATGTAATCAAATTAACTGCTGAAAAAACTAAGGATAAAGATTCTATAGGATGTGCAAAATTAGTTGTGTTTGCAAATGCAGTAGAAGATAACCCATTTGTTGCTGGTGCATTTCATGGCATTTCTGAACCGGAAGTTGTTCTCAATGTTGGGATCAGTGGGCCAGGTGTAGTATTGGATGCCATTAAAGAAGCTGGAAAAGTTGATCTTCAGCAATTATCAGAAGTTATTAAGAAAACTATTTTTAAAATTACACGTGCCGGCGAATTAATTGGTAGAAAAGTTGCAGATAAAAATGAAATTCCATTCGGAATAGTTGATATCTCTCTAGCCCCAACTCCAGCTGAAGGTGACAGCATTGCAGATATTTTAAAAGCAATGGGAGTTGAAGATGTTGGAGCGCCAGGAACAACCGCTGCATTAGCTATGTTGAATGATGCAGTAAAGAAAGCTGGTTTAATGGCTAGTTCATCTGTCGGAGGTTTGAGTGGTGCATTTATACCAGTAAGCGAAGATCAAGGAATGATCAGTGCTGTTCAAGCCGGTCATCTTTCATTGGAAAAGCTTGAGGCAATGACCGCTGTTTGTTCAGTTGGCTTGGATATGATTGCAATTCCCGGAGATACTTCTTCTTCAACTATTGCTGGTGTAATTGCAGATGAATGTGCTATTGGCGTAATTAACGATAAAACTACAGCTGTAAGAATTATTCCGGCTTATGGAAAAAAAGTTGGTGAGTTTGTGGATTATGGAGGACTTTTAGGTAAAGCACCAATAATGGAAGTGAGAACTTTAAGTTCTGAAAAATTTGTAGGAAGAGGTGGAAAAATACCGGCTCCATCAAGAAGTTTAACGAATTAACTAGATAATATTTTATTGGAGGATAAATGAAAAAAGGTTGGATAATTGCTCTTAGTGTTATTGCTGTTATTGTTTTAGTAATTGTTTTAGTGGTTAGTTGGGGAGTGAGAAATTATAATAACTTTGTGGGATTAAATGAAGGAGTTAATCAAGCTTGGAGTCAGGTTGAAAACCAGTATCAACGAAGATTTGATTTAATTCCAAATTTGGTATCGACAGTAAAAGGAGTTGCGGAATTTGAGAAAGAAACTTACACTGCGGTAACAGAAGCTCGTGCAAAAGTTGGACAGATAAGACTTTCAGCTGACCAATTAGGCGATCCTCAAGCATTTCAAAAATTCCAGCAAGCGCAAGATGGCTTGAGCAGTGCATTATCAAGATTGCTTGTAGTTTCCGAAAATTATCCTCAATTAAAAGCAAATGAGAATTTTTTACAGCTGCAAGCTCAACTTGAAGGAACAGAAAATCGAATTTCTGTTGAGAGAATGAAATTTAACCAGGTTGTTCAAGATTATAACACTCAAATAAAAAGATTTCCGGCAGCTATTATTGCAAACTTTACTGGTTTCAAAGAGAAGCAATATTTTGCTGCAGCAGAATCAGCTCAGCAAGCGCCTAAAGTTGAATTTTAATTTAATAACTTAAGTGTGTAGAGTTTTGAGAAGACAGATCTATTTTCTTTTATTCGTACCAATTTTATTATTGGCGCAATCAGAAATTCCAGTTTTAAAAAATTATGCTAATGATTTTACTCGAACTTTTAAAAAGTCTGAACTCTACACAATGAATTCAGCACTCAAACAGTTTGATGATTCAACTTCAAATCAACTTGTCTTTTTAATGATCAATTCACTGGAAGGCTATCCGCTTGAAAATTTTACATATGAAACGGCATCGAGAAATAAGATTGGTGCTCAAAAGAAAAATAATGGTGTTTTGTTTTTTGTAGCAAAGGAAGACCGGAAAATGAGAATTGAAGTAGGGTATGGACTAGAAGGAGCTTTGCCGGACGCTTTGGCCAGTTCAATTCTAAGGAATGAAGTTAAGCCATACTTCAAAAAAGGTGAGTATTTTGCTGGGGTTAGTATTGGATTAGATGCAATAATGAAAGCAACGAGAGGAGAATACTCAAACGATCAAGAGACTGATACAGATGAAATTAAATTCCCATTTATTTATATAATCCTCATTTTAATCTTCATTTCTTTGTTTAGGAAAAAAGGTGGAAAAGGAGGAGGTGGAGGACTTTTACCTTGGCTCATTATAAGCTCAATGGGAAGCAAAGGAGGTTCTAAAAGCAATTGGGGTGGTTTTGGTGGAGGTGGATTTGGCGGATTTTCTGGCGGTGGAGGCTCATTTGGGGGTGGTGGTTCAAGCGGAAGCTGGTAAAACCATCGGAGGATGTGTCCAAAATAAGATTTAATTACCTCCTTCCTTGCAGTTATAACCTTCTTTTATTATTATTTCAAAGGTTTTGTTAGAATTTTCAGAGAAAGTAATTCTATTTTAATTCTCGCTGTATATCAAGAGACCAAAATTTTTACAATTGAAAATAAACCTATCATTAATCTAGGAGAATAATATGGCAATAATGATCACAGATGAATGCATCAATTGCGGTGCGTGTGAACCTGAATGTCCTAACACCGCTATTTATGAGGGTGGTGCACAATGGGAATTATCAGGTAATACTTATGGAGAAGGTGCAACAGCACCATCTGGAGCAGAAGGATTTTACTCAAATGATTTTTTCTATATAGTGCCAGATAAATGTACAGAGTGTGTTGGATTTCATGATGAACCACAGTGTGCTGCAGTATGCCCCGTAGACTGCTGTGTTCCAGATCCAAAACATGTTGAAGATAAAGATGCATTATTAAAAAAGAAAGAATATTTAGATGGTCTTGGCAGATAGTTTTTCGATGTATCTTATATTTATTAAAGCTCGCTTCTGCGAGCTTTTTTACTTTAAAAGCTACATAATAAATGTGATCCTAATTCAAAAATATTATATTGCGAATGAACATTATAATTCTAAATGAAATCAATTATTACGTTTTTAATTATAACAGTAATAAATTTTGGCCAATCGTTTTATACATCAACTAAAAAATATCATACAACTACTTCAAATAAAACAGTATTTGGTTATCTTCCTTGGTGGGAGCATAATGCAAAAACACATATTAATATTAAATATGACTTGTTAACACATCTAGCAGTTTTTTCATTCGAAGTAGATAGTCTTGGTAATTTAATAAATCCTCCAAACTGGCCATGGAACGATGTAATCAATAATGCAAAGCTACAAAACGTAAAATTAATTATGGCCGTTAGTAATTTTCAGAGTAGAGACATCAGCAAATTCATTAATGATACTACAATCCAGCAAAAATTATTTGCAAATATTCGACAACAAATACTACTACATAATTTCAATGGGATTAATATTGACTTTGAAAATTTATATGATGGAGCTGATAAACTGATTGGAATAAATTCATTTATGAAACTTCTAAATGAAGATGTAAAATCAATTAATCAAAATTTGGAAGTTTCCTTTGCTTCCCCTTCCTATGGATATAACAAATGGGATTTCCAAAAACTCTCAGAAAGTTGTGATTACCTTTTTGTAATGCAATACGATTACTATGGAAGCTGGTCTTTTACAACGGGGCCTTCTTCACCATTAGCTGGAAATTTTTATAATATTCCCAATTCATTTAATATTGAATATGAAAATGTACTACCAGAAAAATTAGTTTTAGGAGTTCCTTATTACGGAAACTATTGGAAAACTAAGTCATCAGAAGCTTATGCATCCATTATTCCTTATGATTCAGCAAAATCCAATAATAATTGGCAATCAATATTAAGGTATAAGGAAGTATTACAAGATTTATCATATTATCAAAAAATGTGGGATAATTTATCACAAACTTCCTGGATAAGAAAAAAGGAGAATGACACTACATGGCATCAGATATGGTATGATGATTCTTTGAGTTTATCGTTAAAATATGACTTTGCAATTCAGAAAAATCTAAAAGGAATTGGAATTTGGGCTTTAGGTTACGATAATAATCGATTTGAATTATGGAACTTGATTAAAAATAAATTTTTTACTTCAACTACTATACAAAATAAATTGGATTTGCAAAAAGATATTATGATACAAATTTTTCCAAATCCTTTTAATAGCGAGACAATTATAAGATATAATATTATTAAAGATTCCTTTGTTAAGATAAAACTGTACAATTTAATTGGAGAAGAAATAACTACTATTGTAAAAGATTTCCAAATACGTGGAGTTTATCAAATAAATTTCAATAGTGATGATTTTAACCTATCTAGCGGAATATATATACTCAAAGGGGAGTTTGGAGGAAATGTAATTAATCAGAAATTAATTTTATTAAAGTAAGGTTGAATCCTTATTTTTATTTTTGCATCTAATTATTAAATATTGGAGGAATACAATGAAAAAAAATATGGGAAGTATTGATAGAACTATTAGAATTATTGTTGGTTTAGTAATTATTGCACTAGGAATAAATTTCCAAAGCTGGTGGGGTTTAATTGGTTTAGTACCGCTGTTAACTGCTTTTATCGGCTGGTGCCCAGCATATCTGCCGTTTGGTATAAGTACATGTAGGACCGATAAGCCAAGTAATTAAGTATCTTTTACTATTCTCCTTCCTTCTATAGTTGCATTTTTAATATTAAATTTTGATTTTATTAATGGCAATTAAAAAAGGAAGGAGAAAAATGAAATAACTTCTCCTTAACCTTCTGATACTTGCAATTCTCTTTATTTTGACTAGCGAGGTTGCCTTGTCAAAATATTTTTTTCTATTATTTAGCACTTTTTTATATTAAGCTTTAATTCTAAACAATAAACTTGATTTGAAAGAATTCAAGATAAACATACAAAGTGATTATGATAATGTTGCTAAGATAAACCAAGCAGTACGCAATTTTTTGGAGCAAGAGGGAGTTGAGTCTCATATACTAAACGCTTTTGAAATTTGCATAATGGAGGGGGTTAATAATGTAATTAAACACTCATATAAGAGTGTAACGCACAAAGTCATTGAAGTTATACTTAAAATAAATTCAAAAATTATTGAAATGCAGATAATAGATTATGGAGAACCTCGTTCTTCACTTGAAATTAAGGACTTACAATTTGATCCTCAGGATATAAATAACCTACCAGAAAGTGGAATGGGTTTATTTATTATGAATCAACTTATGGATGAACTCAATTACCATTCTGAAAATGGTAAAAATTTTTTCACACTCAAAAAATGGCTTTATTAGTTACATTTCGTCATTAAAATTGGACGCATTAAAATCTTGAAAAAAATTTTCTGCTTAGTATTTTTATTAATTTCTACTTTATATGCGCAAGATACAACAAGAAGCCAGGCTTTTAAACAAAATCAATTTTTTAGACCAACTGTCTTCAAAGCTAAATATCCTTCCTATTCATTATTAGCTGGTTACTTACTTGTAACTGAAGCGAATCGTGGTGATCCTTTTGCTCAACATGAGTTAGGTTTAAGATATTTGCTAGGGCAAGGATTTTCACCCGATACAGTAAAATCCATTTATTGGATTAGAAAAGCAGTTGATCAAAACTTTCCATCCGCGCGTTATAATTATGGCATTTTGTTATTTAATGGAATTGGAGTTCCTTGGAATCCTTTTGAAGCATATTTGAATTTCAAAATTGCTGGTGGAATGGGATTACCCGAGGCTCAATTTGCTTATGGACTTTCATTAACAGATAACTTGATTGTAAATAGAAATTTAACCGAAGCATATACTTTCATTAATAGATCTGCCAGTGCTGGATATGAGCCGGCAAAAGAAGTGCTAAAGCAATTCAAAAAAATGAATATCCTGATTCCAGCTGATTCAATTAAAACACAAAATAATAATCTCTCACAAGATCAAATAGCTAACTTAATACAATCCGAATGGAATTTGGACTATTATGATTTTGATACAAAGGAAGAAGAAAATATTGATAATCAATTAACCGAAACACTTAATAAGAACAGTAGTGAACTGAAAAAAATGTTCGGAATTAATGAAGGACTTATAAGTTCGAGTTTAACTGATACAAGCGGAATAGGAATTTTAAAGTTTGCTGCAGATAATGGTAGTCCTGAAGCGCTTTTAATTTTTGGGAGATTGTATGAAAAGGGATATATGCTTCAAAAAGATCTTGTGCTTAGCGCGTCATATTATTTGAGAGCATACAGACTTGGATCATTCAAAGCTGGAGAATATTTGTTTCAATTATTTCAGCAAGAAAGCTTTAATAAGCTAATCAAGGATCGGATAGTTAATAAAGATGCAGATGCAATGTATGTTTGGGCTGGTTTAACAGCTCTTGGGATGAATAATCAAATTTCAAATCAACAAGCATTCGATTTTTTAACAAATGCAGTCAAGAATAATCATGTTCCATCTATGATTGAATTAGGATTACTTTACAGTTCCGGCGCAATTGTAGCAAAAAATAAATCCAAGGCAATTGACTTTTGGGAATTAGCAAAAAACAGTGACAGTAAAGAGGCAGAAATTCGAATTGCTTTTATTGAGTTAACTGAGACTCCTAAAAGTGATTCTAAATTGAATAATGTTAGAATATTAGAAAAAGCAGTAAATGAAGGATCTAGCTTTGCACAGTCATTGCTTGGGTATTGTTATGAAAAGGGAATTGGAGTAATTGAAAATAAAGCACAAGCTGTTAAGTTATACAGACATTCTGCGCAGAGAGGGAACCAATCAGCTCAGAATTCTTTAAAGCGTATGTACGATGAAATTAGGCCTACTGATGAAGAATTCATTATCTATTCTGAAAATTAAAGAGCTTTAAGTACTACCATTGACACGTCGTCATTTTGTATCGCAGCCCCTCTAAAAGTAATTATTCCTCGTAGCAAAGCATTTTTAATTTCTTCCGAAGTTTTGTCAGCATTCAATTGGATTATTCTTTTAACATTTTCGTAACCAAACTGTTGGAAATTAATATTCATTGCTTCAGTCACTCCGTCTGTGTAAATAAAAACAATGTCATTCTTTTTTGGTGAAACTGATATTTGCTCAAGTGTTTTCTCAAAAACTCCGCGATCATTTAAACCAATTCCAATACCTTGAGGATTAATAATATTAAAATCCTTCGTTTCACTTATGTAATGAAAAATAGGAGGATGTCCAGCTCTCGCAATGTTTATTATCCCATCTTTTTCGATCGAAGCAATTGCTAAAGTTAAAAAATATTCCCTTCTGAGATTTTTGGAAAAATATTTTTTCAAATTGATTATAAGATCAACAACGCTGGTGTAGTTATTTAGTAATTGGTAAATAATGGCTTGAACTCTTACCATGTACAATGCTGCAGCCATTCCTTTTCCAGAAATGTCTCCAACAATAATGAATGTTCTTTCTGGAGTTTCGACAACGTCGTAATAATCTCCTCCAACTTCACGAGCTGGTTCATAAAAAGCTGAGATTTCATAATTGTAGATTTTAGAAGGAATTTTTGGGATGAGATCAAATTGAATTTTTCTTGCCACATCCAATTCACTTTTTGCAGAAAGTTTATCAGCTAATTCAAAAGCTAGAAGCAAACTAACAATTATAAATGCTAATAAAATATAACCGTGCATTTGTTGAAAATAACCGACAATAAAGAATAGCAAAGCAATCAAATAGAAAATTCTTCTTGCCGGAGTAAGTTTCATTATAAATGCATTGAATAGACTGCGCGCAAAAATTAGGGCACGAATAATTTTATTTTTTGACTGATCTGGTTTTGGAATATCACTTTTAAAGAATTCATATACTTCATTAGCTTCGCGTTTTATTAACCGTTCAATTTCTTGATAACTTAAGTCGCTTGTGTAAAGATCAAATATCCTTTTTATTGGATTTGTCGGCATATACTTGTAGTTTTTATGTTCAGTAGATTAGACGTCAAAATCAAATCATTGTTGTTTAAAATTGTCATTTTTTTTGTGATTATTCAACAAATTTTAATATAGAAATTGAAAAATGGAATTGAAGAAGTCATTCTGCTTTGGAATTGCTTATGCAGTTTTATATTTTTACTACGCATTTATGAACAAAAATGTCTTTTTCAACAAAAACCGATAAAGGAAAGAAAAAAGAGTAATGCTCTGGAAAATTTCGCTCTTTATTTTAATGTCGTTTGTTATTATATCTGGAATAACATTCCCAATAGTCTCACAACCATCAACTTGGTATGAATTCCCCAATATTCCTGGGCTAGAAGAGAAAGCAAAAATAATATTCTTCCATGTGCCTACAGCTTGGTTATCAGTAATTGCATTTTTAATGGCTATGATTTATGGAGTAAGATACCTGAGAAAAAGAAATCTAGATGATGATGCAAAATCTGCAGCTGCACTTCAGCTTGGAATGGTATTTTGTATTCTTGCAACTGTAACCGGCTCTATTTGGGCAAAATTTACTTGGGGTGCTTTTTGGCATTGGGATCCAAGAGAAACAAGTATATTTATTCTACTGTTAATTTATGGCTCTTTATTTGCTTTGCGTTCTGCGATAGAAAATGAAGATAAACGAGCAAGACTATCTGCAGTTTATTCGATAATTGCGTTTTTAACTGTCCCTTTTTTCATATTTATCATGCCAAGAATAATGACTGGCTTGCATCCTGGCTCAGCAAATGACGATACTTCAGGCCCAGTTGTGGATTTTAAAATGAATTCAAACATGCAGATGGTGTTTTACATTTCACTTTTTACCTTCACAATTCTTTATTGGTGGATGTGGAAGATGAGATATAAAACAATAATAATTCAAGAAAAATTTTTTAAGAAATAATCTGAGGTAAAATTGGAAAACGGATTCTTTCAATTTTTAGAGAATAATTCAATATACATAGTGATGTTTATCGTACTTGTAGTTTGGTTAGGAATTTTTATTTTCCTTTGGAACACTGATAAGCGATTAAAGGTAATAGAGAATGAACTTGCTAGTTTAAGTAATAAAGGAAAGGAGCAATAGCAGTATGAAAAATAAATATATGTTTGGGGGAGGAATAATTGTTGTTTTTTTAGGGATAATGATTTATTTGTTTACTCAGACAAGTGTACAGTACGAAGGAAGTTTCGATAGAATTATGCAATCTGGTAAAACGTTTAAAGCTACCGGAAGTTGGATAAAAGAACGGAATTATGAAATTGACAAACAAAGCAAAACATTTTCGTTTTATATGGCAGATGAAAATGGCAATACGATGAAAGTAATGTATCATGGCACCATGCCAAATAATTTTGAATCATCAACTAGCGTTGTTGTTACCGGTAAGTATCATGACGGAGTATTTCACGCGACAGACATTCTTACAAAGTGTCCATCCAAATACCAAGAACAACCGATGCAAAAAGCTAATTCTTAATTAGCGGTCAGGAGTTTATATGATTGGAAATATTCTTTTAACTCTGGCTCTTCTGGCTGGAGTTTTTAGTATTTATATGTATTATTTAACATACAAAGGTTATCAGAATACTATAAAACTTGCAAGGTATAGTTTTCACTTAACAGCCATAGCTGTTTTAACTGCAAGTGCATTACTGCTCCATGCAATTCTCACCCATCAATATCAATATAAATATATTTATAATTATAGCAGCAGTGACCTTCCTCTGGGCTTGTTAATGGCTACATTTTATGCTGGACAAGAAGGAAGTTTTATGCTGTGGGTATTGTTTAGTGCTATTATTGGGTTAATATTATTGGACTATACTTCGAAACGAGGTGATCTTGAACCACGTGTAATGATGATATTTACATTAGCATTGGCTTTTCTATTAGTAATGGTAAACCCTCTTTTGAAATCACCTTTCAATTATATTTGGTCGCAGCCAGATTTTATTGATTTGAAAAATATTAATCAAAGTTATTTATCATTACCAGCATTGCAAAGTTTTATTTTTAGCGACCCCCAGTCGAATAAACAATTTATCCAAATGAGTAAAGATTTGTATGGAGTATTAACTGCAAATAATATTTCAGTAAATAATTTCATTATAGAAGGAAAGGGATTAAATCCATTATTGCAAAATTTCTGGATGCAAATTCATCCTCCAGTATTGTTTGTTGGATTTGCAATGTCAGTTGTACCGTTTGCATTTGCTCTATCGGCGTTAATAAAGAATGAATATAAGGATTGGGTCAAACAAGCATTACCATGGATGTTAATGGGCACAATGGTATTAGGTCTTGCCATAATGCTTGGCGGCTATTGGGCTTATGGAGTATTAGGATGGGGAGGATATTGGGGCTGGGATCCAGTAGAAAATTCTTCTTTAGTACCATGGCTTGTAGGAGTAGCGTCAATTCATACAATCTTGGTTCAGAAAAAAACTCAAGAAAAGGGTTCTGGTAGGTTTATTAAAACAAACCTAATCCTAAGTATTATGACTTTTGTATTAGTCTTATACTCTACGTTTTTAACACGAAGCGGAATTTTAGGCGATGCCTCAGTTCATTCATTTGTTGACCCAGGAATGACTGTTTATTTATTCTTAGTGATTTTCTTAGGATTGTTTATTGTTCTTGGATTAGGGATGATTATCTATCGATGGAAATATTTAACAGAGAATTTTACATTTGAAGAAAATGTATTATCAAGAGAACTTGCACTCTTTACTGGTTCTGTTGCTTTACTAGCTTCAGCAATTATAGTCTTAGTTGGTACAAGTGCCCCAATATTTGGCCAGACTGTAGAATTGAAATTTTATAATGAATTAAATCTACCTATCGCGATAATAATTGCTTTAGTGAATGGTTTAAGTTTATTATTAAAATGGAAACATACAGATAGTAAATTATTACTGGATGATTTAAAATTTTCTGGTATTGCATCAATTGTATTGACCTTATTGATTGTATTCTTAGGCAGTGTTTATGATATAATGCTTGTTATATTAACATTATCGGCTGCATTTGCTCTATTTGTTAATGGAGAGATAGCATTTAGAATTTTTAAAGGTAAACGGAGTTATCTTGGTGCCTATATTGCTCATATTGGAATAGCTGTATTTTTAATTGGTGTTGTAGCTACGGGTGGTTACTCGCAAGAAAGTCAGGTAGATTTAGTAAAAGGCGAAAAAGTCAGCACGCTTGGTTATGATTTAACATTTACTGGTTATTCACCTATTGATAATGGTAAGAAATATGCATTTAACATTGAAGTGAGTAAAAATGGTTCAGTACGAACTGCTGCACCAGTAATGTACATAGCTGAATTTAACAACTCACTTATGAGAGAGCCAGATATATTAGTGGGATTGACAAAAGATTTTTATGTTGCCCCAGTTAGTTATTCTGAAGGAACAGAAGGTGAGCAAGATCATAATCATGGGATTCCAATGACTAAAGGGCAAACTATAGATCATGAAGGATTAAAGATTGTCTTTGATTCATTCGAAATGCCTAAAGATGCTATGTCATCAATGACAGAAGGGAAGGAATTTAGAATTTCTGCAATTCTAAAATTGATTGATGGTTCAAAAGAAACAATTGTAAAACCTTCTGTGGTTATTTCTTCCGGAACTCAGAAATATGAACCAGTTTTTGTAAAAGAGAAAAATCTAAAATTTGAATTAACAAATATTAATGCCGGCTCAGGTCAAATTGAATTATTGATATCAGATATTGATGGGAAAAAAGAATCTGGTTCAAAAACAGCAGCTAAAGAAGTTCTTACAGTCGATGCTAGCATTAAGCCCTTCATCAGTTTAGTTTGGATTGGAGTTTTATTCATGGTTATTGGATATATTATATCTGCTGTAAGAAGGTCTAGAGAATCGGTAGAGTAACCGATTCAAAAAAAATCTAGCCCAACAAATCAAATTTGTTGGGCTTTTTTATTTTAAATTTTATAATGAATAAAAAGTGATCTTATTCTGAATTTGAAAAATCTAAAATCGGTAATTTAATCGTGAAAATTGAGCCACTAGGATAATTTTCGGATACTTCAATAGTCCCATCCATCGCATTAATAATAAATTGGGCAAGGCTAAGTCCTAAACCAGACCCCTTTATTCCAAGATTTTCTGCTTGCGTACCTCTAAAAAACCGTTCAAATATTTTTTCTTTTTCATCATTCGATATACCAACTCCGAAGTCTGAGATTTCGATTATCAAATTCTGTTCATCCAATTTAGAACTAATATTTACATTTTGGTTATCTGAATATTTTAAAGCATTATCAACAATATTCTGGATTGCGATAATAAAAAATTCTTCGCTCCCGCGTAAATACAAATTACTTTCTGAATTAATAATCACTTTTTGTTTTTTGTAATATGATGCTAATTTGTTACTCAATAAGTGAGACAAATTAAAAACAGATTTGTAATTTGATATAGATTTCACATCTTTTGATAAAATTAGCAAAATTTTAACAATAGAAATCATTTGGTCGGTAGTTTCTTTCAATTCTTTCAAAGGTGTTAATATTTCTTTCGAATTAGAATTAATATTGATTTGGTATTCCAATTCAGTATTTAATGCAGTTAGAGGAGTCATTAATTGATGGGAAGCATTATCAGTAAATTCAGACATTTGTTTAATTTGACTTTCTAATCTGTCGAATAGATTGTTTAATGTATTTCTCAGTTTAGTCAAATCATCTTCTGGATCAGAATTAAAGTGAATTCTCTCGCTTAAATTACTTGCAGAAATTTTATCAGCAACCTCAATTATTTTTCGAATTGGCGCAAAGCTTCTGTTAGCAATCCATAAACTTGCAAGGGAAATTAGGATTAATGCAATTGGGAAAATTGCTGCGTTTAACAGTATTAAATTTTCTAATACAGAAGCAAACTTATCTTTTAATGTTGAAATTTGGATAAATCCAATATGCTCTTCTTTTTTGTCATACAGTTTTTGATATGCAACTCTCAAATTGTTTTGATGCGAAATCTCGTCTTGAAAATAAATCAATTCGTTAAAATCAAATATCGACTTTTCGATATTATGGAAATAATCGATGTTTTTGCTTTGCAAATAGATCTTTTTGTTATGATCGTAAATTTGAAGAAAGAAAGGGCTTTCCGTTAAGTATACAAAATCACTTTCATTAAATTCTGAATAATCAGTAATAATTAATGAATCGTTTTCGATATAAAATGATTTAGAAACTTTCTCCATTTCATGTTTTAGTCGAGAATCGAGAGTGTCATTTAAAAAATATTTAAAGAGATTTAATGAAATAGTAACTATTAGTAAATAAAGAATTGTCATAACGGAAGCAATTAGTAAGGTATTTCTAAGTATGCTTTTCGAAAATCTGATATTTTTAAATTTATTCAGCAATAAATAAATATCCTTCACCGTAAATGGTTTTTATAAAAATATGTTTTGAATTCTGTTCTAATTTTTTTCTCAAATTTTTAATTGTTACTTCTATTACATTGGTAAAAGGGTTGAATTCAATTCCCCAAACATCCTTGCAAATTTTTTCCTTATTTATAATGGAACCTTTGTTATATAGAAAATATTTTAATAACTCAAATTCACGGTCTGATAATTTAATGATATCTTTTTCAGATTCAACTGTGCGATCAACTAAATTAATTATCATATCACCAATCTGAATTGCATTTTGGTTTGCTCTATAACGTCTTAATACAGCATTAATGCGTGCTTTTACTTCTTCAAATGAAAACGGTTTTGTTATATAATCATCAGCGCCAGCTTCTAGTGCTTCAATTTTATTTGAAACATCCGTCAATGCTGTTAATAAAATTATTGGAGTTTTATTTCCGTTTCTTCGTAACTGTTTACAAAACTCCATTCCTGATAACTTTGGCAACCGCCAATCAAGGAGTATAATATCAAATTGTGCTTCGTTAATTAATTCTAATGCTACTTCTGCATTTATAGCAATCGTTGGAAAGTGACCCTCTTTTATTAAACTTTTCTTAAGAGTATTTGCAATTTTGATTTCGTCTTCAACTATTAATATTTCCATACGAAAGCTCAAATTTTATTATAAAAGATAACAATCTCGCTCGAGAATATTTCCTTACAATTATGAAAAATTTTTCATTATTGTTTTCTTCTATAAAAATATAGTAATGTCTATTTTTCAATTGGAAACATGCTCTTTATATCTTATTTCAGTAATTAATAATTGCACTCA
>VGVY01000050.1 GCA_016873835.1 Ignavibacteria bacterium
TAGAAAATGTTACCGTTACTGAAAATACTAATAAGGCAAGGAGCATATCAATTGTAATTAGGGTAATTAAAAATCCAAGTGCAGTTGCAATTCCTTTACCTCCTCTAAAGCCCGCAAAAACTGTCCAGATATGTCCTATAACTGCAGAGATTCCACAAATAATTTGAACTAAAGTAAAATCATCAAATGGAGTGAGATTAGTGAAGGGGAAGTTATCCAAATACAAACGTGCAACGATTACCACTGCCAATGCACCTTTCAGAGCATCAAGAAGAATTACAGTGATACCCCACTTCCAACCTAAAACTCGAAATACATTTGAACCGCCGGCATTACCGCTGCCGTGTTCTCTAATATCTATTCCTCTTACTAATTTACTTACAATAATACTAGATGGTATAGAGCCAACTAAATAAGAAGCAATTACTACAAATAGAAGATTTAACATTTTTCTTCCAGTTTTTTGAACAAATTATACAAATTGTACTAATTAAACAATCCAAAAGTACTTTTAATTCAATTTATCTACAAGTTTTTTGAATAATTCGAGATCATAGTTTGTTGTAATCTTAAAGTTAGCTAATGATCCTTCCACAATACTTAACTTATATCCAGCATTTTTAACTAACATAGATTCATCAGTGCCAACAAAATTTATTTGTTCTGCCTTCAGCATTGAATCAATCAAGATTTTGTAATTGAATACTTGTGGAGTTTGAACATAAAAAATTTCATCTCTGTTTATATAGTCTAAATTGTGAGAAGAAAATTTTATCAAAGTGTCATTTGCTTTTATAGCAACAATAACTGCGCCTTTCTTGATTGCTTCAGCAATTGAATTAGTAAGTATCTCAATTGAAAGTAATGGTCTAACTGCATCATGAACAATGATTATATCATCATCAGATGCATTAATAGTTTTCAGCGCATTGAATACAGAAAACTGTCTTTCACTACCGCCTTCTATTATTTTTGAAATTTTAGTGAAACTGTATCTCTTTTTGATTTCTTGCAAAAAGTGTAAATATTCATTTTGTACTGGAACAATAATTTCATCTATCAAATCACATTTTTGAAAAACATCTAATGAATAGGAAATAATTTCTTTATCATTAACTTTAATATACTGCTTGGGAATAGGATTTTTAATCCTACTTCCAGTTCCGCCGGATGGTATTATTGCATATACTTTCATTAAACAACTAACATTGCATCGCCATAACTTAGGAAGCGATAACCTTCTTTCATTGCTTTTTTATATGCTTTCATAATAAAATCATATTCGGCAAATGCTGCAGAAAGCATAAGTAAAGTTGATTCAGGTTGATGGAAATTGGTAATTAATTTCTTTGTTATCTTAAAATCGTATTGTGGAAAAATAAATTTGTCGGTCCAGCCAAAATTAGGTTTTGAAAAACCATCTGCAGTAACACTACTTTCTAGTGCTCTGCATGTACTAGTACCAACTACAAAAATATTTTTCTTTTCTGATAATGCTTTATTTATAATTTTGGAAGTTTCTTCAGGTATTTCAAAATATTCTGAATCCATCTTATGCTTGGTAAGATCTTCAACTTCAACTGGGCGGAAAGTGCCTAAACCGATATGCAAAATTACTGGTACAATTCTAATTCCTTTTTTTTCAATTTTCTTAACTAATTGAGGAGTAAAATGGAGACCAGCTGTTGGTGCAGCAACAGAACCATCTTCTTCAGCGAAAATTGTTTGATAATTATTTTTATCTTCTGGTGATGTATCCCTTTTAATATATGGCGGTAGTGGGGTATGACCAATCTTTTCAATTGCCTTGAAAATATCTCCAGCATCCTCGTTGAAGCGGACAGTTCTTCCGCGAGAGGTTGTGTTATCAATTACTTCACACCAAAGATTATCATTGAAATAAATTCTATTACCAATTCTTACTTTTCTTGCCGGATCTACTATAACATCCCAAATGTTTTCTTCTTTATTTAATTCTCTTAAAACAAATACTTCAATCTTAGCATTAGTACGTTCTTTTTTACCGAAGAGACGTGCTTGCATTACTTTAGTCTTATTTACAACTATCACATCACCTTTGGTCATGTAATCAACTACATTCTTAAAAAATTTATGTTCAATTTCACCGGTAGCTCTATTGAGCACCATAAGCTTCGCTTTATCGCGAGGAGAGACGGGGTGTTTTGCAATTGCCGTTTTTGGCAGATTGTACTTAAAATCTGATAACTTCATTTAGTCTCCTTGTTTTATTCAATCATTCTATTATAAATGAAAATCTATATTCACTAATAGAATGCTTTGTCCTCCCGAATTACGGGAAGACAATTTGTATTTACTATTTAGATTTTTTCTTAGCTGCTTTTTTAACTGGTTTTCTTGAAACTGTTTTTACTTTTTTCATTTCTTTAACAACTGCACGGGCAGCGGCTAATCGGGCAATTGGAACTCGGAAAGGTGAACAACTAACGTAATCCAATCCTATTTTGTGACAGAATTCTACTGATTTTGGTTCTCCACCATGTTCGCCACATATACCAACTTTTAAGTTTGGTCTTGTCATTCTTCCGCCTTCAACTGCAATTTCCATTAGCTTTCCGATTGAATCTTGATCAATTGATTGGAATGGATCTTCTGGAAGTATATTTTTTTCCAAATATTCTGGTAAGAATCCTCCAATGTCATCGCGTGAAAAACCAAATCCCATTTGTGTTAAGTCATTTGTTCCGAATGAAAAGAATTGAGCGACTTCAGCAATTTTATCTGCTGTTAATGCTGCTCTTGGGATTTCAATCATTGTTCCGGTTAGATGCGGAATTTTCTTTAGACTAAATTTAGCCGCAACTTCATCATGAACTTTGTTTACAATTATAAACTGATGACTAATTTCATTGACATGACAAGTAACCGGAATCATTATTTCAGGGAACGGTTTTTTATTTTCTTTTAATAATTCAGCCGTAGCTTCAAAAATTGCTCGAACTTGCATTTCAGTTATTTCCGGATAAGTTATTCCGAGGCGTACTCCACGATGCCCCATCATTGGGTTATTCTCATGTAATGAATCTGCACGCTTGTTTAATTCATCAATAGAAATTCCTAAGCTTCTTGCAAGCTTTTCTCGTTCCTCTTTACTTGTTGGAACAAATTCATGAAGCGGTGGATCTAATGTTCTAAATGTTACTGGATATCCATCCATTGCTTCAAGAGTTCCTTTTACATCGTTCTTAACGTATGGAAATAATTCGTTTAGTGCGCTTACCCTTTCTTGTTCAGTATTTGAATGAATCATCTTACGTAATTTGAACAAAGGTTCTTCAGAATTTTTACCGTAAAACATATGTTCGGTTCTAAATAGTCCAATTCCTTCTGCTCCAAAAGCACGAGCTTTTGCTGCATCTTCTGGAGTGTCTGCATTAGTTCTTACTTTTAGTTTTCTTACTTTATCACATAATTTCATAAACTCAACAAAGTCTAGATTCTCTTCCGCAGCTTTTTTCATTGGTAGTTCACCAAAATATACTGTTCCTTTAGAACCATTTAGTGTTAACCAATCACCTTTATTGATAGTTACACCGTTTACTGAAAAAGATCTTGCTTGGTAATTGATTTTTATTGATCCAGCACCAACAATACAGCATTTACCCCAGCCACGAGCAACTAATGCTGCATGAGAAGTCATTCCTCCTCTAGCCGTTAAAATAGCTTGAGCAGCACGCATTCCTTCAATATCTTCAGGATTAGTTTCTTCTCTAATTAAAATAACTTTCTTACCTTCTTTTGCCCAAGCAACAGCTTCAGCAGCAGAAAATACTGCTTGACCAGTTGCACCACCTGGTCCAGCTGGTAATCCTTTTGCAATCGGTTTTACAGCACTTTCAGCAGCGGGATCGATAATTGGATGAAGCAATTCATCAAGTTGGGCTGGTTGAACACGCATAATTGCTTCTTCTATTGTGATCAATTTTTCTTTAAACATATCAAGAGCCATTTTGACTGCTGCCGGTCCGTTTCTTTTTCCAACACGGCACTGTAACATGTATAATCTGCCTTCTTGAATTGTGAATTCAATATCAAGCATATCGTGATAATGTTTTTCTAACGATTTTTGAATTTTGTGAAGATCAGTGTATGTATTAGGCATCGCAGTTTCAAGAGAAGAAAGATGAGCAGTATGTTCATTCTTTCCAACTTCATTAATTGGATTTGGTGTTCTAGTACCAGCAACAACATCTTCACCTTGAGCATTCGCAAGCCACTCACCATAAAAATAATTTTCGCCGGTCGCTGGATTTCGCGTGAATGCAACTCCGGTTGCAGAAGTATCGCCCATATTTCCAAATACCATTGACTGTACATTTACAGCTGTGCCCCAGCCATCAGGAATTCCTTCAAATCTTCTGTATGAAATTGCACGTTTACCCATCCAGCTTTGAAATACTGCAGCAACAGCACCCCAAAGTTGTTCCAATGCATTCTCTGGAAATGGTTTTCCTAATACCTCATTAACTTTCGCTTTATAAATTTCAATTAATTCTTTTAAATCATCCGCTGTAAGATCAGTATCAGCATGAACACCACGAGCTTCTTTCATTTTTTCTAATTCTTTTTCGAGTTGTGCTCTAACACCTTTACCTTCTGCTGGCTCAATACCAGCAGCTTTTTCCATTACAACATCTGAATACATCTGAATCAATCTTCTGTGTGAATCATAAACAAATCTTGGGTTTCCAGTCTTAGCTATTAATGCTTCTCTGGTTTGGCTATTTAAACCTACATTAAGAATGGTTTCCATCATCCCAGGCATTGATGCACGAGCACCTGATCTTACCGAGACCAATAATGGATTTTTAGTATCGCCAAATTTTGAACCCATTTCTTTTTCAACTTTTGCTAAAGCAGCTTTAACTTGTTTTTCTAATTCTTTAGGGTATTTTTTCTTGTTCTTATAATAAGCTGTACATACTTCAGTTGTTATGGTAAAACCAGCTGGAACTGGTAAACCAATGTTGACCATTTCAGCAAGATTTGCTCCTTTACCGCCAAGAAGTTCTTTCATATCAGCTTTACCTTCGGCTTTTTTTCCGCCGAAATAATAAACATACTTTACAGATTTACTTTTAGCCATTTCATGACCTCCAAATAGATTTTTGTTTACTCAATTAGTTTTTATTTTATTTAGTAAAAATTTTTCAAATAAGTCGGTATTGTCAATCTTTAATTCAATTTTTAAATAAAAAATATCAATATCGTCTAGATCTTTAGAAAATTTTATCAATTTAACTGCATCTTTTTGAGTTGTTAAAACTGAGTTTGCATTAGAATCATAAAATTTCTTTCTAATAGTCTGAATCTCATTAAGTGAATATTTTTTATGATCTGGCAAAATCATTTTGTTTTTGATATCAATATTATTTTTTTCTAAAACATTTAAGAATGAATAAGGTCGAGCGATTCCGCACACAACAAGACTTTTCTGCCCTCGAAATTCCTCAACAGAAAATTTATGAGCGGTTTTGACATCAAAGATTCCGGTTGATTCATAAAAGCCAGTAAAAACGGTTTTACCTTCAAAATAGTATGCAAGTTTTTCTGGAATTTCTGTTTTGTCAGAAAATTTTCGATTAATAATTACAGCATCAGCACGATTCAAAGATTCAAATGGTTCTCGCATTGAACCAAGTGGAAGCAATTTTTGTTCAATACTGCCAACTTTGTTTAGAAATTTTTGTTCAATCATTACGATGTCAAAATCTCTATGAATCCACCTATGCTGAAATGCATCATCAAGTAATATTATTTTAGCACCAGATTGCTTAATTAATTTTCTAGCTCCCTCAACTCTTCTTTCTGATACAGCTGTTGGATAATTTGTTTCAGTCGACACAAAGAACATTTCATCGCTGCTTTCATCGACTGTCACTTTTACTTGTCTGCCATCGGAAACAAATAAATATCCTCTTGAAATCCTACTATAGCCTCGGCTAAGAATTCCAACACTTTTATTGAAAGACTTAAGAATTTTAGCAATAAAAATTACAGCCGGGGTTTTACCTGAACCACCCACGGTCAAATTACCAACAGAAATTACATATGCATTTACTTTAGTAATTCTAAAAAATCGATGATCGAATAGGCTATTTCGCCATTTAATAATAATTGCATAAAAAAAAGTTAATGGCGAAAGCAGTACCCTAAATATTTTAATAAATTTTTGCTGCATCAGATTGTAATTGATTTAGTTTTTCCTCACAAGTTGCTATAATCTTCGATGTTTCGTCGTAATCTAAATTTGTATCAACCATTATTGGATCAGAATACAAAACTGAAATCTTGCTAAATGGTTTTGGTACTTCAAATTTATCCCAGCTTTTAAGTACAATTTTTTTATTGCAATGAATTCCAACAAGAAACAAGGGAACTTGAGTTTTTTTTGAAGCAACAACAGCTCCAGCTTTCATTTTATAGATTGGACCAGTTGGTCCATCCGGTGTAATTGAAATCGAATAATTATGTCTCAACAATGAAATCAATTCTTCAAGCGCTTCTTTGCCGCCAACATGGCTTGAACCACGCAAAACATTATAATTCCAACTTTTTAATAAATGTGCAAGAACATCACCATCACTGCTTTTGCTTATTAGAGCAGAACAATTTGAATTTTTATTTAGGTACCAACCTATAAACATTGATCCATGCCAAAAAGCAGTAATATAATTTTTCCCAGCAATTCGTAATTCATTCACGAACGAGTTGTTAATTATTTTTATTCTTAAGGTCCATAAAAGAAAATTAACAGCAACTGCTGAAATTTTTAATCCGATAAATCGTAATAATTTTTTTTGAGTATTGCTAAGCTTCATTTAATTGAGTATAAATTAATTGAGCTGCTCTTTTTGAAGCACCAAATTCACCTAATTTATTTTTGATCAATCCGAGGTTTTGTTTTATTGATTCAATTTTTGATGGATTTTTTAAAATGCTTTTACAAGTTGAATAAATGTTCTCCGCATTTATATCACTCTGAATAAGTTCTGGCACCACTGTTTCTTCTAATAAAATATTTGCCATTGCAATATTCTTTATATCGACTAGTAATTTACCTAGTATGTAGGTTAACCAATTGCTTGAATAAACAACAACAAAGGGGAGCTGAAAAATACCAGCTTCCAAGGTTGATGTTCCAGATTTAATAATCCCAAAAAACGAATGCTTGAATAAGTCGTATCTATTACCTTTAATCACTTTAAAATTAGTAGAAGAATAAAGTGTTGAAAATATTTTTTCGTCGATATTCTCTGCGCAAGCAACAACAATTTGAACATTAAATTCTTTGGTTAATTTTTCAGCAGCTATAATTGAATACGGGAAAATTTTTTTTATTTCATGTTTCCTACTTCCGGGCATTAATAGTATAATCTCTTTATCAGAGTCCAAAGAATATTTATTAAAAAGTTCTTCTTTTGATAAAAAACAATAATTACTAATCTGTTCAATTAAAGGATGCCCCACATATTCAACTTCAATATTATGATTATTGTAAAACTCTTTTTCAAATGGGAAAACAACTATCATCTTATCAACAAGTGATTTTATTTTCTTCACTCTTCCTTTTCCCCAAGCCCATACTTGTGGAGAAATGTAGTAGAATATTTTTAAACCCAATTTTTTTAATTTTTTTGCGATGTCCAAATTAAAACCAGGATAATCAATCAAAACTACAGTAGAAATATTTTCTCTTTCAACTAATTGAAGTAGATCCCTCTGTACCATTTTAATGAACGGCAAATGTCTTATTACTTCAACAAATCCTAAGAACGCCATTTTTTTAATATGATAGAGTGAATTTAGCCCAACCGAAATCATTCTATCTCCACCGATTCCATAAAATAGAATTTGATTATCAAGAGTTTTTAATTCTTCTATTAAACTTGCGCCGTGCATATCACCCGATGCTTCGCCGGCAATTATTAAAAGTTTTTTGTTCAATTAATAACCAGATAAAGTATAATAAGTATAATAATAGCTAAAGAAATAGCTTGTAAAGTTCGCTTTTCTGATTTAATACCAGCTTTGAAATTATATGGGGGTTGTTCTAAACCTGGATTTTCGTAATGCGTTGTTGTAGGAATCCATCGAGGAACATTGTTCATATAATCTTGATATGCGTCGCCATATTTTTTCAATAAGAAATTTTCTTCCTCTCGTATAATGACATGATATTGAAAATAAAAAAATACGAGTGCTATAAGCATTAAGTAAGGATACCAAGCCAAGGACATAACCCCAATACCCGTATAAATTAACATGTTGCCGAAATACAGCGGATTTCTAACATGCGCGAATGCACCAGAAACAACTAAGTAAGTGGCCCCAACACCACCGCCAGTTGTCCTTGTTTCGCTTCCAGCATAACTTACACCCCACAATCTAAAAAATTCTCCGATTGCTATAATTACAAATCCAACAAAGAGACTAGTTAAAGTTGCTTCTTGAAATATTATCATGAGTAACATGAAAGGGATTGGCGTGTAGCTTCTAAATTTAAAAATATCATTTACAATGTTTTTCATATTAACCTTGTGCAAAAACTTCTTTTCTTTTCAGTAATGCTTGATGTCTTTTTTTAAGCCGTTTTTTTTCTTTTAGCTGATCAAGTTTTTTTATCACGTCATGAAAATCTGAAAAGGGGAAAAATGTAACCCTATTTTTCTCACAAAATTTAAGAAGGGAATTTTTTGCAAAAACAAAATCACAATACTGAGCCGGACAAGTATCTGACCATCCGTCACCAATATAGACGCTAAAATCTTCTTCTGAGCTGTGATTTAATATATGATTTCTTTTGCAATTTGCGCATTTAGTACATTCTTCATCTGTATATGGGAAATTAGGGATTAATTTTTTTTCATCAGTAAATGTAAGCTTGTTAGTATAAGCATTAAGATGATTAAAATTTTCTTTATTGAGAATTTTCTTTATGTAATAATCTAAACCATCACTAAGAATATTTATTTCGAAGTTATTGATGTTGCAAAAATTTACAAAATCTTTAAAACCGGAATCAAGTTTAATAGTGTTTAGAAATATTGAAAATTTCTGCTCATTAAAATCTTTTATAGTATTGCATAATAATTCCCAAGATGTTGAAGCATTAATTTTTTCATTTATCCAATCATTAACTATTTCAATAGCTTTATCTGGATCTCCAAATTCAAGAAACATTGCTTCGCCGACATCGCGAGTTGTAATAGTTCCATCAAAATCGACAAATATCTTAAAGCTCTTATTCGACATTTTAATTAATACCTACTTCAGGATCATCGGGTATTTCTTCAAACCGAACACCAACGAGTTTTGAAATTCCTTCTTCTTGCATTGTTACGCCATACATTGTTTCTGCGGATTCCATTGTTCGTTTGTTATGTGTTACAATAATGAATTGAGTTCTATTACTAAATTCTTTAAGAAGTTTTGTAAATCGATCAATATTGGCATCATCGAGTGGTGCATCAACTTCGTCTAGAATACAAAATGGACTTGGCTTAACTAAATAGATAGCAAATAATAGAGCAGTAGCCGTAAGTGTTTTTTCACCTCCAGAAAGAAGTTCAATTGAAGTGGGGCGTTTTCCTTTGGGTTTAGCAGTAATTTCGATTTTTGCTTCTAATGGATCCACATTTTCTTCAAGTATTAAATCTGCTTCATCACCTGGATTGAATAATGTTTGAAAAATAGTTATGAAATTTTGTCTAATTTGTTCAAAGGTTTCTAGAAAAAGCCGTTGAGCGGTTTCATTTATTTCATTAATCGTTTTAATTAGATCACGTTCAGATTCAATTAAATCATCTCGTTGTTTATGCAGAAAATCTAAACGAGTTTTTTCTTCATCGTATTCTGAATAAGCAAGTAAATTTACCGGTCCAATATTTTTTAATCTTTCTTTTAATGAATGTACTTCTTTTGATGTGGTTTCAAAATTAAAGTTATCAAGATCATCATATTGCTTTAATGATAAATCAATAGAATAATTCTCGTTTATATGTTGTAATATATTTTCAATCTTGTAATTGAATTCATTGTCCTTAATATCAAGTGAATGAATATTATCCGAAACATCTTGGCGATTCGAACGGAGTTCATTTAATTGTGTTTCAAATTGTGCAGCTTCTTTCTTAATTGCTTTAAGCTTTTCATCAATCTGGGTTTCTTCATCTATTAGTATTCTTCGAGATGAGTCTATCTCTTCTAAAGTAAAAGATTTTTTTGAAATACTTTCATTTAAAGAATTAGTTTCAACTTCATTTGAAGTTAATTCATTGGATCGTTTTTCAATGGAATTATTTATTACAAAGCAATCGCTTTTATAACGAGCAATTAAATCTTTAGTATTGTTAATACTTCCTTTAATCCTTTCCTGATCAACACGTCTTAAGTTTTGCTCTTCGTTAATTCGGTTGAATTCTATTTCTGACGAATGAAATTCAGATTCTTTGTTAGAAATATCATTATCAATATCTTCCCTTTGCGCAATAAAATTATCAAGAATTTTGTTGTGCTCAATAAGCTGATTTTCAATGAGTGAAGTTTTTTCAACATTCTCATGAATTTCTTTTTGAGAGAGTATAATTTCTTCATCTGCCTTTTTACGTTCGAACTCAAGCTGCGAAATCTGTTTATCTATATTGGAAATATCGCTAGCTATTAATTTTTCTTGATCAGTTAAGTTTTTTAAGTCTATTGAAGCTAATTTATGTTCAGTATGCTTTATTTCCGACTTAAGTTTTTCTAAGGTTGCTTCATGCTGCGGAAAATCCTTTATGAGGTTTTCCAATAATTGTTTTCTTCCAAATAATGTTTCATCTTGTTTTGGTAGTGATCCAGCTTCAATTATTCCATTACTTTGCATTATATCGCCTTCCAAAGTAACAAAACTAAAACCAGGGAATTTTTTATTTAATTCAATAGCTGATTGAAAATCAGAAACTATTCCAATTCTACTTAAGACTTGTTCAAAGTAGGGCGACCAAGTTTTTTCCGTTTCAACAAACTTAACAGCCCATCCAAGAAAGGGTTTTTCTTTTTCAATTTTCTTGAAATTTCTTCTTGAACTAAAATTTAACAATTTGTCAAAAAATGAATTCTTCTTATTATCAACAGTATTTAATAGATAAAATGAAGCTTTACCCAAATCGTTATTTTTTAAGTAGGCAATTGCATTTTGAAGCTCAGTAATACTTTCAACCAATAAATTATTCAACACAGATTTTAATGCTGCTTCTAGAGCGAATCGATATTTTTCTTGTGTGTTGCCCACATAAGCAAATATGTTTATTTCTTTTTTGCTCCAATCATTATTCTCAAGAAGTATTTTTGACCCTTTTGAAATACCTTCGAGATTGGAAATAACAGTTTGAAGAAATTCTATTTTCTCTCTCAAACTTGAAAGCAGAGCTCTTTCTTCAATTTCTTTTTCTTTATGTTTATTTAAGATAGTTTCAAGCTCGGACTTTTCTTTTTCTCGTAATGTAATTTGAAGTCCAGTATCATTTAACTTCTTTTCAGAATCATATTTCTCATTGTTAAGTTCTTCAATAAATCCAACTGTTTTGGCAATTATATTAGTTGTATCCTGAATTTTTTTATTCAGTTTGTCATTAACTAAAGTATAATTAGCTAATTCAACGTTATAGGAGGAAATAATATTTTCTTTTTCGGCAATAGTTTTAAGTAAATTAAATTTTTTGTCATTAATCTGTTTTATAAATATTCGTTTACCTTCCAAATCTTCACGAAGTTCGGAAATTATTTTTTCATTGTCAGTGTACAATAAACTAATAGCTTGCAATTTTTCATTTAATTGCACCAATTCATTTTCACCACATGAAATTTTATTTGTAGTATTCTCAAACTGCTTTTTTAGTTCTTCAATTTCAGCTTCAAGTCGGTTATGATTAGAAAGCAATGAACTTAGTCTTTCTTCTGAAACGGAAATTTCTTTTTGTAGTTGATGTAACAAGTTTGTGTTTTCAGAAATTTCACTTCGTTTATCATTGAGTTCGCTTTCAATAGAATTGATTTGAGTTCTATAAATAATTAATTCATTTTCAATTTTTCTAATTTCAAAATCAATTTCATTTTTCTTATTAGTTAGTTCCGAAATTTCACCTTTTAGAGTATTTTTTTTCTGATGGAAAAGTGCATATTCTCTTTCAGCAAGGTCAATCTCTTTGTCGCGTAAAACCAATTGTATCTGATTGTATTGATCGGCACGCTTTGCTTGTCTTTCAAGCGATCTGACTGTTTTTTCTACCTCCGATACAATATCGTTGACCCTTGTAAGATCAGCTTTAACATCATCAAGTTTTTTTAATGAAAGCCTTCTTCTCAATTTATATTTATTTACACCAGCAGCTTCCTCAAATAGTTTTCGTCTTTCTTCAGTTCTGCTGCTTAGTATAGTTTCAACCATTTTCAATTCTATCACTGAATAAGCATTAGAACCCATGCCAGTATCCATGAAAAGGTTGGTTATATCTTTCAATCGGCAAATATTTTTATTCAATAAATATTCGCTTTCGCCAGATCGAAAAATTCTTCTTGTGATGGTAACTTCAGAATATTCTGTTGGAAGAATTCCTAAATCATTTTCTAAGGTAAGAGTAACTTCAGACATTCCCATTGGTTTTCGTTCTCGAGTTCCGTTGAAAATGACATTTTCCATTTTATCGCTGCGAAGTGTTGTGGTTTTTTGTTCCCCTAAAACCCATCTAATGGCATCAACTATATTGGTTTTACCGCAGCCATTGGGTCCAACAATTCCGGTGATGCCACGGTTGAAATTAATACCAGTTTTATTTGCAAAAGACTTAAATCCGAATAAATCTAGTTTTGATAAAAACAAATTGTGACCTCTATAACTGCATTAGACTATATTGTTTAAATGAATTGGTCAGATAATAAATAGTTGAATTCGTCATTTGAAAATAAAATAATACTCCAAAGCAAAATCCTAGAACAATCAATATCCCATAAAAATAAACAGCCAAACTTTTTACATCAAAAATCACATGTATACTTTTAATAATTCTTTGAAATATCCATAAAAACAAAATACAAAGCGCAAAAATTATGTAAATATTAAAGCTTGTTATAGAAAGTAATTTATACAAAATTAATTCTGCTGGAAGCAGTAGTGTAAATGGAAGAAATGCCCAAACCAATCCATAGAAAATATTAGAATAGGATATTTTTATTTTAGCAAAGAATGAGGTTATCTTTACAAATGAGCTGATTAATATTATTTTTAATAAAAAGAATAATGATAAGTAAAGAAAACTTTTTTCTGGATTCCATGCTAAATAACTGAAAATCTTTATAAAACTTTCTATTCCAAATGAAATGAGTATTTTCTCAACCAAAATATTTGTTCGTAAATAATAAAAGAGAACTGAAAAAAGTAAAGCATAGGACCCGGCCTCAATCAGCATTAAAATAAAAGTATGCACTCCGGAAATAATTCTATGATCCCTAATGTCTGCAAAAAAATTGTAGGGTCTAAATAAAGCCCGAGTGCAATCTTCACGGAATTTTTTCTTAATATTAATTAAAACAGCCATTAAAATTGATAGTATTAAAGCAAGAATTATAAACATAAGTTTATTTTCTTCTTTGCTGTTACCAATTGGGATAGTAATTTTTCCTTTACTTTGCAATTTTGCAGATATTACTTTGTAGACAATTGAATTTAAATTAGGTTTTTCCCTTAAAAAGCCAAGAGAATAAAGATTTGATTCAGAATAACCAGCATAAGACGAAGCATATTCGCCTATATAATCGAAAATAGAACCAAAAAAGTAACCACTCAGTTTATTTTTATCTGAAAGATTAATAAAATTTTCAAAATATTTTGCCTGAGCCTCAGCTGAGTTTTTTGTCAAATAACCATTTGAATTAGTTGAATAGACTGGATAATTGATTTCACTAAAGAAATAGCGTGAGATATTTTTGTCATCTAAAGATTGAGATATTTTTTCATTTACATTTTCATAATTATTTGAATATATCTCTATTCCATATAGATCAACTCCTTCAATTGGTGATTTTTGTATCCCAAGAAACGAAGCATAAGTCAAATACTTTTTACTTTTATTTGAAGAAACCAAAATTGATAAAAAATTACTAGTAGTCTCAGAATTTGATAGATATGAACTACCAAGTCCGAAAAGTAAACTGTTAGAAATATTAGAATAATAAGTAGTGATTTCTCTCATTTTATTTTCAGCATTCAATAAAAAGTATTTTTGCTCTAATATTTCCTCTGGAATAGAATTAATTGGCATTTCAACTAAAGCAAATAAACCAAGATTCTTACATAGATCTAATGCATAAGGATGGGGTAATAATTTAGCAAACCGAACAGTATTAAATCCAGTTCGTTTTATTAATGTTAAATCTTTTCTTAATTGTTCTTGAATTGAATTTGCTTTTAAATTAAATTCTTTTGGGTAATATGCTGTTCCTTTTAAGGTAAATAATGAATTGTTCAGCAACAGTTTATTTTGAGAAAAAGTTAATTTAAGAAATGTAATTTCCTTTTCTTTTCTAAGTATAACTTGATTGCCAACCATTAAAGAAATTGTTGCGTTATAAATATTTGGAGAATCCGGTGACCATAATTTAGGATTTGCAAAGAAGAATTGTAAACTTTCTCCAAAATTTTCAGTATATACAATATTTGTTTTTTGTGATTGGTTTATTTCATTCCCAGAAAAATTTTTTGGAGTCAGCCTTACATTCCAATAATATTGATCCTTACCTTGAACATTTTTTGGTAATAAACTTGCACCCGAAATATTTAATTTGATGATTGAATTAGCTGATGATAATTTATCATCTAAAGTATATTCAATGTCAAAATCTGAAATATTAGTTTTAGGTATTTGAGTTAGATAAATTTCTCTCAAAATCCCTGGAGGATATTTTGCGAACAAGAATTTTTGTTTGACGGGTATTGTGTTATCAGAATCTGTTCTCGATATTATTTTTAATGAAAGAACATTAGTATCATTGTACGTTAAAATATCACTTGGCAATTCAACCTCAAATGGAATATCAGACCCCGATTTTTTATAAATGAGATTTTTATTAAGTGTGATCTCAATGCTATTATTTACACATAGAAATTTCAGAATAAAATTGTACTTTTCAGTTTCGTCTTCAGTTAGAGTAAATTCTCGACTCAGTGTTAAAGTCTGGGTCCCTTCAAAAAATAAAGGAATAGAAGTTTTTATTTCATTTTTTCCATTTTGAATTATCCAACCAGTAGAAAGGGAATGTTCCAATGCATTTGGATATCTTTCTGATACTGTGTCGGATATTGCTGTTTTATTATAAGGAAGGTTGGTAATTCTTATCTGCCCAAGAAGAAAAACATTGAAAAAGAGCAAAATTAGAATAGAACGATTAAAAATTCTTATCATATTGAGGTGAATATCCAAATAAAACCCTTAAATATACAAAAAAAAGGAGGGCATATCAATTTGGGACGGTTACATTTAAGCTCGAAATTAGCTTATTTTCTTAATATTTATTTGCAGCTTCAATTATTTTTATAAAAGAATCTGAATTCAAACAAGCTCCGCCAACCAAAGCGCCATCAATATTTGGCATTTGCATCAATTCTTTAGCATTTTCTGGTTTTACACTTCCGCCATACTGAATAATAATATCATCACTAATAGATTTAGAATATAAGTTTTCAAGTGTAGCTCTCAAAAAGGAATGGACTTCTTCAGCTTGTTCAGGAGTTGCATTCTTTCCAGTGCCAATAGCCCAAACTGGCTCATAAGCAATAATACAATTTTTTATTTCTTTTGAGTCAATATCCTTTAGACCAAGTTTTATTTGATTCTCAATTACTCTAAATGTTATACCTTTTTCTCTTTGTTCTAAAGTTTCTCCAATACAGAAAATAGGAAATAAATTATTTGCTAGTGCCGATATAAGTTTTTTATTTATTAATTCGTCCGACTCATTGAATAAAGTTCTTCTTTCGGAATGTCCAATAATTACATATTCGCACCCAACATTTTTTAGCATTTCTGCAGATATTTCGCCAGTGTATGCTCCACTTTCAGCAAAGTGCAAATTTTGAGCTCCTAAAAATAAATTTGAATTTTTAAGTAATGTACTTGCTGTATCCAATGAAGTGAATGGGGGACAAATTATTACTTTTACATTAGTGCAACTATCAGTAATATCTCTTTTGATAGCAGAAATTAAATTTATTGACTCATTAATGTCATTATTCATTTTCCAATTACCAGCCACAACTTTATTACGCATAAATTCCCCTTCTAAAAAATTTTATTTAATTAACAGCTTCAACTCTTCTAATTCCTGGTATCTCACGTATTAATGCCCTTTCAATTCCGGCACGAAGAGTCATTTGAGACATAGGGCAATTAACACATGCACCAGTTAGTTTTACTTCAACAATACCCTCATCTGATACCTTAATTAATTCAACATTGCCACCATCTGCTTTTAAATATGGTCTAATTGTTTCTAAAGTTTGTTCTACCTTTTCTAAAAGAACTTTGCTCATTGTTTCCTCATTTTTAACTTTCCAAGATTATTTCAACATTAGCTGTTTTTGATAATAAATTATTAATGCTTATTTGCGCTGCTAAATTTCTACTAATCTCCATAATTTTTTTTGATTCTTCAATTTCGGGAAATTCAAACACAACCGGACTTCCTTTATCACCACTTTCACGAACATTTTGATTAATAGGAATTGATCCTAAAAATGGTACTTTAAATTCTTTTGAAAGTTTTTCACCGCCACCGTTTCCAAAAATATCATACCTTTTTCCGGTATCAGGAGCAATAAAATAACTCATATTTTCTATGATACCAAAAATTGGGACATTAACACGTTGAAACATTTTTAATGCTTTTTTTACATCGACGATCGAAACATTTTGTGGTGTTGTAACAATAACAGCTCCGCTCAAAGGTAATGATTGGACTAAGGTTAATTGTATGTCACCAGTTCCGGGCGGCAAATCGAATATTAAGTAATCAAGTTCCTTCCAATGAACATCAGAAATAAATTGTTTGATTGCTCCGCTTGCCATAGGACCTCTCCATATAACCGGTGAATCTTCATTAATTAGAAATCCAATTGACATTACTGAAATTCCAAAATTTTCAAGAGGGACCATTTTTGTTGTTTCAATATCCTGAAATATTTTTGGTTTCTCTATAAGTCCTATCATTGTTGGAATACTTGGACCGTAAATATCCGCATCTATTAAACCAACTTTAGCTCCTTCTTTTGCTAATGCAACTGCAATGTTTACCGATACGGTACTTTTACCAACTCCACCTTTTCCACTTGCAACTGCTATAGTGTTTTTTATGTTAGGTATGAGTGAATTTTTAATTCCAATGTTATTTGAAGTTACACGTGAAGTCATATTTATTTTAATTTCCTTAACCATTGGAAATTCATTCCAAAGTGAATTAATACAGTCTTGTTTAATTTTGTCTTTTAAAGGGCAAGCTGGCGTTGTTAGTTCGACAGTAACAGTGATTTCTTCATTCGTATGAGAGATATCCTTAATCATTTGAAGTGACACTAAATCCTTATTCAAATCAGGATCAATTACATTTTTCAGTGCATCTAAAACTGATTCTCTGTTTATTTCTTTCATTAATTCTCCACATTTGGGTTTGCAAAATAATGATTAAACATCACTAATCTAAATTTTGTTCAACTTAACAACTCAATAATTTTTTCTATTGACATTTATATTAAATTAAATTTATTTTTATATACTTGAAAATATATTTAAGCATGCTTAATTTTATAAAAAATTGATTTATGTCTACTACATCAAAAGAAAATTACTTAAAGGCGAT
>VGVY01000051.1 GCA_016873835.1 Ignavibacteria bacterium
TCACTAGTACAGATACTACATATAAAATTATATCATTCTTGGCGCTTGGATTAGTATTAATTACAATTTCTATTGTATACACTAAAAGGAAAGTAATAAATAGGTAGTTATAGTATTGCTTATTTATAAATAAAAAACCCCAAGTACTGGGGTTTTTTTTATAATATATATTCGTCTAACACAGAAATTATTTCAACAGCATCATTTTGTTTGCTTTAACAAAGTTGCCAGCTTCTATTCTGTAGAAATAAATTCCTGATGCTAAGTTTCTTGCATTCCATTCAATTGTATGGGTACCAGCAGCTAAACTGTTGTTGACTAATACAGATACTTCTTTACCAACTGCATCATAAATTGTGATCTTAACATTAGAGCTATGTGGTAAGGAGAATCTAATGTTTGTAGTTGGGTTGAATGGGTTCGGATAATTTTGGAATAACGAATATTCATTTGGAATTTCTTCTTCGCCTTCAACAGCTACTACTCCACCTAATTGTTTGTAGGTTTCTTGTAATAATGTAACTGTGAATTTTGGATCATGAATACCAAAACTTCCATCATAATAAAGAGCTTTCATATTGAATAATGCCTGAAGTTGTACTTTTGTCCAGGTTGAAGTTGGATCTTCACGTGCCCAATCATTGGTCTTAAGTGGAAGTTTCTTAGCAATTAAGCCCATGAAATCATGAATTTCAGTTTGAAGTCCTTCAACTTTTCCATCCATGTCAATATCGCCTTTTCCTTTAGGGAAGAATTTTACTTCTGTAAAATCAGCACCTAAGGACATACCGTGGCAAGTTGCGCAAGGTTTCATATTGCTTTGACCAGTTGGGGTTCTCATACTGAATGTATGTTTTCCCGCTAGAGGTACACCAGCGTCTACAAAATCTGTTTCACCCATATGGCAAGTAACACAGCCATCCGCAGCTAATTTCAAGTGATTTGTTCTTTGAAGTGTAACTCCAAAATTATAAACGTTTGTTCCATTCATAATGTTTGCTGGATCTGAATAGTGAACTCCAAACCTTGTATAAGAAGTTTTCGGTGCAACATAAGCATCGTCTGCTGTATAACGGCTTTGATGACAATTCATACAAAGAATTCCAAGACCGCCATCTGTTGGTTTAAAACTAGCTGCAATAAAAGTTGCATCTGTTTTTCTTAATTGTTGGGGTAATGTTTTGTCATGAGGATCGTGGCAGCCAGCGCAAGTAATGGCAGTATATGTAGGATCAAAAAATGGATCTGTTGTTGGAACATTTTTAGCAAATTGAGCGAATCCTTTACCAGTATGACATCTTACGCAAGATTCTCGTCCTGGTCCAGAAGCATAATTTGTAGCAACTGCATGTCGTGAAAGATCCCACTGTGCTGGGAATACGTGATATGAACCAGAATCATGGCAGTATGCACAAACTGCTTCATCGTATGTTGCTACCATTCTATTTTCAGTTACAGCTCCAACGTGATTTCCAGCTGGACCATGACAAGCTTCGCATTGAATATTTGCTCTTTGCATAGCATCAGGGAAAGAAGTTTTAGCAGCGTTAAATACTCCAGCTCCTAATACAGTTGGGAATGTAAATGCAAAATCATCGAAGCCGTCATTCTTTGCAGTAGGGTTGTTATCGTATCCAGTAGTATGACAAGAGATGCAGCTTTCACGATAGTAACTTGCAACTTGTCCGTTTAAACCTCTTTCGAGCATAGTAGCGTGACCAGTTTTTTCCCATTTTGTAACTATACTAGCGTGACAAGATTGGCATTTTACTTTTGTATCAACACCATTTACAATTGTGTTATTCATACCAAGGTATTTTGCAGCATTAAAGGAAACTGATGCAGAATATACACCATCTGTTGCTCTAAGTTCATATGGTCCAATTTTATCAGGTGTAAAAGTATATACCCAAGTTGAATCATTTAATTTGTGCATCTTATCTGCTGCAGTACTAACTGTTGCAGTTGAACCGGATGCTCTTCTTACAAAAGACCATGCTACTGTTCCTAATTTTTTCCCCGTCATTGAAACTTTCAAATAAACCATTGAACCAACACCAACATTCTGAAGACCAGTTGAAGCAAAAGCATAAATATCAGTGGTTGATTTTGCAGCTTCTCTTGGTGATACGCCATGCACACCAACTTTAATTGTAACAGTTTGTGCAAGCATAGAAGTGCTTAAGAATGCGAAGAAAATAATTGTAGTAATTTTACGAATCATAATTACTCCTCCATGAATTAATATTTAGATTGTTTTATCTCTTATGATGATAAAAAGATTTTTATCTTAATTATCCACAAATTCATAAGTAATATAAAAATATTATTAAAGATGTCAAAGTCATATTTAACGTTTTTCTAAAAAAAATCTCTTTGTCCTTTTTAATTTTACCTCACTTTTCTATAAAGGTTGTAAATGCAATTAAGGCTTCGTATATTTTTTCCTATAATTTTACAGAAAAATGCAGATATATAATACATATTCGAAGAGAAAAGAAGAATTTCAACCCCAAAATCCTCCATTAGTTACATTTTACATGTGCGGTCCCACTGTCTATGATTATTTCCATATTGGAAATGCCAGATCTTTTGTAATGTCTGATATCTTTCGAAGATATTTGGAATATAAAGGGTACCAGGTAAAATTTGTGATGAATTTAACTGATGTGGATGATAGAATAATCAAAAAATCTATCAATGAGAATAAAACAGCAAAAGAAGTATCGGAGTTTTATTCTGATCGTTTTTTTGAAGATATAGCCAAACTCAACATAAAACCGGCAACAGAATTTCCAAAAGCAACACAACACATTTCAGAAATGATTGAAATGATTTCCGATCTGGAAAAGAAAGGTTTTGCATATAATGTTGAGGGAAATGTTTTTTTCAATGTATCTAAGTTTAAAGAATACGGTAAATTGAGCGGAAAAAATATTGATGAGCTGATTGTTGGTGCTAGAATTGAAGTCAATGAATCGAAGAAAAATCCGCTCGACTTTGCATTATGGAAAAAAGTAAAAGAAGGGGAACCAAGTTGGGAAAGTCCATGGGGAAAAGGGAGACCAGGCTGGCATATTGAATGCTCTGCTATGAGTATTAAACACCTTGGGGAGACAATTGATATTCATGCTGGAGGGAATGATTTAATTTTTCCACATCATGAAAATGAAATTGCACAAAGTGAAGCAGCTTGTGATAAAACATTTGTAAAGTATTGGCTTCATTTTGGGTTTCTTAATATTCAAAGTGAAAAAATGTCTAAGTCTTTAGGTAATTTTTTTACTGCTAGAGATGTACTGAATAAATATTCTGCGGAATCTATTAGATTGTTTTTTGCTCAAACACATTACGTCGGTCCATTAAATTTCAGTGATGAACTTTTACAATCATCAGCAAAAGGTGTTGAAAAGATTTCTAATCTTTATGAAATCCTTCAGCAAAAATCCGCTCTAAATAATATTGAATCTCAAACAATAGATTTCAATTTTACTAAGTATTACGAACGTTTTTCTATTGCAATGGATGATGATTTTAGCACTCCTCAAGCAGTTGCAGTTATTTTTGATTTTGTTAGAGATGCTAATAAATTTATTACTGAAAATGAAATTCTACCCAAATCATTTTATAATGATGCTAGTGAATATTTAGTAAATACAGCTGTAAATGTACTCGGAATATTAAAAGATGATTTTTCGAAAAATAAAATTGAAGATGTGATAGATGATAAATTAATTGATATTCTTCTGAATATTCGGTCTCAATTGAAAAATGAAAAAAACTTCGAATTAGCAGATATGATTAGAAATGAATTACAAATTTTAGGAATTGAGTTGAAGGACGGAAAAGATGGAACTACTTTTAAAAGGAAATAGAAAAATTATTTATTAATTTGTTAATCAAAAGAAACTAATTAGTAATGATGAAAAAAATCATTTACTCAGTCATAATTATTTATTTGGTAACTACAAACTTTATGGCTCAAGGTACTAGCGGAGCCGATGCTAAATACGAATACAGAAATTTAATTGATATTCCAACCGCCGGTGTATTGGAAAAAGGCTATGTTGGAGTATCTCTTGAAGTAATGCCATTTGGAGTTTTAATTTCAAAAATAGAGGTTGGCGTTTTTGAAAATTTGTGTCTTGGTATATCATATGGCGGTAGTAATATAATTGGAAGCGGTAAAATTTCCGGATACAAATTGCCAGGTGTTAACATAAGAGGGAGACTTTTTAATGAAACAGAGGTACTGCCAGCGATAACACTTGGATTTGATTCACAAGGTAAGGGTGAATACAATAGAGGATTAAATCGTTATCAAATAAAATCACCAGGTTTATTTGTAGCCAGTTCAAAAAATTTTGATTTTTATGGTTACTTCTCCATCCATGGAATTATTAACTATTCTTTAGAAAGCGAGGATAATGATAAAGATCTTAATATTGCTGTTGGCTTCGAAAAAACATTAGGAACTAAGATATCTGTTATTGGTGAGTATGACTTTGCAATAAACGATAATTCTGGTAATTCTTTTGGAGATGGCACTGGTTATTTCAATCTCGGTTTACGATGGTCTATTGGAGATGGATTAACTTTAGGTGTTAATCTTAGAGACATTTTGGATAACAAAAAGTTTTCCGGGAATAAGGCAGATCGAGGACTATTTGTTGAGTATATTAAAGCAATTTTTTGATGTATTTTATTCAGAGTATTTAAGTAGCCATTTCTATACACTTAATTATATTACCCTTCGACTTTTGATTTTTTTTTGAACTTTTTAAGGCATATTTTTTGTCAAAATAATACCGAACTACAAACGGGTGGTTGTATGAAAACTTTAAAAATCTTAACAGTCTTTATCTCTCTATTAATTCTTCAGGGATGTTATACAAAATTAGTCATATTAGAACGTCCTTCAAGAGATTATGAGCGTGATAAATATGTTTATAATGAAAAACCAGAAGAAGAAGATTCAGTATATGAGAATGATTACATTTATCATGATTCTACTGATAATTATTATGCTTATGATGAAAGAGATGAAATAATGAGATACCGAAGATATTACTGGGGTTACTATCCAAATTATCTTCAATTCGGATACTATGGTGTTGATCGGTTATGGGATCCATTCTGGTGGGATTGGTGGTATTATTCACCACGTTATACTTGGTATGATCCGTTTAGGTATGGTTATTATTGGGGTAATAATTATTGGGGGAATTCATGGTACTATCATCACTGGTATTATCCTTATACTGGACCAAACATTTATCCTCCAACAACTGGCTATAAGTATAGATCATCTTATACAAAACTGAGAGATACTGGAGGCAGAGGTTATGGTGATGATAGATCTGGAGAAGGTACTGGAAGAGAAAGATCTAGCAGCTATACAACCCGTGATAGAGAAGGAAGAGGCAGAGATGTTGATTTAAGCAAAACTGGTGTTTCAAGAAGTGGAGCTAGTAGAAGTGGGTCATTATCAAAGGAAGCTCCAAACACTAGTAGAAGTAATCCGACTATGCGTGATAAATCCTCAAGACAACCGGAGAGAGGAGAACGCAGTTCCCGTTCTTCCAGTTCATCTTCAAGAGAAAAAAGTTCAAGTGGTAAGTATGATAATAGTCAACGAACCCAATCATCACCAAATGTAGAAAGAGGTTCACGCGATAATTCAAGAAGCAATCCATCATATTCACCACCAAATTCTTCACGTAGTTCCAGACCTTCATATGATTCACCTTCAAGGTCATCATCACCTGGTTATAGTGCGCCATCAAATTCAGGAAGCAGAGGATCTTCAAGTTCTGGAAGCAGTAGTTCTTCAAGTTCAGGAAGATCTAGTTCGGGTAGCAGCTCTTCCGGCTCTAGTAGTTCTGGCAGCAGCTCACGTGGAGGATCTGAGAGAGGTGGAAGATGATAATCAATAATAACAATTACTCAGTATTAACTGGGGGTAAAATGAAAATGAAACTAGTAGCAGTTTTATCCGTAATCTTAATTATCGCATTTAATACAAAATATAATGCACAAAATTTTAATGACGCGCTAAGATTAAGTGAACCTGAGATATTAACTTCGGCACGAGCACTTGGAATGGGAAATGCATTCTCATCAATCAGCAATGATTTTTCCGCATCGCTTTTCAATCCAGCCGGTTTCGCACTGATAAAGAAAAGTCAGTTTGAAAGTAATCTTCAGTATAATTCATTCAAAAATGAATCGAACTTTTTTAATAAAATAACAAATTATTCGAACACTGCAACAAAATTTAATCAATTTGGTTTTTCATTTCCTTTTCCAACATCAAGAGGAAGTTTTGTTGTTGGCTTTGGGTATAATCAAATTAAAGATTTCAATCGAGCAGTTAAATTTAGCGGATTTAATGGAGGAAATTATTCATTAATCCAAAATCTTACTTCTGACAATGATGATATTGCCTATGATTTGGGTTTAAGCTATCCGGTGTATGACAGTAATAACAAGTATCTAAATGATGAAACAAAAATAAATGGTAAATTAAATCAAAGCGGAAATATTCTTCAAGACGGAGCTTTGAATAGCTGGGTTTTTTCTAGTGCAATTGAAATTCAACAAGATATTTTTGTTGGTGTTTCCGTCAATGTAATTAATGGAGATTTCAAAAGGAACCGTGAGTATTGGGAAAATGATTCTCAAAATATTTATCCAATTTCAGTTCTACTTGATTCAAAAGATCCATACACAGCCGACTTTCAATCATTTTACCTTAATGATATTATCCGTTGGGATATTTCGGGATGGAATACTGTCGTTGGAATTATTGGGAAAATTGATGAATCCATTTCTGCCGGTTTAACAATTAAACTTCCTAAAACTTTTGATATAAGAGAAACATACTTCGTTGATGGACATGCAAGTTTCGGAACTGGAAAAACTTATTCTTTAGATCCGCCTATTGAAAATCGTGTAGAATATGAAATCAAAACACCATTTGAATTTACTGGGTCTGCATCTTATTCATTGAGTGGAATTACATTTAGTCTTGATGCAACTTTCATTGATTATTCTAGAATGGAATTTGCAGATGGATTCTATTTATCAGATAGAGAAAAAAAGAATCGAGAAATTATTTCTCTATTTACTGATGTGCTGAATTTAAATGCTGGTGTTGAGTATGTTTTGCCTGGTACTGGTATAGCAATTCGCGGCGGATTTATTCTTATGCCTTCGCCTTATAGAGATGATCCATCAGAATATGATAAAAAGTATTTAACAGCCGGACTTGGATTTATTGGTAAAGGAAGATTTTCAATTGATTTAGCTTATGCATATGGATGGTGGAAAGATTATGGTGATAATTACGGCACAAACCTTTCAAGATTTTACCAGGACATTTCAAAAAGTAATTTATTAATTGGAATTAAATATAAAATTTAGTCAACGATACTCTCTTCATTGACAACCCCCGAGAAGCACCTTATTTTTTATAAGGTGCTTTTTTTATTTAAAAGAGAGGTATAAAATCCAAGGAAAAATTTTTAAAGTCGAAAGCAAAGATTACTATTTGCTGGCAGCAACCGGATTGGAAATCCGCTGCTCACTACGCGGAAAGATCAAAAAGGAATATGAGCTTAAAGGCGATAAACTTTATTCCATAGACATTGCTGCTGTTGGTGATAATGTTGAATATGAAATGAATATGGATGGAACTGGAGTAATTTCAGAAATACTTCCCCGGAGAAATCATATTTCTAGAAAAGCTCCAAAGATAAAAGGGGCAAGCACACGAGGTGAAAGACTAGAACAAATTATTGCATGCAATATTGATAACTTAATTATTGTTTCAAGTTGGAATAAACCAAAATTTAATAACCGATTAATTGACCGGCTTATCGTTGCCGGTGAAAGCTCTCACATAAATATTATCATCGTGATAAATAAAATTGATTTGGATAAATTGAATGAAGTGACCTATTGGAGTGACTTATATAAAGGTATTAATTATAAAGTGATTGAATCCAGTGTTGTAAAAAGTGAAGGGCTGGATAATTTAGCTTCGTGCGTAAATGGAAAGGTTAATTTGTTTTGGGGACAATCTGGAGTTGGAAAATCTTCCTTACTTAATGAAATCTATCCAAGATTAAAACTTAAGGTCGGCGAAATAAGTAATTTTTCTTCGAAAGGGAAACACACTACAGTAACATCATTAATGAAAAGAGTAGAAGAAGATACATTTATAATCGATACACCTGGCATGCGAGAAATTGATCCGTATGGAATTAGGAAAGAGGATTTAGGTCATTACTTTGTTGAGTTTTCAAAATTTCAGAATGAGTGCAGATTCAACACATGCACTCATTACCACGAACCGAATTGTGCAGTAATTAATGCAGTTGAAAAAGGATTAATTAATTCTGAAAGATATAAAAGTTATTTGAATATACTTGAATCAATTGAATCAGATATGAATTTTTAGAGTTTTTGAATTCTCTTTTTCATTTGATTAACAAAATCGATTACAATTGAATCCGGCACTCCATCAACATGTTTAGATTGAAGCCGTAAATCACATTGATCATTAACATAATCAATCAAATAAAATTTGTGCTTTTTTGCTATTGCAATTTCACAAGAAAAATAATCCAGATTAGTAATCCGGGCAATTTGAGTTGAGATTTGAATGAGTCTCTGAAGATCGTATTTTTCAAAATGTTCCTTCGTAACAATTTTATATAAATGTGTTTGATCGTTCCACCATACTTGGATTGGTTTTCCGAACGCCCAAAGTACTCGGAACCATGCACGTTTGTTATCAAAATAAAGAGGATAAATTTTTTCTTGAACTAAATAATTTTCTAATGGACTTTGCATTCGTTCATACTGAATATCTAAAAAAGTTCTTGCATTTTTATTTACACCTTGTCCACCGCCTGATAAAGTTGACGGCTTTATTATATATGGGCTGCCAAGTTTACTCATTTCCTTTTCGTTTAATGAGAGTGGATGAGATTTTGAATAAGGCGGCAAAATAACTGTGTAAGGTAAAGTGAATTTTTTTCTTAGCAACTTTTTATGCATAAACGCTTTATCAGTCGATTTTTTTATTTTCGATAAAGGATTTATTAAATAACTCTTTCTTCGCTTTAGAATTTTGGATATCACATTGAATTCAGAATCTTCATCAGAAGCACGGTCAAGATAAGATTTGAAATGGATTTTTTTCTCTTTTAGTAATAGAGCTGTTTCTGTTAGATTATGCTTCCAAATAATATAAGTTGTCATCCCATCTTTTTGGAATAATTTTTCGGTTAGAGAAATGAACTCAATGTCATATTCCCATGTATAAGATATTGCGAGGTCAAAAGTTTTCATTAGAAAAAAATTTCTGCAAAAATAAGCAAGGTAATTCTCTTGTTCAATTACAAGCCTTGTTAATAAAAACTGTAAAGACTATTTTGGCATTCAAATAAATTAGAAAATATGAAAACAAAGGCATATATATTCATTTTACTGGCTCTTCTACCTGGATGCAGCACAAAGGTTGTTAAAGAATCGGCTGATGAGGCTGCGAGTTCCTCCTATCAAAAACAAAATAATGTAATACAAGCACAGCAAAAGTTTATTGACGGTTCGATTCTTGAGTCTAAAGGTTTAATCCAGGAAGCAATCCCTCTTTATTTGGACGCACTTAAATTAGATCCCCAGCCCGGTATTTATTTCACAGTTGCTAAAAATTATTATAAACTGAATAAACTGGCATCTGCAATTGATCATGGAAGAAAAGCAGTTCAGATGGAACCGAAAAATTTAGAATATCTTTATTTACTTGCTTCTGTTTTTTCATCCTCAAGACTTGACGATTCATCTGCAACTGTTTATGAAAAAATTATTTCTCTTGATTCAACTGAAGTGAATGCATTATTTCAGTTAGCTCTTCTTCATGAAAAAAAACGTCCATCTTATTCACTGGAACTATACAAGAAAGTGATTGATAAAATTGGTCCCGAGTGGAATGTATTAGTTAAACTTGCTGAATTAAACGAACGGATGGGGAATGTAAAACAAACAGTAAATACAATTGAAGCGATACTCAAATTAAACCCGTCTGATTTACGACTGCAAAAAATGTTGATCGAATCATACATTAAAATTGATGAAGTGGAAAAAGCTGACAAATTAATTAATGAAGCTCTTGCAAGTTTTCCTGATGACATTGGTTTAATTGAAATGAAAGCAAGTGTGTTGCTTGATGAAAGCAACTGGAAAAACGCATACGATCAATATAAAAAACTGCTGAACAGCGATCTGATTAATTATGAAAATAAATTGAGAGTTGGAACAATTTTTCTTTCTGTCGTGGAAAAAGATTCCGTTAACCTTCAGTATGCTAAGAACATTTTTGAATCCCTAAACAAAGATACCTCAGATTGGCAAGTGAATGCATATTTAGGCGAAATTGAATTAAGACAATCTAATGACTCTGTTGCAATTCAATATTTCAAAAAAGCAACAGACCTTGCAGAATGGAATTCGCAGCTTTGGATAAGATTGGGCGGATTGCTTTTCGATAAGCGTAAATATACTCAGGCGATAAAATTCATGAGCAAAGCTGCTGAAAAATTCCCAAATGATTTTGCAATAAATCTGATTTATGGTTTATCTTTATCTCAAGAAAATGAACACAAGAATGCTAAAGTTTTTCTGCAGCGTGCTGTAAGAATTAATCCGTCAGATATTACAGCGCTTTCTGCTTTGGGTTTTACACTTAATCAATTGAAGGAAGATGAGGAAGCACTTGGAATTTTAAATAAAGCACTTACTCTCAATCCAAACGATATTCAACTTCTTGGGATGACTGCATTAATTTACGATTCCAAAGAAAATTTTAAAATGTCAGATTCGCTTTACAACCGGGCAATGGAAATTGACTCTAACAACGCTTTAATTTTGAATAATTTTTCTTATTCATTAGCAGAAAGAGATTTAAGATTAGATGATGCTCTTGAAATGTCAAGTAAAGCTGTTACGGCTGAACCAGAGAATTCTTCTTATTTAGACACAATCGGATGGATCTATTTTAAACTCGGAGATTTTTCTAAAGCAAAAAAATATGTTGAAAAGTCGATAGAATTTGACAGCAAAAGCGGAACTGTGCTTGACCATTTGGGCGATATTTACTTTAAAATGGGTGATAAAAAGAGAGCATTAGAGTTTTGGCAGAAAGCTTTGAAGCATGAACCCGATAACAAGAAGTTCAAAGAAAAAATTGAAAAAGGTGAATTGTGAAAAAAATAATTACCGTTTACATATTGGCTTTAGTGGGATTCCAATTTTTATTTTCTGCATGTGTTCCTACAAAACAGATTGCCGATGAGCGGGTTTATTCTGTTGACCGATTAGTGAAACGTTTGGAAGGGAATAGAAGGAAAGTAAAAGAATTTACTGCTACTGGTAACCTCAATATTAATTCATCAAGTATTAATGCACGAAGCAATTTTGAAGTATCGATTAAAAGACCGGACTCATTGAAGATTTCATTTTATGGTCCGTTTAATATTGACCTTGCTCACGCTGTAATTACTTCGCGCGATTTCATTTTCTACGATGTTATCAACAATACAGCCTATCGCGGAAATATGAAAGATGGAATACTCAAAAGAATTATGAAAGTGGATATGTCCTTAAATGATATTATTGATGCTCTCACCGGATCAGTAAACTTGACAGATAAACTTAGAACTGAGCCAGACAAATTTGAGGCTGACGATGATTTTTATAAACTAACTTTTCTTGATCATTCCAATAAAATTGAGAATACATATCTTGTAAGAAACAGCGATCTTGCTATTACCGAAAGTATCATCAAAGATTTTAGCGGTAAAATTATTTTAACCGGAAAATTTTCTAAATTTAAGACGATTGATGAACTTGCAATACCGCAAGAAATTAATTTAGATGATCAACTGAACAAGCAGAAAATTAAAATTGATTATAGAAATGTTGAGCTCAATACCAATAAAATTAACATGAAATTGGAAATTCCAACAGATGTTAAAATTTCTGAATGGTAATTAAACTTAAATATTATATTTCTATTCAGCTCTTAATTACTGCTGTTCTATTCAGTCAGGGCGACAGCATCAAATCAAAAAACCAAGAACTTACCGAAATCAAAAATGAAATTTCCCAGCTTGAAAAAGAATTGAAGAGTAAAACAAAAGAAGAGAAAGAATCTCTCAGGTCACTGGAAAATATTAACCGCCAGAACCTATTACTAAACAAACTGATCAATAATTTAGTAAGCGAAGAAAAAGCAGTATCTTCTTCAATTTCGGAAACTGAAGCACAAATTCAAACAATTGAAAATAGAATTTCAATTCTAAAGGAAAAATATTCTAAATATGTTGTGTGGATCTACAAAAACCGCGGACTCTCTATTTTAAGATTTTTATTCGATACAAAATCATTTAATCAAACTTTAAAACGTTACCGGTATCTGGCTTTTATTTCAGAGGAGAATAAAAAAACTTTAGCGGCGTTAAATGCCGGCAAGGAAGAGCTCTCATCACTCAAAGTGAAACTTGAAAAAGAAAGAGATCAAAAAGAATCGCTTGTAGCGCAAAAATTAAATGAGCAGACAAATCTTAAAGAAAAAGAGAGCGAGAAAAAAGACCTTGTCAAAACTCTTAAACGAGATCAAAAATTAATTGCAGAAGAGATTGCGGCAAAGAGGCGAGCAGAGATTGTAATTAAAAACATTATAACACGTTTGATAGAAGAAGACAGAATACGCAAAGCTAAGGAAATAGAGAGCAAAGGAAGTTCTTTAACAAAATTTCCAGTTTACAATTACAGCAGTCTTGCAAACTTTGCGCAGCTTAAAGGGATTTTAAATTGGCCGGTTAAAGAAGGAAAAATTGTTAGAAAATTTGGAGAGAATAAAAATCTTAGACTGAACACTGTTACACTTAATTATGGAATTGATATCGAAGTTGGGGATGAACAAAATGTTGTTTCAGTTGCTGAGGGAATTGTCTCTGCAATCGATTTTATCCCCGGTTACGGCAGTATTGTTATTGTTACTCACCGAGATGAATTTAGAACTGTCTATGGTCATCTTTCCAACATTTCAATTAAAGAAGGGGAGAAACTTACTACCGGAAAAATTATTGGCTCTGTTAATGAAAGTCTTGAAGGGCATATTCTTCACTTCGAAATTTGGAATGAACGCAATTACCAAAATCCGGAAGTCTGGCTCGCGAGGAAGTAACGGACAAGTTTCACCTACACCAAGTGGGACGCAGTACTATCAGAAAAATACAAGACTTGAAAATTTTTTAATATAGTTAAAGAAAGCACGCCCCTTCGTGTCAGGCGGAAACAATAGTTAGAATTTTTACTTGAATTGAATATGAAATATTAAAAAAGTAAATATTATTTAATTAAAATTGCCAAATAGCTACTTAACGTTCATGTTCACTAGAACGTTCGACTCGATAGTCGGAAAATCCATCCCATAATTTGAATTTATCAATATATGCCTTATTCCAATCCATCATACCGAATTTCATGTCAACCGCCTTGTAACCAAGTAGATTGAGAACAGTTGTGGCAAATTGCCCAGTTTGACCATTATCAGAATACACAATAATGGTTTTGTATGGATCTAATTTCTTTAAGTTCTCAATTTCTGCAATTTCTGTCCATGGAATGTTTATGGAGTTTGGAATATGCCCCTTTTCATAATCCTTTTTTGTTCCCACGCTGACAATCTGATACTCAGTCTTCTTGTGCTCCCAATCGTCAACAATAGCTTTGACATCTGAGGATATGATGACGGGAGAGCCCTCCCGTGAAAAATATTTTATTGCCATTTCCTTAATTATGCTTTTTGCATCACCTTGTTCACTTGCTATTATGGGCGGAAGATAGGTTTCTTCATGTTTATTCGCAGTTATCTCCACTTCGTAATCAGCCTCCTGGTCCCATGGTTCTTTTACTAAGGCATCAAGATTCCAATCCATCATTCCAAAATCGAGACTATAACATCTGTAGCCAAGGAGACTCAAAATAGTGTAGGATATCATACTGCCATGTCCATAATAACAGTAAATGATAAGGGTTTTGGTGGTATCAAGCTGAGCTAAGCTCTCATCGTTAACGATATCTATCCAGTATATATTTATGGCATTGGGGATATGACCGGCATTGTTGTAATCGTCGGGCTTCCTCACGCTCACAATTTGGTATTGATCTCTCTGTTTATCCCAGTTATCTATAATCGTTTCTTTTAAGTAAGATGATGATATAATTAGCTTATTGGTATCCGCTTCCGAAAGCCAAGCTTGAATATAAACCCGAATTGATTCAAATTTATCATCGGCAAAACTATGGCCAACCTTGAAAACTGAAACTATTAAAAATAGAGAAATTGCTAATAATTTTATTTGAGAATGTCTCATTGGAAATTCTCCTTTTTATTATCTTAAGTTATTTATAATGAAAATGTTAATTGCTCCTAACTATCTCTATGTTCTCTTAAACGCAATAAACTGTCTTTCAATCTCGCAAAATCAAAAAACGCAACAAACGTAAGTGATTGATTTTGCAAAAGATAAAATTCTAACTACGTTGCCACTAACCGGCAGCCCAGAGCAACAATGCCAATTAACAACAATATGAATTTATTTTATAAATATTTATTTGTCTGAATAAAATTGGAAAAGCAATTCAGCTTTGAGAACTTATTTGTAAATTGAAATAAAGCCGCTTTGAAAAACGCTGTCCGGTTGAACGGCTGTTATAAGTGTGGACTTAAGAAATGATTTTAAGTAATGGAAATATTTAATCTTTTCCTAAGACCAAGTTCTATTATTCTATAAAAAGTAGAAATCTGTATATCACTTTTGCCAGCTTCTATTCTTGAAATATAACTTTTCTTGGTCCCGGTTTTTTCAGCAAGTTGTTCTTGTGTCAACTTCGCTTTTGTTCTTTCTTCTCTGAGCATTTCACCTAAACGAAATGAAATTGAATCAGATTCAAATTTATCTCTCCGTTCGCTTCCTTTTTTACCGTATTGTTTATCTAAATGCTCCTCGAATGTAGTTATTTTTTTCATTTTCTTTTCCTTTCAAACTTTTCTATAAAATATTCCTCTTTCAATTTTATTCCAAGTTCTAATTCCTTCTTCGGAGTTTTATCAGTCTTTTTAATAAAACCATTGATTAGATTTACTAGATTACCTTCATCTAAAAAACTTAAAATTCGAATGTTGCTTTTGTAAGTTAAGACTCTGATTTCATATAGTGAATCTGTTCCTTCCAAATACTTTAGGAATTTAATAGGAACTCTTTCTACATTTCTAATAAGATCAAGAACAAAGTCAATCTTTTCTTTTGTTTTTAAATCTTGTTTAGAATAAAAGTCTAAAAAGTAATCATCGAAGAATAATAATTCCCTTTTCACACCCAAAGATAACTAATTAGTTAACCACCTCAAAATCATTTTATCAAAGAACAAACACTTATAACGGTGTTGCCGATAACCGGCAGCCCAGAACAAGGATGCCGAACAAAACCAACAACTTTTTATTGATTAAAACATTTATTTAACAGAACAACTTTTCACAAGAAACTTTACACGGAAGAACAAAACCAATAATTACAAAAATGCCAACTGCGTAAACGGCGACCGCTTGATTGGCTTGTTATATGGCCTTTATCTTAAAAATCTATTGCTCAAGATTTCTTGGATATTTCTTCTTCCGTCAATTACGCAATGAATGTATATTATGTTTTTCTCGATTTCGTAGATTATTCGGTAAGGTTTGTAATGGATTTCCAAATACTTTTTAATCCCGGTGGGTCTCAGTTCAGGAGGAATATGTCCCCGCTCTGGGAATTTCTCAAGTTTTAAACAAGTTTCTTCCAATGCATCTAAAAGTCTATTCGCAGATTCAATACTATCGTTCACAGCAACAAAAATGAAGATCTCTTTGAGATCTAATTTAGCTTTAGGATCGATAATAACTTTGTATTTCTTACTCATTGCCAAGATTTTAATTCTTTACGAAGATCAGTAAATGTCTCGTTAATTCCTTTAGCATCTTTACTTTTATCACGGGTCATTGCTAATAATTTTAGCATTGCCATAGTTTCTTGTGTTTGTTCATAAACCTTTATGTCTTGAACAATAACTTTTGCCTCACCATTTTGAGTAATAACATAGGTCTTTTGATCCTTATTGATCTCCTCAATCATATTTGCTGCATTGGCCTTGAGGTAACTTATTGATTTTACCGCTTCACTTATCCTCATAATACAGTCCTTTTTTAGACCAAATATAGTCTATCACCTTCATATTTTCAAATAATTTTTAGCCATATAACGGCGTGGTTTTTAAACCGCCGCTCGTTAGAGTCCTTCGGACTCCAACGGTCAAAGACTCCAACAGATTCCTTGGACTCTGATGAGAGTTTGACGACCCAGAACAACAATGACGAAATGAAAAGATACTACCAATAATTTTTAACAAATTTATTTAATAGAACAATGTTACAAGCAATGCTAACTTTTTCCACCAAACCCAAAAACTTAACCACTACCTCAATGAAAACGCGGTCGGGTGGAAGAGCGGGTTATGTGCTGTATTACGATAGAATCCAATCTAAAATTTTTGTAATTGGAATTTTTTTAATAACCTTTGTTATGAATTTCAATTCTTTTTTATTTCTAATCGTTGTTTTAATTACATCAAATACTTCGTCATAATTTTCATAGTATTCTTTTCTAACATTTTTTAACGACTCCACAACTTCCTTAACAGTATCCATTAGTTCGTTAAAGAGTGGTTCCAATGTGTTACTCTTTAATTCTACAAATAAGTAATTGCTTACGTAATTTTCTTTTACTTGGAAAAATAAAATCGACGGTAATTTGAGAGAAGAATCAATACCAAAATATTTTTCAAGTATTGTTTTTGATTCTTTAAATGGAGATTCACGACCAATTACTGGAAGCATATCATAAAAAACGGGAGAAAATTCTTTCTCATTAAATAATTTTTCATTTTTAGTATGAATATAGAATATGGATAAATATTTACCGGAGAGGTAATCTAGAGCAGTCCAATAATCTGGATTTCTAAGAATTTGAGAAATATTTGGATTATCAAAATCATATAACAAGAATGCGAATACTAAAGCTCTTCTTTCTGAATGATGAGTTTGGCAAACAGTTAGGAAATCATTTCTGAATTCTTCAATTGATAATCTTATATCACTACTGTTTTCCCTTTTTAAAATAATTGGGACCATATTTCACCTTTCCTTTAGAAGCACATAACGGCGTGGTTTTTAAGCCGCCGCCCAACACAGCTATACAGCTTTGAAAAACTAACGCCAATTAATATTTATTAATTTGTTTTGTTCACTGCACTC
>VGVY01000052.1 GCA_016873835.1 Ignavibacteria bacterium
CATTAATGGCTACCGTACCGATAATAATGCTTCCGATGGTTCGATATTACTACAAAGAGCAATTATCGTGGATTTCAATTCTTGGCGCATTTATTGCAGTGGGTGGAATTGCAATTTTGTTTTTGAGGTAATTAAATCTATATCTTATCAATTATTGATTGATAAACCAAATAATCACTTTCACTAAAACAAACAAAAATTACTTTTTCTAAAGTTAAATTGTTTGATAAAAATTCCTTAACACTATTGATTGCAATTTTTGTTGCTCTTTCAATCGGAAAAGAATAAACACCAGTACTAATTGCCGGAAGGGCAATTGTTCTTATTTTATTTTCCACTGCAAGCTGCAAAGAATTTTTATAGCAGTTCGCAAGCAGATTATCTTCATTATTATTACCGCCGCGCCATATTGGTCCAACTGTGTGAATAACTTGCTTTGAAAGCAGATTATATCCTTTTGTTATTTTTGCTTCGCCGGTTTTGCAACCGCCAAGTGTTCTGCATTCTTCCAATAATTCTTTCCCAGCAGCACGATGAATTGCACCATCAACTCCGCCTCCACCTAACAAGGAATTGTTAGCTGCGTTTACAATTGCATCAACTTTTTGCTTGGTTATATCCGCAATTACAATTTCAATTCTATTTTTCAAACTATTTTTCATTTTTAAAAAGAAATATAAAAGGAATGTGAAGTCTCTTTGCCCAATCAATTTCTGAATGCTTTCCACCTTTTGCAAAATGACAGTAAAGATTATTTTTATTTATTGTACCTATTTCTTTAAGAATTGAACACATTTTTTTGATATCATCTATTAAATCTTTTTCATCTAATCCGCAGTCAATATAAATTTTTTGTTTCTCTCGAATTCTAGTGTCAATTTTTACTTTATCAAAAATCTCTCTGTTGCTAACCCAGAATGAATTAGACATACATGCAGCTTTTCCGAATACTTCTGGTAAAAACCATGCTAATTGAAATGAAATCAATCCTCCCATGGAAGAACCCATTACTGCAGTATTAATTTTATCAGGTTTTGTTCTGTAATTTTTGTCAATGAATGGTTTTAATTCGCCAATTAAAAATTCTGAATATTTTTTCCCCTTGTCTGTAAAGTAATTATATTCTTCTAACCTATCCTCTGTGTTGCAGATTCCAACAGTAATTATTTCTTCGATCTTTTTTCTCTTAATTAATTTTGAAAGAGTTTCGTCAACTCGCCAGTCATAACCTATGTAAGAAGTTTTTGGGTCGAAGAGGTTCTGTCCATCTTGCATATAAAGAACCGGATAAGTTTTATCTGAAACTTCATAAGAAGGAGGGAGCCAAACAATTATGTTGCGATCGTTTTTTAAATAATTGCTGTGAAAATTATAGTGTAAATCTGTGTTTCCTACAATTTTGTCACTGCCAAATTTTTTCTTTGCAATCTTAAAGAGTATCATCAATTATTTTAAATTTTGAGATGCGAATATAATCTAATTTTCCAAATTGTAGTCCCTTGAAAAATAACATTTCACTGCTCAATAGAGTTTCTTTTTGATTGAAATAAAATTAATCCAAATTCAGATAAGCAAATAAAAAAGATTTTATCGAAACTATTCGATTGTATTAAAATATTATCAAATCTCAAGTTGGAACGCAGAAAGGAAATCAAAAGTTCGAATTAATCTTAAAAATTCGGTTTTAAATGGCATTTTACTTGCAATTAAGAGTCGAACAAAAAATACTGCTTATGGAACTTATAGACATTATTACCAGCATTTTAATATATGGGGGCGGGGTAGTCACTGTATTAATAATTGTGTCATATCTTTTTGCGAAATCAAAAGAGCAAGAAAACCCGATAATTACAAATGGAAAAAATGTAATTCCACAATATTCATTAATTAAAAAGAAAAATGTTCAAAACGTTGATCAAGTAATTCAACGTCAAAATAGCACTCAACAGCAGCCCATTATTTTTAGATTTGAAAAAAATAAAGAACTTAAGATAGTTCGTAAATCAACTTATGATTCACGAACAAATGAAAGCAAAAATGATTCGATTAGGAAAACTAATGGTAAAAATGGAACAAGATATACAATTGTGAATGAAACAATGGAAAAGAATAAAAAAATAAACGTCGTTAATTTTTAGTTCACTAAAGAAGGAAATAAAAAAAGCTTGTCCCATAAAAAAGTCAGTTTATCGTTGCTACTAGAACTGACACAAACAAACAACCCAATACTGCAATTACCATAATAAAAAAAGTCCCTAAAGAGGGACTTTTATTTTTAGCTATTAAAATTAAGCTTTCATTCGTTCGCCTTTTTCTTCCTTAATAAAAATCCAACCTACAACTTTTCCAATATCAATAGTTTCAAAATTATTCCAGTATTTTTTTGTCCGCACATGCATAGAGCTGGTATCAGTAGGAGATATTGAATTTGATTCTTTGATAATTGTTTTAATTCTTTCTTGCCATGCTTTCATATTTGATTCTCTCAGATCGATCCAGCCGTCATTAGCCCACAAATTAATATTAGCGGGATTGATCTCAAGATCATTCTCTCCTCTAAATGGTGGAATTTTAATTTCATTTCCTCTCAGTAGTGATTTTCCGTCCGGCTTTAATATTGGAATTCCTATTGAGATTATTTCATTTCTAAGTTTTGAATTTTTTTGTAGATATTCTGTTACAAATAATGATAATTCTACTGGGGATTTTTCTAATACAGCTTGGAAGTTGCTGAAACACACTTTCAACAAATTAATTTCATGTAGAAGTTTTGACAACCGAGGCGGACCAAGTAATTCGAATGCAACACTATTAATGTTATGGATTTCTTCCAGCTCTTTTAATTTTTCAACTGCTGCATGCTGCATGAACCCGGCTCTGTAGGTTGGTTCTAATGTTGCATTGTCTAGTGCGTTAATAATATCATGACCGGTATTTCCACCTTTTATTTCATAAATAACATCAACAGCAATTTCTTCTGGAGTAACATATTCCATTTGTCCTTGTGTAGTAATAGCTTCAAATTCACCGCGAGAAAAAGTGCCGTTTTCACCAGTATCTATAAATACCGATTTTAAAGTATTGCCGCTGGATTTAAATTTATTAGGCAATTTTATTTCAAATTTATTTTCGAGTGAAACTGATTCATCATATGGAACATCCAATACTTCGATTGGCTTCCCATATTTTTTTATTTCTCCAAATTCAATTCTCTTCCAAGCAATTGCTGCTGTTGGTTTTATCTCTTTAGTAATTGGTCCTTCGGGTGTTCTTCCCATTAAAAATAATAGTAATGTATGTGCCCCGGCAACAGATGATTTACTTAGAAGAACTCTCGATGGTCGCTCTTCGCTGTGAGTGTAGGGGATATTTAATCCCATGCCTCCAGTGCCGCTAGTTCCAATTTTAATATAAATTTTTGTACCAGCTTCACTCATTGAATTGTATAAAATTTGAACATGTCGGATCAGCTGAGGAATATAAAGTGTGCAAAGTAATTTCTCTGTCTCCACACTTAATTCTTCTCTTGATGATTTCTTTTCAATGGTCTTTTTGATTTTGTGGTAAGTAGAATAAAGATCTTGGTAGGCAATACCAGTTGCTGAATTAATGCTGTCAATAATAATTTCAGGTTTGAATTCCATCAGCATTTTGTAAATTGAAGAATTGTGTAAAATATCAGGAGTTAACTCTTCCATGGTATCTTTCATTAAAATTTGTCTAGATTCTGAATCGTCGAGCAAGTCAAATCTATTTTTATCCTTGAATTGATGTCTAACAAAAATATTTCCCCACCAAGGAATAAAATAGTCTTTCGGTAATTTTGAAAATTCAGTTTGAAGTCTTACAACTTCTTCTTCCGCTTCTTCCTTTTTTAATGATGTTACAATAATTCGTTTCGGATTTTCTGGTACAAGTTTTCTAATAACTGCATTACCAACTAGTCCCCATCCACCTAACACAAGTACAGTTTTGTTTTGGATATCCATTATTTCCTCTTTTTTGATTTTTCGTAATAACTTCATACGAAAATTAGTGTAACATAATTATGTCTGCAAGAAATAACGACACGAGTGTAACGAATTAATTCGTCTTAATTGCTAAAAGTAAACCCCTTTCTTAAATTTACATTCAGAAAAAAAAACACTTACGGAAAATCATGAGAATTTGTGAAATTCTTCAAAAAGAAAAAATAATTCCATCAATGAATTCTGAAACAAAAACAGATTTGATAAACGAATTAATTGATATATTAAAAGACGATGAAAGAGTAATAAATCTTGAATCGATGAGAGAATCTGTTCATGAAAGAGAAAAAATAATGTCTACTGGAGTTGGTAAAGGATTTGCAATTCCTCACGCCAAATCGAACAGTGTGAATGATATCATAGCAGCATTTGGTAAAGTTGATTTACCGGTTGATTTTCAAGCATTAGATGGACAGCCGGTTAATTTAATTTTTTTACTTGTTGGTAAAGAGAATTTGGTTGGACCTCATATTAAATTGTTAAGCCGTATATCTAGAATGATGAATAAGGAAGAATTTAGAGAAAGTCTTTTAAAAGCAAAAACAGCAGATGAAATTTTTGAACTTTTTGACACAGAAGAAAAACAATATTTTGATATAACTTAATACTGGTTATCATCTTAATGATAAAAGCTATTACGGGCACGCGCGATATTTTACCTCAAGATATTCCCAAATGGAAATATCTCGAAAATATTGTTAATGGAATTTTTTCAAAATTTAACTACAAAGAAATTCGCACACCCATTTTTGAAGAAACTGCTCTATTTGCTCGAAGCATTGGGGAAACTACAGATATTGTTAGCAAAGAAATGTATTCTTTTATTGATCGTGGCGGAACAAGTGTAACTTTAAAGCCGGAAATGACTGCGGCTGTTGTAAGAGCATTAATAGAACATTCTTTGGAAAAAAAACAAAGCTTGAACAAGTTCTTTTACATCTCTCCTATGTTCCGACAAGAGAGGCCTCAAGCTGGAAGGTTTAGACAATTTCACCAGTTTGGGGCTGAAGTGCTTGGCAGCAATGACCCACTTTTAGATGCTGAAATAATAATCATGGCTTATGATATTCTCTCTTCACTTGGATTAAAAAAAATAGTTGTTAAAATTAATTCTCTTGGTGTTCCAGAGTCGAGAGAAAAATATAAATTAATCTTAGCTGAATACCTTAAGAAATATCATGATAAGCTTTCAGCACAAAGTAAAAAGAGATTTGATTCAAACATTCTCAGAATTTTTGATAGCAAGGAAAACCAAGATCAAAAAATAATGGAACATGCTCCGCTTTTAATAGAACACCTTGATGATGAAAGTTTAGAGCATTTTGAAAAAGTAAAAGTAGCCTTACTAGGTGCAAACATTCCATTTGAAATTGATGCAAAATTAGTTCGTGGATTAGATTATTATACCCATACTACATTTGAAATTGTAAGCAGAAGTGTTGGTTCACAAAGCGCTCTCTGTGGTGGAGGGAGGTATAATTTACTTGTCAAAGAATTAGGTGGAGGTGATATTCCCGGAATTGGATTTGCAGCCGGAATGGAAAGGATTTTACTTGCATGTGAAAATGAAAAATCATTCTCAGTAAAAGAGGAAGAAATTGATATATACATTGTGACACTTGAAAAGGAATTAATCCAAAAAGCATATCAATTTGCTGTTAATTTAAGGCGAAGTGGATTAATTGTTGATCTTGATTATCTATCACGAAGTGTTAAAGCTCAAATGAGGGAGGCAAATAAAGCATCTGCAAAATTTGTAATATTTTTTGGCGGCAATGAATTAAATCAGAAAGAAATAGTTATGAAGGACATGAAAACTGGAGTCCAAGTAAATATTAAATTTGATGACGTTGATAAAATTATATTCACAATAAAGGGGAGATAATTGCCTTTAAAAAAACCGACTAGAATACCCAAAATTCCAAAAACAAGAAAAAGAAAATCAAATACTGCACTTACAGCTATTCCAAATAAAAAACCTGATAAAATTGATTTTAACTGCAAAGCCTATTTTAAATATGATGTTAAATTAAAAAAACAATTTGTAGCCTTCAGTCTTGAAACAATAGCAGAGTTTACAAGTTTTTCGTACGAAATTTCTGTAGATGTTATTAAAGAAAAAGATGTTATTAATATTGTAGTAATTGGCTTGAAGGCTAAAATGAATGCTGTTCCAAAAGTTCAACCAGCAGTGAAAGAAGTATTATTTGAAGATCTGATCGGTCAGTTAAACATTAATGTAGTTAAACAAGATGGTGCGATTAACTCTGCAGAATATTATCTCAACATTTACAGTAAAGATATATTGTTAAGAAAAGAATTTAAACCGAGAAAGAAAAACAATCGTTTGTTTTGCAAATTTGAAGTTGATAGAGGGAAGTTCAGCTTTGGTCAGTAATATTAAAAAGAATTTTTAAAATAGATTTCATTCATGCGAAAAATATTTGGACGTAAGCCGGTACTGGAGGCAATTTTATCCAACGCAAACATCGAAGTAATTTATATTGCCTATGGACAGCATGGTGATGCTATAAATCAGATTTTTTCTGCTGCCAAAAAAAATCGGGTAAAAATTTCTCAAGTCTCTTCGCAAAAATTCAACCAAGTTTGTGATGCTGATAATTCTCAAGGTGTAGTTGCACTATTAAGCTCCCATTATTTCATTGACTCTCATACACTAGTCAAAGAATCCCTTAAAAGTAGATATCCATTTTTACTTTTGCTGGATTCAATTCAAGATCCACATAACCTAGGTGCAATTTTAAGAACCGCAGAATGTGCCGGAGTAGATGGGGTAATTGTTACTACAAGTCAAAGCTCTCCAATTAATGAAACTGTTGAAAAGATTTCTGCTGGCGCAGTATCTCATTTGAAAATATCAAAAACTTCAAACCTTAATAACTTAATTAGAACATTAAAGGAATCTGGGTTTTGGATTGTTGGAAGTTCTTTACAAAACGCTAAGAATTACAACGAAGTTGATTATAAAATTCCGACTGCAATTGTAATCGGGAATGAAGAAAAAGGAATAAGAAGACTAATTGCAGAAAATTGCGATTACCTTGTAAAAATTCCTATGAAAGGAAAGGTTGATTCTTTAAATGCGTCCGTAGCCACTGGCATATTACTTTTCGAGATTAATCGACAAAGATCCTCCTGAAAATGAACGTAAAAGAGATTTCTGATGTTAACAGAAATAAATCTTGATAATTTTTTCAAGATTAATTACGTTTCTTATGGAAAATTTAGAAAATAAGGGAAAATGAGTGATTTAAAGGAAAAAAATGTTAAGTCAGACGAAGTCTCTGATGATATGAAAGTGCTTGATGATCTGACAAGTTCAGAGTATAAATGGGGATTTGTTACTGAGATTGAATCCGAGACAGCACAAAAAGGCTTGAATGAAGAAATTGTTCGGTTCATTTCTAAAAAGAAAGAGGAACCTGAATGGATGGCGGAATGGCGTCTGAAAGCTTTTAGATATTGGCAAAAGATGATAGAACCTCACTGGCCAAATGTTGAATATCAACCGATAGATTACCAGAATATCAGTTATTATTCTGCTCCAAAGCAAAAACCAAAATTAAATTCTCTTGATGAAGTTGATCCAGAATTATTGAAAACTTTTGAGAAGCTTGGTATTCCGATAGAAGAACAAAAAATTCTTTCTGGTGTCGCTGTTGATGCTGTTTTCGATTCTGTTTCTGTTGCAACTACTTTTAAAGATACGCTTAAGGAAAAAGGAATAATATTTTGTTCCATTTCAGAAGCGATTAAAGAATATCCGGATTTAATAAAAAAGTATTTAGGATCAGTCGTTCCCTATACGGATAATTATTTTGCAGCGTTAAACTCAGCAGTATTTAGCGATGGTTCTTTTGTCTTTATTCCCAAAGGGGTTCGCTGCCCAATGGAACTTTCAACTTATTTCAGGATTAATGCACAAGAAACTGGTCAGTTTGAAAGAACTTTGATTGTAGCTGAAGAAAATTCATACGTAAGTTATTTAGAAGGATGTACTGCACCAATTCGCGATAATAATCAATTACATGCTGCAGTTGTGGAACTGGTTGCTCTTGATGATGCTGAAATTAAATATTCAACTGTTCAAAATTGGTATCCGGGCGATAAAGAAGGGAAAGGCGGCATTTACAATTTTGTTACAAAGCGAGGAGCTTGCAAAGGAATTAATTCTAAAATTTCTTGGACTCAAGTTGAAACCGGTTCTGCTATTACTTGGAAATATCCGAGCTGTATATTACAAGGGGATAATTCGGTGGGCGAATTTTATTCTGTCGCAGTTACAAATAACAAGCAGCAAGCAGACACCGGAACAAAAATGATTCATCTTGGCAAAAACACACGCAGCACAATCATATCAAAAGGAATTAGTGCCGGTAAAAGTCAAAATTCATATAGAGGATTGGTGAGGATAGGAAGAAATGCTGAGGGGGCACGCAATTTTACTCAATGCGATTCAATGTTAATGGGCGAAAAATGTGGTGCTCATACTTTTCCATATATCGAAGTTGATAATGAATCAGCAAAAGTTGAACATGAAGCTACAACATCTAAAGTTGGCGAAGACCAAATTTTTTATTTAAACCAACGAGGAATTTCTACTGAAGATGCGGTAAACATGATTGTGAATGGATTTTGCAAAGAAGTATTTAAAGAACTGCCAATGGAATTTGCTGTAGAAGCGCAAAAATTGCTTGCAATAAGTTTGGAAGGTTCTGTAGGTTAAAAAATTATTATACAAAAGGGAAAAAATGTTAGTAATAAAAAATCTAAAAGCAAAAGTTGAAGGAAAAGACATTCTAAAAGGAATTGATTTAGAAATCAACAAAGGCGAAGTCCATGCTATTATGGGACCGAACGGTTCGGGAAAAAGTACACTTGCAAATGTACTTGCCGGAAACGAAGGTTATGAAGTAACCAGCGGAGAAATATGGTTTGAGGGAAAGAATTTACTCGACATGGCTCCAGAAGATAGAGCACGTGAAGGAGTTTTTCTAGCGTTTCAATATCCAATTGAAATTCCAGGTGTAAGCAATGCAACATTTCTAAAAACAGCTATAAATGAGATAAGAAAATATCACAACCAGCAAGAATTAACTCCAAAGGAATTTTTAGACTTGATTAAAGAAAAGTCAAAAGTACTTGGAATGGATGATTCATTAGTTAGTAGAGCAGTAAATGTTGGTTTTTCTGGAGGGGAAAAGAAACGCAATGAGATTTTACAATTGCTTACATTGAACCCAAAACTTGCATTACTAGATGAAACAGATTCTGGACTTGACATTGATGCATTAAAAATTGTTTCAAGCGGAGTTAATGTTTTTAGAAACCAAAATAATGCAGTTTTATTAGTTACTCATTATCAGAGATTACTTAATTACATTGTGCCAGATTTTGTTCACGTTCTATCCGGAGGAAAAATTGTAAAATCTGGAGGAAAAGAATTAGCACTTGAACTTGAAGAAAAAGGTTATGATTGGATCTCTTCAAATGAATTTGAAAAAGCTAATGTTTAATAATGAGATGAGCAATCAGAAAATGAATAAAAATAAACAAAATCCAAATTGGTATTTAGAAAGTTTTGTATCATTTGAAGAGAGTTTAAATGGTCATTCAAAAACTTTTTTACATGATTTACGAAAAGAGACGTTGCCAAGCCTTGAACAGCTTTCGTTCCCAACACTAAAAGATGAAGAGTGGAAATACACAAATATTTCATCCATTAGCGAACAAAACTTCATCCCGGTTTCAAAACTTCCTCAAATTATTTTGAGTAAAGAAAAGCTAAAAGATTTCTTATTCCAAGGTTTTGACTATTATTTGTTAACCTTTGTTAATGGAATTTATTCGAATGAATTAAGTGATTTAGAACGAATTCCAGAAGGAATAATAATTGAGAATATTTCAACAGTTGCCAAAAACAATCCTCAAATTCTTCAAAAGTATTTTAGTAAACTTTCTAAAACTGAAAATATTTTCAATGCAATTAACTCTGTTTATTCTGTTGATGGAAGTTTCATAAAAGTAAGCGATAATATTGTATTGGATAAACCAATTCAAATTGTTCATATAAATGGAGCTGAAGATAACAAAGTTTTATCCGTTCCACGGAATATTATTGTAGTAGGAAAAAATTCTCAAGCAAGCATTATAGTAAATTATTTTGGACATGGAAGTGAACCATATTTTACAAACATAATTTCAGAGGTTTATGTTGATGAAGGCGGAATTGTTGATTTAATAAAAAATCAAAGTGAAAATGAAAACTCATTTCATATCGAAAAACTCCAAGCTTTTCAAGAAAAGAACAGTGTTTTCAATCATTACAATTTTGAATTCGGTGGAAGCATTGTCCGTAATGATATCAATTCAGTTTTAAACGGTGAAAATATTGAAACTCATTATTATGGTTTATCTTTAGCCAATGGTAAACAGCACATTGATAACCATACATTTGTTGACCATGCAAAGCCTAATTGTATGAGCAATGAAGTTTACAAAGCAATATTGGATGATGAAGCACACGGCGTTTTCAACGGAAAAATAATTGTCCAGAAAGATGCTCAAAAAACGAATGCTTATCAGCAGAACAAAACTATATTGCTCTCTAAAAAAGCAAAAATTGATACGAAACCTCAGCTTGAAATTTTTGCTGATGATGTTAAATGTTCTCATGGTGCAACAGTTGGGCACTTGGACGATGAAGCTTATTTCTATATTCGTACTAGAGGAATTCCGGAAAACCTTGCTAAATCAATTTTGATTAGAGCATTTGCTAACGATGTTGTTGAATCAGTTAAAATAGAACAAATACGTGAGCAACTGAACCATATGATTTTTGAACATTTACACAGAGTTGAAATCATAAGTGAATAAATAATAATTCATGAAAAATTTCTATTTGTAAGTTAGACTTTTCAAACGTCTTTGTCAGAGGCGAAACAGCAAATTGGAATTATTCATAATTTATAAGTGATGAAATATATAAGACTGTAAATGATCAATACAATTTCCGACATCAAAAAAAAGTTAGACGTTCACAAAGTCAGAAATGATTTCCCAATCCTTTCGCGATCAATAAATGGAAAGCCATTAGTTTATCTTGACAACGCAGCAACAACTCAAAAACCCCAAACAGTAATTGATTCATTAAATCACTACTACACATTTGATAATGCAAACATTCACCGGGGATTATATTTTCTAAGTGAATTAGCAACTGATCAATATGAAAATGCACGATTGAAGGTAAAAGAATTTATTAATGCTATCAGTGCCTCAGAGATAATTTTTGTTCGTGGTGCAACGGAAGCAATAAACTTGGTGGCTTCTTCTTTTTGCCGTGCAAAGATATTCTGCAACGGAGATGAGGTAATAATAACTCACATGGAACATCATGCCAATATTGTTCCTTGGCAATTGATGGGCGATAGAAAGCAAATAAATCTAAAAGTAATTCCAATTAATGATTCTGGAGAAATTGATTTAAACAATTTTGCAAATGCAATTACTGAAAAAACAAAACTTGTTTCGGTTGTTCATATTTCAAATACACTTGGCACAATAAATCCAGTAAAAAAAATAATTGAAATTGCACATAGTAAAAATGTTCCAGTATTAATAGATGGTGCGCAAGCAATTCCGCATATGAAAGTTGATGTACAAGAACTTAATGCAGATTTTTATGTTTTTTCTGGGCATAAAGTTTTTGGTCCAACCGGTATTGGAGTTCTTTATGGTAAGGCAGAATATTTAGAAATGATGCCTCCTTATCAAGGTGGCGGCAGTATGATAAGAACCGTAGATTTTGAAAAAACTACTTATGATGATATCCCTGGAAAGTTTGAAGCCGGAACACCAAATATTGCCGGAGGCATTGGTTTAGGTGCAGCTATTGATTATATAAATCAATTTGATAGGTTAGAATTAAGTTTATATGAAGAGGAATTATTAAAATATGCTACGAATGAACTTCAAAAAATAGATGGATTAAAGATTATTGGAACTGCAAAGGAGAAAGCTTCAGTAATTTCTTTTGTAATCGATGGGATCCATCCATATGATATTGGTACAATAATAGATACTGATGGAATAGCAATTAGAACTGGTCATCACTGTACTCAGCCTATTATGAAAAGGTATAACGTGCTGGCAACTGCAAGAGCTTCATTTAGTTTTTATAATACTAAAGATGAAATCGATAAACTTATTCACGGTTTATTGAAAGTTAAAAAGATGTTTTCATAAGGTTCATTAAGGATAGAGTTAATAAATCAGATATCTCACATTGTTCGATATGACAATAGATGGTTATTTCGAATCAGTCGATAAACAAATGAGAAATCTGAATAACTATTTTTGAAATAGGCATATTTAAATTATATGATTGATAAAGGGAAATTAGAACAAGAAATTATTCAGAAAATTAAAACATGTTATGATCCAGAAATACCGGTAGATATCTGGGAGCTTGGTTTAATTTATGATATTAAAATAGATGAGGATGGAAATTCATATATAAAAATGACATTAACTTCACCTCACTGCCCAGTTGCCGAATCTCTTCCAAAAGAAGTTAAAGAAAAAGTTAAAAGTGTAAAGGATGTGAAAGATGTTTACTTAGATTTGGTTTGGGAACCGCCGTGGAGTATGGATAAGATGACTGAAGAAGCAAAACTTGAATTAGGATTTTTATAAAAATGTTGAAAAACTTCATATTGGGTTTATTGAAACATTACGTTATTTATTGATTTTATTTGTTTTAAAAACATATTAGTTGATAAGAAAGGGAAAAAATGTTCACTATAAATCAAAAACCGCCGATATATGATCCTGAAGCTGTTCAACCAATGAGGGATGAATTAATTTATGTCGGATTCGAAGAATTAACATCTCCTGAAAAAGTTGAAGAAAAACTTTCTCAGAAAAATGATGAAACTGTTTTTGTAATGGTAAATTCAGTTTGCGGATGCGCGGCCGGCACTGCCAGACCTGGAGTTACTCTCGCATTGCAGTACAATGTAATTCCTGATAATCTTGCAACTGTATTTGCTGGTCAGGATCGCGAAGCGGTTGATTATTTGCGTCAAAATTATTTATCAAATTTTCCTCCATCATCTCCATCATTAGCGCTGTTAAAAAATGGAGAAGTTTTATTTATGATGCCGCGTCACCATATTGAAGGAAGAAGTGCCGAAGAAATTGCAGATGATTTGAAAATGATTTTCGATAAATTCTGTTCCAAGCAAGGACCGTCAATTTCTAAAGAAATGTATGATAAATTAATTCATGCAAAAGCTTGTGGGTCTAAAATACCTTTGAATAAAGTGTAAGAGAAAGATTAAGAGCAAGTATTTTATTCAAACTGATCCTTGCTCATGTTCTAATGAAAAGAGGTAGTTATGAAATTTAATGCACAAGAAGAATATGGTTTGAGATGTCTTTTAAGGATTGGTAAATTTCACCATGTTGGTAAGTCTCTTACCATTCCCGAAATCAGCCGAGCAGAAGGAATTTCTGAACATAACACTGGAAAAATATTAAGAGTCCTGAGATTAGGCGGATTTTTAACGGCAGAACGTGGTCAACTTGGAGGGTACACTCTTTCCAAATCACCAGATGAAATAAAAATAAAAGATGTGTTAATTGTACTTGGCGGAAAATTATTTGATGATTCATTTTGTCAGTCACACAGCGGTGTATCAGATTTCTGTACTAATTCTATAGATTGTTCTGTTCGCTCACTTTGGAAAATTATTCAAGATGCAGTGGATTCTGTTGTCGAGAATTTAACTCTTAGAGATTTACTCGGCTCAGAAAATTATTTATTTGAAATAGTAAATTCTGGAAATGATAATAAAGAATCATTTTAGTAGTATAACAAAGATGTATTTTTTACTTCTTTAGTTTTTTTGCGTAAATCGTTATCTTGAACAAGCACTTCAATGGGAAAATTAATGAATCACAAGAAATCGATCGTTTTTTTAATGTTGTTAATTATTCCGTTTATATTTATTTCTTGCTGTAATTGCGGATCAGAGAATGAAACTTATTTAAACGGAAAAATAGTTGTTGTAGGTAATGAACCTTTTGCAAAACTCGCTTTAGAAATCGAAAACAATAAGCTGTATATTCTGGAAGGCGATGAACTGATTATTAAAGAACTTTGGAAGCAGCAAGGAAATAATTATTCTGTGATGTATAAACAAAGCCGCGTTGAATCAGGTCTTCCAATTTTAGTAATTGAAAAAGCTTTACCTTTATCACAAGAGAAAAAATAAAAGGTATTTATGAAAAAGATAAATGTTAAATCACTTTTTGTGCTTACGATAATTTCCTTTTTCAATTTAAATGCACAAAATCTGTTGAAAGTTCCAGCATATCAAATGACCGAATTGCAATCTGTGGAAAGTTTCCCGGTCAATGCACATTCATATATTGAAAAATTTAATCGAGCAAATGGAATTGATCTAAATAAATTTGGTCCTCCAATGCCGTCTCTCCAAAAAAGTGCATGGAATTTTACCGTTGGATCTACAAGAAGTTGGTTCGCTTCCAATTTTGAAAACAATCAATTTTATTCTGTTCCATCAACTTGTCGGGCAGTTGGTACAAATTGTTATATTTTTGTTGAAGATGCGTTGTGGACTAATGGCAGAGTAGATCAACCAGCAGTGGATGCAGTTAGAAATGCTTTTGATAACAGCACACCAGCAAATGCAAGCAAAGGTATTTATCAAATTGATGTTGAGACATTCGGAAATCCACCAAACGTTGATAATGATAACAAGATTATAATTCTAATTTTAAATATTAAAGATGGATATACCGGCCCCGGCAGATATGTTGCTGGATATTTTTATGGATATAATCAATACCAACAAGTGAATAGCAATGTTGCAGAAATCTATTATCTTGATGGAGATCCATTAGATTTTAAAAAACCAACTGGTAACGCAAGTTTACAGACTGGTTTAGCTACAACCGCACATGAATTTCAACACATGATTCATTTTAATTACTTTGGTGGAAATGCTGATTATACATTCTTTAATGAATCATGGTCATTGGCTGCTGAAGTAGTTTGTGGTTATTCTCTTTATTCTCCTTCCGAGTACGCAAATGAACCAAACCAATATCTTTTTGAATGGCGCAGTAGTGACAATACTTTAGTTCTTAATGATTATTCTAGAGCTGCTAGATTTTCGCTTTACTTAAAAGAGCAGTTTGGAATTCAAATTTTCAAAAGATACCATGAAAATAAATTAAAGAATGAAAACGGGATCAATTTTGCGCTGAGCAGTTTAGGTTTAAGTGCAACTTTCCCTGGCTTTCTGGAAGACTGGTATGTAGCAAATTATTTTAATGATTATGCACATAATCCTAAATATGGTTACCAATATTCCGGTCTTCCTAAAATGACATCTGTTTTATATTCTAATCCAAATGTATCAGTGACACAAGATGGTGTTTTTAAATATGGTGCAAAATATATTACATACAAAGGCGGAAAGAATTTATCTATAACTTTTAATAATCAAGGAAATACTGGTATAAAAGTTAAAGCAATGAAGATTGGTACTGCATCAAAACAAGTTGTTGATGTTCCAACAAATTCAGTTTTTAATGTCCCTGATTATGGAACAACCTATTCAGAAGTAACATTTGCTATTTATCATCTTGATCAAAATGAGTCGATAAAGGGTCCTCATGCATTTTCTTATACTTCCTCTGGTCAATTTGTAAATACTGTAACTGAATTAGCATACGATTCAAAAGAACCCTCAGGTATTTTCAGTTGGTCTGTTGGAGATTCCGTTGCAGTAATCTTTGAAGGTATGCCAGGTGCTAAATTGGATTCCATAAGAGTAGCTTTAAGAAACTTAAGTTCGCTGAATGGTAGTATTCTTCGATATTCATCAACAAAAATGACTGGAAAAACACTTGCTGCACCCATTACTGCTACTGGAAAAGTATATCCATCAGTTCCATATCCCGTACCATGGACAAATTGGGTGAAAGTTGATTTAAGAGATAGAAATATTGATGCAAGTACATCTTTTGTAGCTGCATTCGGCATCGACGGGGTTTATCAGGTGAATGTAAGCACTGGTCCAAACCGTGTGATGCATACTTATCAACCAGTTTCAAATAGCAGAACACTAACAACTAATAATGGTACACGCGGATGGTGGAATTTTTATGTAAATCAAACTACCGCGCGAGACTCATTTGTGGTTTATCTAATACGTGCATATGTAAGTTTTGGTCCAAGCGACGCAAAAGAAACAGTTGAGCTTTTACCATCTGCATTTAATTTGAATCAGAATTTTCCAAATCCTTTTAATCCAGAGACAGTTATTAGTTTTACTTTGCCCAAAGCAGTTGATGTAGAAATAAAAATTTTCGATGCGCTTGGCAGTGAAGTCCGCACGCTTATAAATGAAAATCGAACAGCCGGTAAACACAATATCTATTGGAATGCAACAGACAATTTTGGAAACCGCGTTTCAAGTGGCGTTTATTTTTACACGATAAGAGCAGATAACTTTGTTGAAACTAAGAAAATGGTTTTAATGAAATAAAATCGGAATTCCGAATAAAGAACTCAGGAGGGTCGTAATTATGCGGCCCTTTTTTTATCCAGTTCTATTGGTTTACTTCTTTGAACTCTATATTTTACTGTCAACTAATTTAAAAGTATATAAAATGTTAATGAAAAAACTGATTAAAGTAATTTTTGTTTCGGGATTCGTATTGTTTATTTCTTGCAGTTCTCAGGAAAAAGCTCAAGAGAATATGGAATTGACTAACGAAAAAATTCCGCCCGGTTCTGTTATTGTAAACTGTGAAATACAAAAATTTGAATTTTCAAAAGACACCTACTTGATTTCTGCTGTTGTGAAATCAGTTCATGGTTACGGCTCAGATACAAAAATTGTTATTGAAGGAGAAAAAATATTTTTCAATGTTTCAGCTGAATTATTTGAAAAGAATACTTTTACAATTGGAAATGTCTTGTTAT